>CAZRMO010000048.1:0-6731 GCA_964601155.1 uncultured Enterobacteriaceae bacterium
CCGACCGCGGAAACCGACGCCAGCGTGCGGCTAGCCATCCGCCGGCTGGCGCAGTTCCTTGCGCGCAATGGCGCCAAGGTGTCGGCGCGCGCGCGGCCCGCGTTCGACTTGGGCGAAGCGCACCGCGTGTTCATTCAGCTTTTGCGCGGTGCCACCTCCGGCAGGATGGCGCCTGAGGCTTACGCGGCGATGCTCCGCGCGCGGGACAAGCTCGAGCCCGAACAAGACGGGTACTACGCGCAGATGGTGCGCGCCAACACACAGCCGCACAAAGACTGGCTCCAGGCCTCCAACCGCCGCCACCAGATGCGGCTTGCGTGGGCCGAGTTCTTCAAGGACTGGGACGTGCTGCTCTGCCCCAACGCGGCGACGGCGGCATTCCCGCACTCGATGCCCGGCGAGCGCTGGGAGCGCATGATCAGCGTGAACGGCAAGCCGCAGCCGGCGACGACGCAAATGTGGTGGGCCGGCATCTCCGGCATGTGCAACCTGCCCGCGACCGCCGCGCCCATCGGCCTCTCTGCGGAGGGCCTTCCCTTGAGCGTGCAGATCGTCGGGCCGCAATACGGTGACCTCTCGACCTTGCGCTTCGCGCAGCTCATCGAGCGCGAGTATTACGCCTTCGTGCCGCCCCCGGCATACGGCTGAGCTCGGCGGTTCTCTCGCACGCCCTCGCGAAGGGGCTACAATGGCGATCGGGCTCAATGCCGTTTATTCAAGGACCGGCTCGATATCGCTGCCGCCACGCTTATGTCTACAATGAACGATACCACCAATAGCTCAAGCCACTTGCTGCGCTCGCGCAGCAAGATCGCGCCGGTGCTCGAGGCGCTCGCCGCCCGGCGCCAGCAGATCACCGTGGAGCTGCGCGACAACCAGGGCATCGTCAGCACGCAACTCGTTTTCGCCGATCCGGTAGGGGACTTCATCATCGTTGCCGCTGCGGCGGACGAACCGCTCAATGCCGCCTTGCTCGCGCTTGGGCGCATGACCCTGGTCGCCGAGCCGGACGACTGGCACATCGAATTCGTCGGCGTCGAGCCGAGCGAGGTCGAGCACGACGGTGTCGCGGCGATACGCATGGCCTATCCAGAGATCCTCGCCGTGCAGCAGCGCCGGCAGACCGAGCGCTACGACGCGGCGCCCAAGGTGCTGCTGCGCTGCGTCGCCGACGCCGGCGGCTTCGCGCCCTTCGACGCGCGGATAAAGGACATCAGCTTCGGCGGCATCAGCGTCCTGCTCTATCCGCCGGACGTCATGCTCGAGCCGGGAACGGTGCTCGCGGGAAGCCGCATCGAGATTCCGGGGATCGATATCGTCACCGTCGATCTGGAAGTGCGCTATTCAGAGCTCGTAACGCTGGAGGACGGCAAGCGCGTACGCTGCTCGGGCTTCCGCTTCCTCAACGCGCCCGACGAGGTCAAGCAGATGCTCGTTGACGCGATGAGCGGGATCTGAACCGGGCGTAGCGCCCGGACCGCCCGGCGACGCCTCCCCCTCTCAGAGCTTGTAGCCGATCTGCCGCAGGAAGCCCTTGCGCCAGGCGACGTCGGCTTCGGTCTCCACACCCAAGGGCGAGGCGCCGTCGATGACGCCGAGGATGCCGCGGCCCAGCTCCGTTTGCGCGATCACCACCTCGGTCGGATTGGCCGTGGCGCAGAAAATGCGGCACACCTCGGGCACCAGCTTCAGCGCGTTGAGCACGTTCACCGGGAAAAATCCGTCGCCGAGGAACACGATGAAGCTGTGGCCCGCGCCTAGCGCGAGCGCGTTCTTCTGCGCGAGCCCGGTCATCGCCGCGTCGGTGCCCGAACAGCGCACCAGGCACTTGCCGGAGGCCTCGCAGAACGCGAGGCCGAACTTGATCCCCGGCACCGCGCCGACCAGCGCCTCGTGAACATCTTCCACGGTCTTGATGAAGTGCGTCTGCCCGAGGATGAAGTTGGTCGCTTCGGGCTTGTCGATGTTGACGCTGAGGAGTTGCATGGCGGCTCCTTGTTCCGGCTGTTTGTATCAGCGGCCGCCGTTTCCAGAACACCTGAAAACGATATTGACCTTATCGGCGCCGTGACCGGTCGGCATTTCGTCCATTTTGCTGATCACGGCCTTTTTGCCAAGACCGGCGCAGTACTCCTGCGCTGACGCTATAGCCGCCTGCCTCGCCTCCGAAGTACCTCCCGCAGCCAGCGCGCGGTGGGTGGTCATCGTGTAGGTATCCGGCCCCAGTCTTGAAACGCTGGCTGTCTGTGCGCATCCGCTTGCCATGGCGACGGCGATGGCGCAGGCGCCAACTGCAAACAAAGCATGACGGTGTCGGTAAGGGTTCATTGTCGGCCGCATGATTGCCTCCACTGAATGGGTACATCGTTCGTGTCCACAAACAAGGGGCCGGATTCCGCAGTTGGTCGCCCTGGTCTGCGGCGCATTGCATCGCATCCTCAGTCTATTGGCGACGAAGACAAGCGCGTTGATTTCGGTCATGGCAAATGCAGGAAACCGGGGCGGGCCTTCCACAACCCTGTAGGAGGGGCGCCCTCGCCCCGACAAGCGACATGGCCAAGCACCTGTCGGCCCGGGGGCGGGCCTCCTCCTACAACCCCCGTGGGAGCGGCGCCTTCAGGGCTCGAGCAGTTCGAACTTCAAGCCGGCATGGGCTTCGAGCCGTTCCAGCAGCGGATTGCCCAGCGCCGTCGCCGGTGTCCAAAAGCCGCCGGCGCGCGCCGACTTCGGCACATCCAGCGCCAGGCAAGCGCCGGCTTCACCGAGGATTTTCGAAGTCGAACCGTAACCCGGATCGCGGTCTCCGGTGAGCCTGGCGCGCAGGGAGCGGCCGTCGGCAGTCGTGCCGAAAAAGCGGAAGTCGTAGAATCCGGCGCGCTGCGCCTGCGGGCTCGGCCCCTCGCCCGGCGCGGGCAGCACGAAACGCTGGAGCAGCCGGCGCGTGGGCGCCAGCGCCGCGCCGAGCATGAATGCGCCCAGCCCCGCGGTGATCGCTAGCGCCCTCAGGCGGCCCCTGGCGCCGCGCCCGGTGAGCATCGCCTCGTCGTAGCGGAACTCCGCGCCGTAGGCCTGCGCCTGCAGCGCGTTGGAGCGGTGCACGATGCGCGTGTTGATCGCCGCCATCACGAACGGCGCGCACCACGCGCCGAAGTCCTCGTCCCAGACAGCAGTTTTCACGTTCGGCTGGCGCACGCCCTTGACCGCCGCGGGGCCGCACAGAGAGTAGGGGTTCGCGAGCTCCTTGCGCAGCGCCGGATCCGCTGCGGCCTCCTTGACTGCGTTCAACATGCTCGCAACCGTGCCGCCGGAGGCGCCGCCGCGCATCGCCTTCACCCGCATCTTCACGCGCGTGCAGGGCGCACCGAAGCGGCGCTGCGCCTCCTGCTGCAGGAACATCACGCCGAGGTCGGACGGGATCGAGTCGAAGCCGCAGCAGTGCACGATGCGCGCGCCGCTCGCGTGCGCCGCCGGCGCGTAGGCCGCTATCATCGGCCGTATCCATTGCGGTTCGCCGGTCAGGTCGCAATAGTCGGTACCGGTCTCGGCGCACACCTTGAGCGTCGGCTCGCCGTAGAGCGCGTACGGGCCGACCGTGGAAACGACGACGCGGGTGCGCGCGCACATCGCAAACAGCGACGCCTCGTCGGTGGCGTCGGCGGCGACGAGCACGAGCCCGGATGCCGCCGGGCCGAGTTCGTCGCGCAGCGCCTTGAGCTTCGCTTTCGAGCGCGCGGCGGCCGCCCATTTGAGCCCGCCCGCCACGCCGTAGCGTTCGACCAGATAACGGCAGAGCAGCTTGCCGACAAAACTGGTGGCTCCGAAAACCAGGACGTCGAACTCGGGTCTGGTCATGCATTTCCCTCGTCGATGCGTTCCCGATGCAGGCGCGCGGCCATGCTGCGGCTGCCGGCATGCATGAGCGCGGGGATATAACGGTTCAGCCGCCACATCAGCTTGGCGTGTCCGGTGATCGGAATGACGGCCTTGTTCTTCGCCACGCCCGCGAGCACTTGGGCTGCGCATGTTTCCGGCGCCATGGCCATCCGGTGCACCTGCGCCATCGATTCGCTTTCCTTCGGTATGCCCACGGTCTTGCTGTCGAGGATGGGTGTGCGGATGAACCCCGGACACACGGCGCTGACATTGACGCCGTAGGCGGCCGCTTCGGCGCGCAGCGAGACCGACAGGCCGACGACTGCGTGCTTGGAGGCAGCATAGGCGGCGAGGCCCGGCGAGGCAATGAGGCCGGCCAGGCTGGCCGTGTTCACGATATGACCCGCGCCCTGGCGAACCATCACCGCATAGGCCGCGGCGGTGCCGGCGAACACGCCGTTGACGTTGATGTCGAGAATGCGCTTCCAGTCCGCGGCCGGAAGATCGCGGAACTCGCCGAAGACGGCAATGCCCGCGTTGTTGAACATGTAGTCCAGGCGCCCGTGCTCGGCGGCGACGCGCGCGACCAGGCGCTGCACCGCCTCGCCGTCGGTCACATCGAGATACTGCGCGGCGGCCCTGCCGCCCGACGCGGTGATCTTTGCGGCAACGCCCAGCGCGGCATCGATCTGAACGTCGGCCAGCACGACTACGGCGCCGCGCCTACCCAGCTCGCGCGCCAGCGCCGCGCCGATGCCAGAGGCGCCGCCGGTCACGATGGCGATTTTGTCTTTGAAAACGCTCATGGTTCTATCCCCGCCGCTGCAAAAAAACGAGAATGATGGCTGGCTTCACGGTTCCCCTGTCGGTAATCCCATCGCGTAGCGGAAACGATAGCACGAACGCCCGCCGTAATCGCCGGCGGATAATGTAGACTGCCGGCGCAATGGCGCAAGCCGATCACCGCTTGCGCACCGAAACAACAAGACCGACGGAGCATCCGAGCGGTCGTTACGACAAGGAGGAAACCCATGGCTACCCTGAGCGACGAGCCCCTGCGCAGCGGCGACGATCTCGCGCGCATCGAATCCGCGCTGACGCTCGATCAGCGCCTGCCCGAGCGCAGCGTCTACGAGGTGTTCGCGGGCACCGCGGCGCGCCTGCCCGATCACATCGCGCTCACCATGCTGATGAGCGGCGCGCCCGACGAGCAGCCGCGCCGCGTCAGCTACCGCGAACTGCTGGGCCTGGTGCGGCGCGCGGCCAACGCGTTCACCGCACTCGGCGGTCCGCGCCCCGGCGTGGCCTACATGCTGCCCAGCCTCATCGAAACCCACGCCACGCTGTGGGGCGCCGAGACCGCGGGCTATGCGGTGCCGATCAATTTCCTGCTGCAGCCCGAGCACATCACCGCTTTGCTCAAGGCCTCGGGCGCGACGATCCTGGTGGCGCTGGGTCCGCACCCGGTGCTGGACATCTGGCAAAAAGCGCTGCGCGTGCGCGAGCAGCTGCCCGGGCTCAGGCTGGTGCGCGTGGCGCCGCCCGCGACGCCGGCCGCGGAGGGCGTGGTCGATTTCCATGCGGCCCTGATGGCCCAGCCCGAGGACCGTTTGAGCTTCGGCGAACCCGGCCGCGACGACGACATCGCCGCCTACTTCCACACCGGCGGCACCACCGGCACGCCCAAGCTGGTGGCGCACACCCACCGCAGCCAGCTCGTCTCCGCGCTCGGCGGCGCGCTGATGGGCAATATGCGCGCGAGCGACGTGCTCACCGCCAGCCTGCCGCTGTTCCACGTGGGGGGCACAATCTTTTGCAGCCTGAGCCCATTCATGGCCGGCACGCAGCTGCTGGTGATGTCGCCAGGCGGGATGCGCAATCCGGCGATGGTCAGCGGCTTCTGGCGCATCGTCGAGCGCTACCGCGCCACGCTGGTGGGCGCGGTGCCGACCTCAGTCGGCGCCGTGATGGAAGTGCCCCTGGACGGCGCCGACATCAGTTCGGTGCGCGCCGGCTTCACCGGTGCAGCCTCGCTGCCGCCGGCGGTGGGCGAGCGCTTCCGCCAAGTGACCGGTCGCAACCTGTACGAGGTCTACGGCATGACCGAAACCTCCGGCCTGGTCGCGATCGATCCGGTGGGCAGCGAGGGCGGCGCGGGCTCGGTGGGCTGGCGCCTGCCCTACACCGAGGTGACGGTGCGCCGGCTCGATGCCGCCGGCCGCCTGGGCGAGCGCTGCGCGCCGCGCGAGATCGGCGTGATCGAGGTGCGCGGGCCGCACGTATCGCCGGGCTATCGCAACGCCGAGCACAACGCAGGCGTGATCGAGGACGGGCGGGTCAACAGCGGCGACCTCGGCTACACCGACGAGCAGGGCCGCATCCATATGGCCGGCCGCTCGAAGGACTTGATCATCCGCAGCGCCCACAACATCGACCCGCTGATGATCGAGAACGCGATGGCGACGCATCCGGCGGTGGCGCTGGCCGCCGCGGTGGGCATGCCCGATGCGTACGCCGGCGAGCTGCCGGTGTGCTACGTGGCACTGCGCCCCGGCGCCAGCGCAAGCGAAGACGAACTGAACGAGCACGCGCGGCGCACCATTGGCGAGCGCCCGGCCTGGCCGCGGCAGATCCACATCATCGAGACGATCCCCCTTACCACCGTCGGCAAGATCTACAAGCCGCAGCTGCGCTGCGACGCAGCGGCGCGGCTGGTCACGCGGGTCGTGCACGAGGAACTGGCGCTGCCGCAGGCGCGGGTGCAGGTGAGCGAGGGCGGCCCGCGCGGCATGCGCGTGAGCGTTACGCTGCCCGAGGCCTGCCGGCAGTCGGTGACGAGCGTCGAGAAGGTGCTGGCG
>CAZRMO010000048.1:6831-23396 GCA_964601155.1 uncultured Enterobacteriaceae bacterium
GATCGGGTACAGTATCGGCTGTGATTTCGACAACCCAATAATCCAGTCGTACCGGATACCATACGACATCCCGATCTAGAGGAACAGACCATGCGCGGACGTGAAGTTTTCATGCAGAGCCTGGTGGCCCACGGGGTCCGGCACGTCTTCGGCAACCCGGGCACGACCGAGAACGCGCTGCTCGATTCGCTGATCGATTACCCGTCCATCGAGTACCTGGTGCATCTGCACGAGGGCGTCGCCGTCGGCGCGGCCAGCTATTACGCGCGCGCCACCGGCCGCACCGGCGTGGTCAACCTGCACGCCGCGCCGGGCCTGGGCAACGGCATCGGCATGATGTACAACGCGCTGCGGGCGAACGCACCGATGCTCGTCACTGCCGGCCAGCAGGACACGCGCATGCTGCGCCGCGAGCCGATGCTCGCCCACGACCTGGTTGCGATGGCGGCCCCGGTGAGCAAGTGGAGCACGCAGCTGCAATCCGCCGACGAGGTGGACGCGGTGATGCGCCGCGCATTCATGACGGCCCACGAGGCGCCGTGCGGACCGGTGTTCGTGTCCTTGCCGGTCGACGTGATGGAGCAGCAGACGGAAAACGCAGCCTTGCCGCCGGGCCGGCCGCAGCGCGACGCCGCCCCGGATGCGCGCGCGCTGGCCGACGCCTGCGCCTTGATCGAGGCCGCGCGCGCCCCGGTCATCGTGGTCAGCGACGAGGTCGCGCGCACGGGCGCCGCCGCCGACCTGGTCCGGCTGGCCGAGCGCATCGGCGCGCCGGTGTGGCACCAGGGACTGCGCGGCCACGTCTCTTTCCCGGGCTCGCATGCGCATGCGCGCGCAGGCTTGCCGTTCGACGTCGCC
The DNA here is from genome assembly GCA_964601155.1 of uncultured Enterobacteriaceae bacterium. GTDB lineage: Bacteria > Pseudomonadota > Gammaproteobacteria > Burkholderiales > SG8-39 > 2-12-FULL-64-23. The sequence goes on from CAZRMO010000048.1 coordinate 7,690, forward strand.
GGGATACGCAAGATGCTGGATGGTGCCGACCTCGTGCTGCTGGTGGGCGGCGCATTCTTCGAGGAACTCTGGTTTGCGCCGGGTTCGCCTTTTCCGGAGGGCGCGCGCGTGGTGCAGATCGTATCTTCGCCGCGGCCGCTCGCCTACAACCATGCGGTCGATGTCGATCTGGTCGCAGGCATGGGGGCGGCGCTGCGCGCGATCGACGACGCGATCGCTGCGCAAACCGACGCTGCCTGGCGCGCGGCCGCCAGCCGCCGCTCGGCGCAGCTCGCCGCGCAGAAAGCCCAGGACAGCGCGGCCTATCAGGCGCGCGTGGAGAAGGCGTGGGCGCGCGTGCCCATTTCGATCCCGCGCGCCATGGCCGAGCTGCGCAAGTCCACGCCGGCCAAGGCCTTGCTCGTCGAGGAAGCGATCACCGCCAGCGTCGACTTTGCGGCCACGTTTCAGGTCGACGCGCCCGATGCGTACTTCGGCAGTCGCGGCGGCGGCATTGGACAGGCCGTGGCGGGCGCGATCGGCGTCGGCATCGGCCATCCCGGCCGCCCGGTCCTGTGCGTGTCGGGCGACGGCTCGGCAATGTACTCGATCACGGCGCTGTGGACCGCGGCGCACCACAAGCTGCCGATCGTGTTCGTCATCCTGGTCAATCGGGAGTACCGGGTGCTCAAACAAAACCTGGACATCTATCGGCAGCGCTTCGATGCGCCGTCGGGCAAACCCTATCCGCACATGGAGCTGGCGCAACCCGCCTTGGGATTCGTCGAGATGGCTGCGGGCATGGGGGTGCCGGGGGTGCGCGTGAGCCGGCCGGAAGAGATCGCCGGCGCGGTCGAGCAGGCTTTCGCCGCGGGCGCGCCGCGGCTGGTAGAGATCGAGATCGAGAGCAAGCGCTAAGCGCACACGCCAGGAGTTCCGCCCATGCCCCAGCAGCATTTTCTCGACGCAAGCATCGTGCACTACGAGTGGAACAGCGCGATTCCTCCACGCCTGGAAATCGAACCCGGCGACACGGTCGTGTTCGAAACGCGCGACGCGGCCGACGAATTCTATTCGCCGCAATCGAAGCACGACGACGTGCTGCGGCGCACGTTCAAGGGCCATCCGCTGACCGGCCCGGTGCTGGTCCGCGGCGCGATGCCCGGCGATGTGCTCGCCGTAGAGATCGTCGAAGTCCTGCCGCGCGCGTCCTTCGGCTGGACCCAGATCCGGCCCGGCCGCGGTCTTTTGCCGGAGAAGGAATTCGAGCGCCCGTTCCTGCAGATCTGGGATGTGAGCGACGGCCGCTTTGCGCGCGGCATGCGCAACATCGCGGTTCCCCTCGAACCGTTTCCCGGCGTGATGGGTGTCGCGCTCGACGAAGCGGGCGGCCACAGCACCATACCGCCGCGCAAGAACGGCGGCAACATGGACATCAAGCAGCTCACCGCCGGCACCACCGTGTTCCTGCCGGTGTGGGTGGAAGGCGCCCTCTTCAGCGTCGGCGACGCCCATGGCGCGCAGGGCGACGGCGAGGTCTGCATCACAGCGGTGGAGATGAATGCGCGCATCACGCTCAGATTCGCCCTGCTGCCCGGACGCAAGCTGCCCGAACCGCAATTGCGCACGCGCGGGGCGATCGCGCGCGTCGCCGACTGCCCGCACTACGCGACGACGGCGCACGGCCCCGACCTGCACGAGTGCGCGCGCCAGGCGGTGCGCCATATGATCGATCACCTGGTGCGCACGCACGGCCTGTCGCGCGAGGAGGCCTACATCCTGTGCAGCGTCGCCGTCGATCTCAAGATCAGTGAAATCGTCGATGCGCCGAACTGGATCGTCTCGGCGTTCTTGCCTGAGGATGTCTTGGGCCTCGGTTAAGATCAAAAATATCTTCACCCACGACCGCATGGTCGCTGCCGCCGCGCGACGCCCCTGTCTGCGCGATCGTTCCGGCCACGCTCACCTCTATTCAGCGCGCAGCGCTTTTTCGATGCGACGGTCGGCGCCAGGCGCCGAGCTTACTCATCCGGCGGCGCATCGTCGTAGCCGAGCGCCCGGCGTTGCCGTTTGACCGAATCCTCTGCGAGCCCGACATTCCGGGCTGCGTCTTTTTCGTAGCCCAGGTCGCGCCGGCTATCGGGCTGCGGCTTGTTTTGGAATTGGGACAATAGCAGCAGCCCTGCGCGCGCGACTCCCGAGATGCCCTGGTAATGTCCCTGATGCCAGCTAAACGCGGAAGCCCGCTTTGCATTCTCCAATTTTCTCGCTTTGAACATCAGGAACCCGAGCAGTACGCCGCACACCAGGCCCCATCCCCACGCGTTGTCAATACCCGGGACCTCGCCGGCCAGCCAGATACAGACTGAAGCGATCACCAAGTATGGAACGGTAGTTTTCAGGATCAGGGCAATGGCAAGCATCAAGCCCAGCAGCGCTTGCGCCCACGACCGCCTTGCGGCTACCTTCGAACTGGTATGCATGCGATGCGCTCCTTCATTGATTATCGATGGATAGCCTGTTGCCGGGTTGCGCTGCCGGCGGCGGCGCCGACGCTCGGCGCTCAGATGTCATGTTTCATTCTGCCGAACGCTGCGCGGCATGCCTTAGCGCAGCAACAAGACGATAACAACGATGATAAGTATCAGACCGAGACCGCCGCCCATATACATATTGAACCTCCGTGATTTGCCCGCCTTCAGCGACAGTGCCGTGACGGTCAAGCCATTTCAGCACCATTTGCTCGCGTCGTCTGGGCGCTAGCACACACAAGGCCGCAATGCGGCCGACGCCGAGGTTCGGGAATATGGACACTCGATGCGGTTAGAATAGGTGGTAGACGCGCGGTGTACCTGCTCCCGCCGCAACAGGGCAATTGATCAATTTTTGGGACGGTAAAAATGGAGCAATCGCTCTGGAGAATCGAGTGGCATACCGACATGGCATTCGGCATCCCCGAGTTGGACGGGCAACATCAGCATCTGGTCGTTCTGATCAATGCCTTGAACGAGGCCATCGTTAGCGGCGCAACGACGGACAAGCTCGCGGGACTAATGGACGCCATACTGGCGGATTCGCGGAACCATTTCAGTGACGAGGAGAGGATACTGACGGACGCAGATTATCCTCATCGAAAAGGCCATAAGTTGCTGCACGAAATTCTGGAAAACGAATTGGCACACGTGAAACAAGACTGCGACGGCGCCAAAGACGCAAAATTGTGGCCCGAATACGGACTTCTCGTCAGACAGCTCTTTTTCAATCATTTCCTGGATGAAACCAAAAAATACAGGGCATTTCGTGCGCCGTAACGCCTGATTTCCCATAACCGCGGCCTGCGACCGGGAAGCCGGGCGCGCCGCACGACAAGAACCCGCCGCATAAGCAGGATCGACCATGTCCCTGAGCTTCGCCGCACGCGTCACCAATTTATTCTTGCGCTGGAAAGTCAAACCCAAACGCAGCGCAATCTTCGACGTGGCGAAGGCGCGCGCCGGACTCGAGGGCCTCACGCCGAAGAACCTGCCCCTGCTGTCCGGCATCACGCGCACACCGGTGGCCGCCGACGCGGCCCAGGGCGCGCCGGCCGGCGAGTGGCTGCGCCCGGCAGCGTTCGAGCGCACGCTGCTGTATCTGCATGGCGGCGGCTATTTCTCGTGCAGCGTCGGGACCCACCGCCCCGTCTGTGCGCAGCTCGCGCGACGCGCGCAGGCGCAGGTGTACTCGGTCGAATACCGGCTTGCGCCCGAGCACCCGTTTCCGGCAGGAATAGAAGACGCGGTGGCCGCGTATGCGCAGCTGCTCGCGTCCGGCGTGGCACCAGGCAAGCTGGTGATTGCCGGCGATTCGGCCGGCGGCGGGCTCGCCCTGGCCTGCCTGCTCGAAGCGCGCACACGCGGCCTGCCGATGCCCGCCGGAGCGGTGCTGTTCTCGCCCTGGACCGATTTGACGCTGTCGGGCGAATCGATGCGCACGATGGCCGCGCGCGATGCGATGTTCCGCCCCGAGCAGTTCCCCGCGGTGGTGAGCGCCTACCTTGGCGCTCAGTCGCCAAGAAATCCGCTCGCCTCGCCGTTGTTCGCCGACCTCTCCGGCCTGCCGCCGCTGATGATCTGGGCAAGCGAGCACGAGATTCTGAATTCGGACGCGACGCGCCTGCATGCGGCCGCGCTCGCGCAAGGCGTGCAGAGCGAACTCCACCTCGCGGCCGGGCTGCCGCATGTCTGGCCGATCATGGTCGCGCTCCCCGAGTCGAAGGCGGCGCTCGGTGAGGTCGCCCGGTTCATCGGTCGGTGCGCGGGGTAAGGTTCAAGTCACCGCTGATCGCGGCGTGCGCGCTCCATGGCGTCGTGCCAGAATAGGCCGCTCGGGGCGTACCTGCGATGCATCCGCCGGCAAGCGGCGGGCAGAAGAGTAACCAGACTATGTCAGACAAAGCGACCATACGGATTCTCGTGATCGACGACGATCTCGAGTTTCGCGAGCAGATGAGAATGCAGCTCGCGGCGGCAGGCTACGCGGCCGAGGTGGCTGAAGACGCAATCGAGGGCGGCAAGGCAATTCTCGAGCGCCCTTTCGACCTGGTCCTGTGCGACATCCGCATGCCGCATTTGGGCGGCCTGGATCTGTTGGCGCTGATGCGCACGGACGAACGTTGCGCATCGATACCGGTGATATTCGTTTCCGGCTTCGGCGACAACGAGACCATCGCCAAGGCGGTGGATCTGGGTGGGGCGGATTTTCTCTCCAAACCGATTGCGCACGCGGACTTGATCGCCTCGATCGAGGCCTGCCTGAAGGCCGGCGGGCGCAAGGCGATTTCTAACGATGGCGAATTTCCTCCTGTGGTCTGAGCGTATCCCGCGCAAGCGGGCGTTAGCGTAACGGAACCTCTCACCTCGAGATCGAGCGCGACGAGCTGTTGCAGCGCTTAATCGATCGACTGCAGCTCGCGCCTGCCTTTTCGGATACGATCAGTGTCCTCGATACGCCCCACGTGAGGGGTCCGGCAGCATGGCGCTCGGTGAACTATTTCTGATTGATGGCCGCATTTGCTCCGCGGCCGCAAGGCGCGGCGCATGAGCTTCACCGCGCTCGCGCTGGTGGTCCTCGCCGGCCTGATCCACGCAATCTGGAACATCGCGGCGAAGAAGGCCGGGGGGGACGTTCGCTTCGTCGCGTTCACCGCGTTGCTGATGGCGCTCATCTGGGCGCCGCTGGGCTTATGGCTGGGCTGGCGCGCGCTGCCGCTGTGGGGTGTGACGCAGTGGGCGCTGGTGGTCGCGAGCGGCGTGGTGCACGTTTTCTATTACGTCATCCTGCTGCGCGGCTACCGCGCATCCGACCTGACGGTGGTGTATCCGCTCGCGCGCGGCTCGGGCCCGCTGCTGTCTTCGCTGGTGGCGCTGTTCCTGCTCGGCGAGCATCTCACGCTGCTCGGCGCGCTCGGCGTTGTCGCGGTGGTAGGCGGGGTGTTCCTGGTCGCGGGCGGCCCGGGGCTGTTTCGCGCGGCGCACGACCCGGCGAAACGGGCGCGCGTGCGCATCGGCATCGCCTACGGCCTCGCCACAGGGCTGTTCATCGCAACCTACACGGTGGTGGACGGCTACGCGGTCAAGGTGGTGCTGATGTCGCCGATCCTGGTCGATTATTTCGGTAATTTCGCGCGCATTGCGCTGCTGTTGCCGCCGCTGCTCGCCGACCGCGACGCGGCCGCGGCGCACTGGCGCGCGCAGTGGAAGTACGCGCTGGTGGTGGCGCTGTTGAGCCCGATCGCCTACGTGCTGGTGCTGTTCGCGATGCAGACGGCGCCGCTGTCGCACGTGGCGCCGGCGCGCGAGGTGTCGATGCTGTTCGCCGCGCTGATCGGCGGCCAGCTCCTGGGCGAGGGCGACCGCGCGCTGCGCATCCTCGGCGCGGGCTGCATCGCGTTCGGCGTGATGGCGCTGGCGCTGGGGTGATGGCCATCCCGGTTGCAAGGATTGCTTACCAGCTCACCCGACAGAGCTGCACTGCTTCCCGGGTGCCTGCCGGTAGGGTTCACCGCATGGCGCATCAACGCTCCTCGCGTCGGCGATCGGCCGGGCGTTCTGGCGGATTCGGCGCTGCAGTTCGCGGCGCGGCCGCGCGGGCGGGGGGTCTCGCCGCAGGTGCAATTGCGGGGTGTCTCGCTACGGGCGCGCTTGCGGGGGCTCCTGCGGCCGGCGCGCGGCGCGGCGCGATATGGTCCTGGCTGGCGCGTCCGCGTGGACTGGATTCGCGCGTCTGGTGGCCCTGAGGGACCGATCCGGATGCGCCGGGCCGCTGTTCGAGCTTCGGCCTGATCGCCGGCCGCGGCGCGAGTGAGGCAGGCGCGTTGCGCTTGGGAACCGCGCGCGGCGCAGGCTGTGGCACGTGCGCAGGCGCGGTTTCGCGATTGGGGAACACGCGCTGCGCCGGCTGCGGCGCGCGCGGCGGCGCCGTTTCGCGACGGGGAATCTGGCGGTTCATAGGGGCGCCGGTGGAGTTGGGCGGCGCCTGATATCCGCGGTACCGCTCGCGGGTCTCTGCGGGCCGATTTTCCGGGCCGAAATGCTGGCGCACCGCGGGGCTGCGGTAGGGTACGTTCTGGCGGTGCGCAGGATCGTGGCGCCATGGCGTAATGGCTTCGCGCACATGGCCCTCGGGCCGGTTCCTGGCGAAGCGCCTGTCGTAGTAATCGTTGTGGACGACGTTGACGTGGTGGCTGTGCCAGTCCACGGCGCCAAAGAAGAATCCGAACGAGACGCCGATTGCCGGACCCCAATAGAGTCCCGGCCGATAGCTCACGGCATAACCCGGCCACGGCGCCCAATACACGGGCGGATAGGACGGCCACCACCAGGAGCCGTAGACCACCATCGGGTTGTAATACGGCACGTAGACGACTTCCGGGTTGGCGAAGCCGATATCGATCGCCTGCGCGACGGGCTGGACCTGGATCTGCTCGGTCGTTCTGAGGTTGCCGGCGTCGTAGGCTTTGCGCCGCAGGTACTGCACGGTGTCCATCATCTGTGCTTGCTGCGCGAGGAATGCATCCCCGAGCCTTTGCATCCAGTCGAGGCGCTGGTCCATCACCGATAGTATCTGCGGAAATGCGGTGAGCGATTTCACGCTCGGGTCCCAGTCGAATTGCTCGGCGCCAGCGACGGCCTGATCGCCCTGCAAGCCCGGGTTCGCCCTTGACCAGCGCGCCGCCTCGACGACTTCGAGCGGATAGGTCGAAGCCATCAGGATCTGCGACAGCAGCGAGTCCGGATAGAGCGCGATCGGCGCGAGCATCTGCTCCAGCTCCTCCTGGCTGAACGCCCGCGCGGCCGACGCTTGCTCGTAGGCCTGGCCGTATGCAGGCGGAGGAGGCTGCCCATAGTCCTGCGCCGAGGCCACGCTCGCCGCAAGCAGGATCGCCAACAGCGGCAGGAGCGCGACGCGTGCGCGCCCTCTCATGGGCGCAGCTCCGCGCCAAGAGCCGCAGCGCGTCGCGGCTGCCGTCCTTGGCTGTTCAAGCTGATTTTCATAGTTTTGCATGGTTTCGTTCGAACGCCTCGATTTGCGCACGCCTCCTTGTCAAATGGCCTTGAAGCTGGAACCGGATTTCAGTCTAGGCGCTGTGGCGCAAACTTGGCTAGCGCTATTACAAGCTTTACAAACGCTTACAGATGGCGCTTGCGCTCGCGGCAGCCCGGCCAGTCGGGCGCCGCCTTGTCGGGCGAAATCTTTGCGCCGCCCCTGCTACTGTTGTAGATTCCCTGACAGCGCATCGACTATCCTGACGCTTTTTCCATCGCCTGAAATCTTGAGGAGCACTCAACCATGAAACCCGTCGTCCTGGTCACCCGCAAGCTGCCCGATGCCGTCGAGGCGCGCTTGAGCCGAGACTACAGCCCGATCCTGAATCCGAACGATGCCCTGTATACGGCGGACGAGATCATCGAGCGCGCCAAGGGCGCGGACGCGATCATGCCCTGCCACACGGAGAAGTTCGGCGCCGACGTGATCGCGCGCCTGCCCGAGCGCGTGCGCGTGATCGCGAACTTTTCCGTCGGCTACGACCACGTGGACACGGCGGCGGCCAAGGCGCGCGGACTCATCGTGACCAACACACCCGAGGTGCTGTCCGACGCAACGGCGGAGCTGACCCTCATGCTGATGCTGGGCGCGGCGCGGCGCGCGAGCGAAGGCGAACGCCTGGTGCGCACGCGCGAGTGGAAGGACTGGAGCCCGAGCTTCATGGTCGGCACCCAGGTGACGGGCAAGCGCCTGGGCATACTCGGCTTCGGCCGCGTGGGACGCGTGGTGGCGAAGCGCGCGCGCGGCTTCGACATGGAAATCCACTACAACGACATCGAGAGGCTGCCACCGGCGCTCGAGGAAGGCGCGATCTATCACGCGACGCCCGAGGCGCTGATGCCGCACTGCGATTTTCTGGCGCTGCACTGCGTGGCTTCGCCGCAGACCATCAAGCTGCTGAACGCGAAGCTCATCGCGCTGCTGCCCGACGGCGCGATCGTGGTCAATGCGAGCCGCGGCGTGGTTGTCGACGACGAAGCGCTGATCGCGGCGCTCAAGTCGGGCAAACTCACCGCCGCCGGGTTGGACGTGTACAACAACGAGCCGAATATCCACCCCGGCTACCGCGAGCTGCCCAATGCGTTCCTGATGCCGCACATCGGCAGCGCTACGAAGGAAACGCGGATTGCGATGGGATACCGCGCCCTGGACAACCTGGATGCGGTGTTCGCCGGAAAGGAGCCGCGCGACCGCGTGGCCTGAGCGTTCGCTGCACGATGAGGGGACACGTCCCCTCATACTCCCCTAAATTAGCCGTTGCAAAATCGATTTTGCAACGGGTCCTGATATGGCTGTCTATTCGACCGTCACCGACTTGGCCAGGTTGCGCGGCTGGTCGACGTCGGTAAATTCAAAGTCGGTTTCAATTCGACGCTCAATCCGTCGATTACTGGTAACGTTTCGCCTAGAGGGACATCGATGGCCGCTGTGCCATCTCGGTCCGCCAGCGCTGCAAATGCGCGTGTTGCTCGCCGGGCTTGACCTTCACGATACGAGCAAAGTCGACAGCCACCACGGCGGTGATGTCGACAATGCTGAAACTGTCGCCGACGACATAGCGGCGCTTGGCAAGACGGTCATTCAGCGTGGCGAAGAACTGCTGCAACCTTGCCAAGCCGCGTTGTGCCAGTTCAGGAATTTGTGGATAGTTCACCGGCCCGGGCAATGCCCGGTCTGCCATTGCCGGCGCACTATTGCGCAGTGATTCGGCGATGGCCAGCAGGCCTTCGAACTCGACCCGCCAGTTCCAGCTCGCAATCTCGGCCTTTTCGAACGGCGTGGTGCCCAGCAGTGGCGGCTCCGGGTAGCGGGCTTCCAGGTAGGCGGCAATCGCTGCGTTGTCGGTCAGTACGTCCCCCTCCTCTGTGCGCAGAGCCGGCACCGTGCATAGCGGGTTGATCTTTCGATAGGCCTCACCCAATTGCTCGCCATTTTTCAGGTCCACCTGGACCGTCTCGTGGGCAAGCCCCTTTTCAGCGAGCAGAATGCGCGCGCGGCGCGGGCTCGGCGCGGTGGCGCAGTCGTAAAGGGTGATCATGCTTGAACCCGGCGGGGAAAAGGCTTGACGAACTTTAGCGCGGCGCGACCACCTTGTCTTGAGTCTTGGTGTCAAAGTCGCTCGCATCGTGGCGCTCATGCAGTTGGCTGGACGGGTCGCCCATGACGCGATTGACCATGCGGCCGCGTTTCACGGCCGGACGTTGGGCGATGTGGTTAGTCCAACGCAGCACGTGCGTGTAGGACTGCACTTGCAGGAACTCGCCTGCTTCGTACAGCTGCCCCTTTACCAAGGTGCCGTACCAGGGCCAGACCGCCATGTCAGCGATGGTGTACTCGTTTCCCGCCAGATATTGGCTCTCCGCGAGGCGCCGATCAAGTACGTCAAGCTGACGTTTGACCTCCATCGCATAGCGATTGATCGCGTATTCGATCTTGATCGGTGCGTACGCATAGAAATGGCCGAACCCGCCGCCGAGAAACGGGGCGCTACCCATCTGCCAGAATAGCCATGACAGGCATTCGGCACGCTTGGCGGTATCCGTGGGAAGAAAAGCGCCGAACTTTTCGGCCAGATAGACCATGATTGCGCCGGACTCAAACACCCGAATCGGCGGCGTTGTGCTGCAGTCCAGCAGCGCCGGGATCTTGGAGTTCGGGTTGAGCGCGACGAAACCGCTGCCGAACTGGTCGCCATCGCTGATCCGGATCAGCCAAGCGTCGTACTCCGCGTCACTGTGTCCTGCGGCCAAGAGTTCTTCCAGCATCACCGTGACCTTGACGCCATTCGGCGTGCCCAGCGAATAGAGCTGTAGCGGATGGCGCCCCACCGGTAGTTCTTTTTCATGGGTCGGTCCCGCCGTCGGACGATTGATGTTGGCGAAGCGGCCACCGCTCTCCTTGCTCGGAGACCAGATCTTGGGCGGCGTGTAAGTGTTTGAATTGTTCATGACGAAGGCCTGAGGGTGAGCTGTTGGATCATTGGCGAAGCTTGGATGCGTATGTTACGCGAATTCCGTAATTAATGATTCTTAGTTACCCGACTTGGTCGGACCGCGCCGGTCGTTGTTGCCGGACAGATGCCTGGCCGCGGAGGCCGCCTATTCGACCGTCACCGACTTGGCGAGGTTGCGCGGCTTGTCGACGTCGGTGCCGCGTGCGAGCGCGGTGTGGTAGGCGAGCAGCTGCAGCGGCACTACGTGCAGGATCGGCGACAGCGCGCCGTAATGCTCCGGCATGCGGATCACGTGCACGCCCGCCGAGGGCGCGATATGGCTGTCGGCGTCGGCGAAGACGTAGAGCTCGCCGCCGCGCGCGCGCACTTCCTGCATGTTTGACTTGAGTTTTTCCAGCAGCGTGTCGTTGGGCGCGACGGTGACGACCGGCATCTCCTTGGTCACCAGCGCGAGCGGGCCGTGCTTGAGTTCGCCCGCTGGATAGGCTTCGGCGTGGATGTAGGAGATTTCCTTCAGCTTGAGCGCGCCTTCGAGCGCGATCGGATAGTGCAGGCCGCGACCGAGAAATAGCGCATGCTCGCGCTGCGCGAACTGTTCCGACCAGGCGATGATCTGCGGCTCGAGCGCGAGCACGCTTGCGAGCGCGACCGGCAGGTGGCGCAGGTTTTTCAGGTGGCGCGCTTCGTCTTCGACGCTGAGCCGCCCGCGCGACTTCGCCAGCGCGAGCGTGAGCAGGAACAGCGCAGTGAGCTGGGTGGTGAAGGCCTTGGTCGAGGCGACGCCGATTTCGACGCCGGCGCGCGTGAGGTAGCTGAGCGCGGTCTGGCGCACCATGGCGCTGGTGGCGACGTTGCAGATCGAGAGGGTGTGGGCGTGGCCGAGCGACTGCGCGTGCTTCAACGCGGCCAGGGTGTCGGCGGTCTCCCCCGACTGCGAAATCACCACCACCAGCGCCTTCGGATTGGGTACGCTGACTCGATAGCGGTATTCGCTCGCGACCTCGACCTGGGTCGGCAGGCCGGCGATGGCCTCGAGCCAGAACCTGGCGGTGAGGCCGGAATAATAGCTGGTGCCGCAAGCATAGATGTGCACTGCATCGACGGCGGCGAAGACTGGTTCGGCGGCGGCGCCGAATATGTCGGGCGCGATGCCGACGATGCCTTGGAGCGTATCGGCGATGGCCTGCGGCTGCTCGAAGATTTCCTTCTGCATGAAATGCCGGTAGGGTCCGAGCTCGACTGCGCCGGCATAAGCGCTGACCGTGCGCAGTTCGCGCTCCACCGGCTTGCCGTCGCGATCGACGATGGCATAGCGGCCGAGCCCGATGTCGGCGACGTCGCCGTCCTCGAGATAGATGATCTGGTCGGTGGTCCCCGCCAGCGCCATCGCATCGGACGCCAGGTAGTTCTCGCCCGCGGTCGCATTCACGCCGACACCCAGCACCAGCGGATTGCCCTGGCGCGCGCCGACCACGCGCTGCGGTTCGGCTTTGCAGAACACGGCGATGGCGTAGGCGCCCTGCAGCTCGGCAGCCGCGCGCTGCACCGCCACGAACAGGTCGCCGGCGTAATGGCTGTGGACGAGGTGGGCGATGACCTCGGTGTCGGTCTGCGACTCGAATGCATAGCCCTTCGCCTTGAGGCGCGTGCGCAGCGCTTCGTAGTTCTCGATGATGCCGTTATGCACCACCGCGATTTCGTCGCGGCTGAATATCGGGTGGGCGTTGACCGTGACCGGTGCGCCGTGGGTGGCCCAGCGTGTGTGGCAAATGCCGGTGGAACCGGTGAGATGGGACGCGCGCACTTGCGCATCCAGGTCGGCCACCCGCGACACGGTGCGCGCGCGCCGCAGCTGTCCGCCGCCGGCAGGGTCGTACATGGCGATGCCGCAGGAGTCGTAGCCGCGGTATTCCAGGCGGCGCAGCCCCTCGATCAATACCGGAACGATGTCCCGCTTCGCCACGGCTCCGACGATGCCGCACATCCGCCTAGGCTCCCGATTTCTTTTTTACCGGCCGCTTCCAGCCCGTGATCGTCACTTGTTTCGCGCGCGAAACGGTGAGCGCGCCTGCGGGCGCGTCCCGGGTGAGCGTGGTGCCCGCGCCCAGCGTTGCGCCCTTGCCCACGCGCACCGGCGCCACCAGCTGGGTGTCGGAGCCGATGTGCACGTCGTCCTCGATGATGGTGCGGTGCTTGTTGGCGCCGTCGTAATTGCAGGTGATGGTGCCGGCGCCGATGTTGACGTCGCGCCCCACCGTGGTGTCGCCGACATAGGCGAGATGATTGGCCTTGGAGCGCGTCGCGATCTGGCTCGCTTTCACCTCGACGAAATTGCCGATGTGCACTTCCTCGGCGAGCACGGTGCCCGGGCGCAGGCGCGCATACGGGCCGATGCGGCAGCGCGCGCCGATGTCGGCTTCCTGCATGTGGCAGAAGGGTTCGATGCGCGTCCCAGCGGCGACTTTCACGTCGCGCAGCACGCAGTTCGCGCCGATGCTTACGCCTTCGCCGAGCACGACTTCTCCCTCGAACACGCAGTTGACGTCGATGGACACCTCACGCGCGCAGACGAGGCTGCCGCGCACGTCGATGCGCGCCGGATCGGCGAGCGTGACGCCGTCGCGCATCAGGGCTTCGGCACCCTGCCGCTGAAAAACGCGCTCGAGTTCGGCCAGCTGCGCCTTGCTGTTCACGCCCAGTGTTTCCCAGGTCTCTGCGGGATTCGTCCAGTGCACCGGCACCTTGTCCGCCACCGCGGCCGCGACCACGTCGGTGAGGTAATACTCCTTCTGCGCGTTCTTGTTCTTCAGGCCGGCGAGCCAATCCTTGAGCCGCGCAGTGGGCAGCACCATGATACCGGTGTTGGTTTCGCGCAGCGTGCGCTGGGAAGGGTTCGCGTCTTTTTCCTCGACGATGCGCTTGATCTTGCCCAGGCTGCGCACGATGCGCCCGTAACCGTGCGGCTTGTCCAGCAGCACAGTAAGCAGGGCCATTGCCTTGCCCGCGGCGCGCGCGAGATCGCGCAGGGTCTGCGCACGCGTGAGCGGCACATCGCCGTAGAGCACCAGCGTCTGCGACTTGGTGTTCAGGTGCGGCAGCGCCTGCGCCAGCGCATGGCCGGTGCCGAGCTGCGGCTCCTGCTTCACCCAGACGAGGTCGGGCTCGTCGAGCGCTTCGCGCACGCGCTCGCCGCCGTGGCCGTAGACGACGCAGATCACATCGGGTTCGAGGCTGCGCGCGGTGGCGATCACGTGCGCGAGCAGCGGCCTGCCCGCCAACAGGTGCAGCACCTTGGGCAGGTCCGATTGCATGCGCTTGCCCTGGCCGGCGGCGAGGATGACGACGTTCATGAATTCCGGTCTCTTGGGACGCGGAAATGATACCACGCGGCCTCGCGCGCCCGGTTAGTGCGGGCCGCGGCGCGGCGGTATATATTGCGTGCACAAGGAGAAGGGGAGATGGACCGCATGCTGCTCGCCGATGAACTACCGCTGTCCGAGGCCGAATCGCGGCTGCTCGAAGCGGCGCGCGCATTCTCGCGTCGCGAGGTCGGGCCGAACGCGGCGCGCTGGGAACGGGAACGCGTTTATCCGCGCGAGACCCTGCGCGCGGCGGCCGCACTCGGCTTGGCCCGGATCCAGATTCCGGCCGCGTTGGGCGGCCTCGACCTGCGCTTTCGCGCCAAGGTCCGCATCGTCGAGGAGATCGCGCGCGACGACTTCGGCTTCGCCTTCGCCCTGGTGAACACCCACAACGCGGCTTCGCGCCTCGCGCGCGACGGCAACGACAGCCAGCGCGCGCGTTACCTGGACGGTCTGCTGCGCGGCGAACTGATCGGCGCGGTATCGCTTACCGAGCCCTCTGCCGGCAGCGATTTTCCGGCGATCCGCACGCGCGCCGAGCGCGTCGCCGGCGGCTGGCTGCTGAACGGCGAGAAAGCCTGGCTCACCAACGGCAGCGCGGTCGACGTGGTCCTGGTCTATGCGCAGACCGATCCCGCCGCCGCCGGCAGGGGCATCGCGGCGTTCGTCGTCGATGCGCGGCGCAAGGGCTTCGAGCGCGGCGCCGCGTACGGGCTGGCCGGAGCGCATGCGATCGGCGCCGCCGGCTTCAGGCTGGCCGACTATTTCGCCGCCGACGAGGACCTGTTCTATGCGCCGGGCGCGGCGTTCAAGAGCGCGCTCGGCAGCATCACCGGCGCGCGCATCTACGTCGCCGCGATGTGCTGCGGCATGCTCGAAGAGGCGCTGCAGCTGGCGCTCGCCCGCGCGCGGGCGCGCAGCACGTTCGGCCGGCCGTTGATCGAACGCCAGGGTTTGCGCTGGATGCTGGCCGATGTCGCCACCGACCTCGAAGCGGCGCGCCTGCTCAGCTACCGCGCGGCGCGTCTCCTCGAAGCGGGGCAGGACGCGGTGCTGGCGGCGGCGCATGCGAAGAAGTTCGCCGCTCGCGCGGCCGAGCAGCGCCTGCCGCAGTGCATGCAGATGTTCGGCGCCGAAGGCTTGATGGAAGCGCACCCTTTCGGGCGCCATCTCGCCGCGGCGCGCACGGCCCACTACGCCGACGGCAGCACCGAAATCCAGAACGAGCGCATCGCGGCGTATCTGGAGCGCGGCAGCGACGGCTGATCCAATCGCGGCGGCGTTCCATCGGCCCGGAACTATGAACGATTCAACATTAAATATCCGGTTTAACTTATTGTGTTTATAATAAAAATGCTGTACCGTTATATGAGCCGCAAAATATCGATGCGGATTGCATAAAAGGGGGCTTGCGTGCAAAAAATTATTTTTGTGACCCGGAGTTTGTTGAGCCGGGAAATTTCAAGATTCTCGGCATGGCTCTTCCTGGCAGCAACCGTCGCCGCCTTGGCCGGCTGCGGCTCAGGCGGGGCCGGCGGAACACCCGGCGAATCGACAACACCGACGCCGACCGGACCTACGGTAGCTTCAGTCGAACTTCTGGCGAGCGACACGCAAATGCCCAGTTCCGGGGTCAGCCCGGTAACCCTGACCGCGATTGTGCTGGACGCAACCAGGCAGGCGATCAGCGGCCAGACGGTGACATTTTCAACGGGTACCGACCCCAGCGCGTTCATCAACAACGTCAGCGCCAGCGGCGTGTCCGATGCCAACGGCATAGTCACGGCCCAGCTCAACCTCGGCTCGAGCAAGGCGAATCGCACCAT
>CAZRMO010000048.1:23496-27930 GCA_964601155.1 uncultured Enterobacteriaceae bacterium
TTCGCGCCGCTCGCCAATACGGACATACCCCTGGGTACGGCACAGCCGGTCTCGATCAATAATTGGACCAACAACGGGACGGCCCAGGCTGGCAAGGCCGTCACTTTTAGCATCAGCCGCGGCGCGGTTACCGGCAGCCCGGCGACTACAAACGCGTCGGGAACTGCCGGCGTGACGGTTTCATCGCCGAACACAGCCGGCCCGGCGATCATCACCGCCTCGGGTCCCGGCGGCACGCCTGCCGCCACCCTCAATGTCACTTTCGTCTCCACGACCGCCACCAGCGCCACGGCGCAGGCGGTTCCAGGGGTGGTCGCATTTACCAGCGGATCTGCATCCCAGACGAACAACAGCTCGACGATTTCGGTAGTGGTGCGCGACGCCTCCAATAACCTGGTGAAGAATGCTGCCGTGAGCTTCAGCATCACCGCCGACCCCAGCAACGGCCGGCTTACCTCGAGCAACGGGATCACCGACGTTTCGGGCAGCACTTCGGTAACTTACATCGCGGGCGGCACCAGCAGCCCGTCGAACGGTGTGAAGATCCTCGCCACCGTGACCGCCGTCAATGGCGTCGCGCTGGGCGCTCCGGTAACCGCCACCACGGCCTTGACGGTCGCCGGCCAGGCGAGCCTGGTGCGCCTCGGCACCGACAACCTGGTCGGAGGAACCGCTCCGTCGAACACCAAGACCTACATCGCCACCGTTACCGATACCGCCGGAAATCCGGTTGTCGGCGCCACGGTGCGCTTTTCGCTGCTCCCGGCGAGGTTCCGTAAAGGTGTCTACGCCGTAGACCCCATCAACTCTGTCTGGGTCCAGGTGGTAAAGGCAACCTGCCCCAACGAGGACGTGAATTTCAACGGTATTATCGACACTGGCGAGGATATCAACGGAAACGGGAGACTGGACCCCGGCGGGGCGGCTACGGTGAATCCTACCGGCACGACGGACGACCACGGCAACGCCATTGCGACCGTCACCTACGCGAAGAATTACTCGACCTGGGCCGAAATGACGCTGCAGGCGCAGACCGGTGTGGTCGGCAACGATCCGCCGACGACAACGACGTTCTTCCTGCCCGGCCTGGCCGCCGACTACCAAAGCATCAACGTTGCGCCGCCGGGGCAGACCAGCCCGTATGGTGCCGGGGCCAGTACCTCCTGCACGGATACAAACTAGTAAGAGCGCATTGAAGAACGAGGGGGGGGTTCCCCTCGTTCTCCGTTGAATCGGAGGCCCTTTCGGTAATTATGAAATGGCCCCTGAGCAGGGGGGCGTCGGAGAGCTGCCGCGCCTAGCGCGGCAGAACGGAAGACCCCATCAGGAACTCATCCACCGCGCGGGCGCATTGACGTCCCTCGCGTATCGCCCAGACCACCAGCGACTGTCCGCGGCGCATGTCGCCCGCGGCGAATACCTTGGAATTCGAAGTCTGGTAGCAGCCGGCACCTTCGGTCGCCGCCTTGACGTTGCCGCGCGCGTCCTGGTCCAGCGCAAACTCCTCGATCAATCCTGTTTTCACCGGGCCGAGGAAACCCATCGCGAGTAGCACCAGATCCACCTTCAGTTCGAATTCGGAGCCCGGGACCTCGATCATCTTGCCGTCTTTCCATTCGACGCGCACCGCGATCAGTTTTTTTACCTTGCCGTTCGCGCCCTCGAAGCGCTTGGTCGCCACGGACCAGTCGCGCGCACAGCCCTCCTCGTGCGAACTGGAAGTGCGCAGCTTGATCGGCCAGTCCGGCCATACGTAAAACTTGTTCTCCTGCGCCGGCGGCTGCGGCAGCAATTCGAACTGGGTCACCGAGAGCGCACCCTGGCGGTTGGAAGTGCCGACGCAATCGGAGCCGGTGTCGCCGCCGCCGATCACCACCACGTGCTTGCCCGCCGCCGTGATTTGCCCGGCAATCTTGTCGCCGGCCACGACCTTGTTCTGCTGCGGCAGGAACTCCATCGCGAAATGCACGCCTTCTAGTTCGCGCCCCGGGACCGGCAGATCGCGCGGATGCTCCGCGCCGCCCGACACGACTACGGCGTCGAATTCCTGCAGCAGTTGTTTCGCCGGCAGCGCATTCTTGGCGCTGCCGCCTACAGCCTGGCCCACCCTGAACTCCACGCCCTCGGCGCGCATCTGCTCCATGCGCCGGTCGATCAGCTGTTTTTCCAGTTTGAAGTCGGGAATGCCATAGCGCAGCAAACCGCCGACGCGGTCGTTCTTCTCGTATACCACCACGGCGTGCCCGGCGCGCGCCAGTTGCTGCGCGCAGGCGAGCCCCGCCGGACCCGAACCGACAACCGCCACCCGCTTGCCGGTCTTGCGCGCCGGCGGCAGCGGCAATACCCAGCCCTCTTCCCAGCCCTTGTCGACGATGGCGTGTTCGATCGACTTGATGCCGACGGGGTCGTTGTTGATATTGAGCGTGCACGCCGCCTCGCACGGCGCCGGACAGACGCGGCCGGTGAATTCGGGAAAATTGTTGGTCGAATGCAGCGTTTCCAGGGCTGCACGCCAGTTCTGCTTGTAGACCAGGTCGTTCCAGTCCGGAATGATGTTGTTGACCGGGCAGCCGCTCATGCAAAACGGCGTGCCGCAGTCCATGCAGCGCGCCCCCTGCACCGATGCTTCCTCATCGGACAGGTGCCGCACGAACTCGTGGTAATGCTTCGTGCGCGCCTCGACGGCTTCGCTTGCCTCGCGCAGCCGCTGGAACTCCATGAACCCCGTGACCTTGCCCATTGCATTCAACCCTTAAATCGAAACTCGTTCACGATGAAGGACAAGCGCGCAGGGACACGGTTTTGCCGTGCGTCCCTCGTGTCCTCGGTGCTCGGCGCCCTAGGCCGCGATCTTGCCGCTCTTGGCGGCGAGCTCGCCGAGCGCGCGCCGGTACTCGTGCGGGAATATCTTGACGAACTTGCCGCGGTATTGCGCCCAGCCGCTGATCACCCTTTTTGCGCGCGTGCTGCCGGTGTGCCGGAAGTGATTCTCCACCAGCCGTTTAAGTATGATTTCATCGGCCTGCCCCATATGCCACAGGGCGCGCGCGAGCTTGCCCTCCTGCTCCGCCTCGGCGAGCATCGGCTCGAGCTGGACCATGGTGGCGTTGCAGCGCTGGGCGAAAGTCCCGTCCTCGTCCAATACGTAGGCGATGCCGCCGGACATGCCGGCGGCGAAGTTGCGCCCGGTCGTCCCGAGCACCACCACCGTGCCGCCGGTCATGTATTCGCAGCCGTGGTCGCCTGTGCCCTCGACCACAGCGCTCGCACCGGAGTTGCGCACCGCAAAACGCTCTCCGGCGACGCCGCGGAAATAAGCCTCGCCCGCGATCGCGCCGTAGAGCACGGTGTTGCCGACGATGATGTTCTGCGCCGGGTCGCCGCGGAACTTGGCCGAGGGCTGCACCGTGATGCGTCCGCCCGAGAGCCCCTTGCCGCAGTAATCGTTGGTGTCGCCGATCAGATCGAGCGTGATGCCCTTCGCCAGAAATGCGCCGAAGCTCTGCCCTGCGCTGCCCGCGAATTTGATGTGGATAGCGTCATCGGCAAGGCCTGCATGACCATAGCGCCGCGCGACTTCCCACGACAGCATGGTGCCGACGGTACGGTTGATGTTGCGTATCGGCATGTCGATCGCGACCTTCTGGCCGCGCTCCAGCGCGGGCTTGGCAAGTTCGATCAGGCGGTGATCGAGCGCGCCGGCGAGGCCATGGTCCTGCTCCTCGCACTTGTAGCGCGCCGCCTCAGCGTCGATCTGCGGTTGCTGGAATATCCGCGAAAAATCCAGCCCGCTTGCCTTCCAATGCGCTATGCCCTTCTTCGTTTCGAGCAGGTCGGCGCGGCCGATCAGTTCGTTTATGCTGCGCACGCCGAGCTGCGCCATGATTTGGCGCGCCTCTTCGGCGACGAAGAAGAAGTAGTTCACCACCTGCTCGGGTTTGCCCTGGAATTTGCGGCGCAGCACCGGATCCTGCGTGGCCACGCCGACCGGGCAGGTATTGAGGTGGCACTTGCGCATCATGATGCAGCCTTCGACCACCAGCGGCGCGGTGGCGAAGCCGAATTCGTCGGCGCCGAGCAGGGCGCCGACGACCACGTCGCGCCCGGTCTTGATCTGACCGTCGACCTGCACCGCGATGCGGCCGCGCAGCCCGTTCAGGACCAGCGTCTGCTGCGTTTCGGCAAGACCCAGCTCCCACGGCGTGCCGGCGTGCTTGATCGAGGACCAGGGCGAAGCGCCGGTTCCGCCGTCGTGGCCGGAGATGGTGACATGGTCGGCCTTGGCCTTGGACACACCCGCTGCCACCGTGCCGACACCGACCTCGGACACGAGCTTGACGCTGATCGAGGCATTTGGATTCGCGTTCTTAAGGTCGTGAATCAGTTGCGCCAGATCCTCGATCGAATAGATGTCGTGGTGCGGCGGCGGTGAAA
>CAZRMO010000049.1:0-12187 GCA_964601155.1 uncultured Enterobacteriaceae bacterium
CAGCAAGGTTGGACACCTTGCGAGCATTTGCAACGCCGTATGGCGTCGATTCTCGGCGTCTTTTCTTCAGCGAATTAGCGACTCGGGACACTAGGCCCGCATTGGCGATATCGGCCGGGACTCGCCGTAGCACAAAGTCAGTTCGATCCGCCCGGGGCCACGGGGATCACGAGTTCGGTGATGGTGCCGCCCGCCCCGGGGCAGGCCCGGGCCGATAAAGCCCGGCGCGGAATCCTAGACGGATCTCCAGTCGCGGTGACGCGCCTTGAACTCGTCGAGCTGACGCTCGGCGATGTCCTTCGAGATCCCGTATTGTCGCTGGATCCTGCCGGCAAGCTGGCCACGCTTGCCCGCGATCACGCCGAATCGGTCGCCTGTCAGCTTGCCCCATTGCTCCCTGACTTTTCCTTTGAGCTGCTTCCACTTGCCTTCGATACGATCGCGGTTCATGTCGTCTCCTTCCACTTGTGCGAATCGGCCGGATCGGGACATTCCGGCCGCTTGCCTACGTAAATCATCCCGCCTACTTGTCCGCTACCAGGGTCCCGTTTTCCACCCTGACCCTGTCGCCCACACTGAACGGGGGTTGGCTCGCGTATGTCGACGTCTGCGTGCCGCCGCCGCGCAAACGGGTGACGACTTCGTACTGCGTGGTTTTCTTCACGCGCTTTTCGATCTCGTTGCCGGCCACTGCGCCGCCCACCACCCCGGCGATCTCGGCAACGGTGGTGCCTCGGCCCTGACCCACCTGGCTGCCCAGCAGCCCGCCGAGCACGCCGCCCGCGATCTTGCCGACATAGCTGCCCTCGCCCTTGACCTCGACCACGTTGATCGCCTCGACCACGCCGCAGTTGGCGCAGATTCTTGCCGCGCGCCGCTCGGACCGATTGGACGTCGTCGCGCCCAACAGAGGCCGGTCGAGGATCGCCTTGACATGGTGCTTGCCCAGTTTCAGCGTGGCCGTGACCTTGGCGTCGGACGCGATGCGGTCACGATCCTTGATGGTGTATGTGCCCTCGTAGACGCCGTTTTGCGCTTCTTCCAGAAGCAATTTTCCCTTTACCCCGACAATGTGGACCCTCGCCTTGCCAGCGGGTGTTCCATGCACGGTAAAGAAGATCTGCTCGCCCGGCACCAGGCGCGCCGGCGCGTCCGCCTCGAAGCGGTCGATCCTGGGATTCCTCGCCGCGGCAGCGGCCCGTTCCGTGGGGGACGGCGCACCGGCCAGCAGGGACTCATCCAGGATTGTCGAGGCAATCTTGTTGCCCAGGCGCAGATTGGCGGTGGCCGCAGTGTCCGCGGCGATCCGATCCCTGTTCTTGATGGTATAGGTTCTTTCGTACACGCCCGACTCGACTTCATCGAGCAAAATCCTCGTCGGCTCAGTGCCGATGCGCACGCTCGCGGCCCCGCCGGGGGTCCCGTAGAGCGTAAATGTCAGCGTGTTACCGGCAGTCAAATGCCGTGCCGGCTCGACGTCGAAACCCTCGATCCTGGGCGCACCGACCGCAGCAGCAGACCGCTGCGGCGCCGCTACCCGCTCCGACATCGACCGCGCAGAACTGATCCGATTCGACCATCCGCCAAGGCTGGGATAGCGGCCCGGGGCCAGGACCGTGCAGGCTCCTCCGAAATTGATATCGGCGCACACTTCCCACGGTCCTCCTTCCACGATCGCCGATCGCGCGCGGTCGTTGACGCCCATGGCAGCCAAATTCGCTACCGGCCGATCCGTCGTAATCTGGCGGCCGCCGAAATTGTCGGCTTCGAAGAACGTAACGCCGGCCATCGCCGTGCTCGCCGCGAAGGCCATGACGCCAAACATAAGATGCTGCAACAGTCGCTTCATTACGGCTTTCTCCTGGTTCATGCCCGCGGATTCAGGCGTTTCAGTCGAGCATGCTTGCTCGGAAGGCATACGGCCATAAGTTAGGCCGAAGCACCCTGGATAGTCTGTGCGGCATCGCACATAGGGCCGCGGCAGCGGCAGTGCGGCGAGGATGAATTTGCGGCAGGCCTGCACCAGCTTCACGCCACCGAGGCCGCACGCAAGGTCGAGTGCCTGCTTCAACCCGGGAATCACGACCGCACTTTTCATTGTTCCGAACTGCGCCATGCAGGGATTTGACCGTTGTCATAAAACCGGAGGAAACGCAATGCGCGTGACAAATGTCAAGCCTGAGCGCACCGGCCTCGATACGCTGGTTTTGTGCGCGACGGCTGGCGCCCGTCATGAGCATGCGGACCCGAGGGTGAGCGCCCCTGTCGAGCACGCAAGACGATGACAAATCGTTCAGTCAGGGGGTTCTATGTACGGCGAACTGAGAAATTGGACCGAGCCGTTCCCCAGGTATGCCGGCACTTCGGCGAGCCGTCTGCGCGCTCAGGGGCCGCAACTTGATCGGCCGGATCCGAAACAGAATCGTTTGCTCGCCTCCCTGCCCGAAGAGGGCTATCGGGAAATACTGGCGGAGCTGGAAGGTGTATCGCTGCCGCTGGGACTCGCGCTGCGCGAGCCTGGCGCCCTACAACGCCACGTGTACTTTCCGACAAGCGGCATAGTAGCCATCGTCTATGGGCTCGAATCCGGCGCTCTGACGGAGTTCGCCCTGACGGGCAACGAGGGCATGGTCGGCACTCCGCTTATCTTGGGCAGCGAGACCGCGACAAGCCGCGCCGTGGTGGCGGGCGCCGGCTACGCGTATCGCCTCAGCGCATCCGTGCTGAAGAAGCTGTTCGAGCGTGACGTACAGACGCAGCAGCTGCTGCTGCGCTACATACACGCGCTGATCGCGCAGACGGCGCAGACCGCCGTCTGCAACCGTCACCACGCGGTCGAACAGCAGCTTTGCCGCTGGTTGTTATTGAGCCTCGACCGCATGCCCTCCGAGGAGCTCACGATAACGCACGACCTGGTCGCCACTATGCTGGGCGTGCGCCGCGAAAGCGTCAGCGAGGCTGTGAGCAGGCTACAGGCACGGGAGGTCCTCCAATGCCGCCGCGGCCACATCACGGTACGCGACCGCGCGAAGCTCGAGGCGTGCGCCTGCGAGTGCTACGCGGTGGTCAAGCGCGAATACGACAGGCTGATTCCGGCCAAACTCGCGGCGCGCGCTTCCGCACCCGCGTCTACCCGGACACCGTCCCGGGCGCGGTTCCAGTCGCCGACCCTTTCCAGCAGGCGTATATACGGCTAAGGGAGCGCCGCCTGTAGCGCCTGGCCACTCCGACGCCGCCCGACAAGCGCATTTCCTATGGCTGCATGTTCGAGGAGGCGGCAGAGCGCGAGCCGGCGTGGGCGACAGCCTTATTTACTGCTTTCCCGGTCCTTTGCGCTCAGGGTTATCAACACGTCCGCGCCGTCGATCCGGGTTCTTTGCTGCATCATGCGTTTGAGATTGACGACGATACGCGTCCGGTCGCCCGCCTGCACCACCTTGAGCCGGCTCAATCCACCTTCGTTGACCTCGCGTGCCGACGTCCCGAGGCGGCTCGCCGTACCCCAGAAATCGAAGACAATGCGCGCGGGATTCGCGATAGCAAAGCTGGTCGGCGGGATAAGCGGCGGCGCGCCCATCGCTACCCTGATCAAGATGTCGCGCTTTTGCGCCGTCACTGTGACCGCCTCGATGCTGTTCACGCTCGGTGCAGAAGTCCGCATCCGCGCCCGCCATTCGTCGGCAAGCGCCGCGTTCGGCGCCAAGCCCAACTCGCCTTTTTCAAAGATTTCAACCATACGCATGATCGCCGGCTTAAATCCGGCATTCGCGGCGGCGCGGTATTCTGAAATCGCGGTCTGGTAATCGCGCTTGACCCCCAGACCGAGCTCGTGCATGCGCCCCATATTGGCCATGGCCTCGGGATAGCCCAGAACCGACGCCTTGTAAAAATACGCGGCCGCAGTCTCATCGTCGCGCGGCGTCCCCAGACCCTCCGCATACATGATGCCCAGATAGTTGAGCGCATGCATGTCGTCATGTCTGCCCGCCTCCTGGAACTCCCTCAACGCAGCGGCGTAATCATGCCGACGGTATGCGGCGACGCCGTCTTTGACATCTGCATGGGCAGTTGCACATGCGAGCACGAAAGCGAATGCCGCACAGCTGACCGAGACCGGAGAAGCCCTTTTCCGCTCCAGCGCCCGCCAATGACCGCTTAGGCGTTTCTTCGCTTGACCGGCCACGGACCACATCGCGCCAAACACGCGGGGCCGCCGAGCATCCTTCAGCGCAATCGTCCAATTTGGCATAGCCGCCGTCGCCTGGTGCGGAAGTTGTGCACGCAAATCGCGTAACTGCGCCTCTGATCTGTTCGACGTTTCATTAGCTCTCTGATTGAGAGTCTAGCCGTTCAATATGCCATGGGCAAACAGTTACTTATCGGGCTATGTACGCCAACGCACAGCGCGTCCTGGCCGAATACAGATAATGGAGAAGAGCTGCAGCCGGTCGAGCCATCGCAATCGGTTCAGCAGGGGAAACAATATGCCGAAAATAATCGTGAAAGCCGCGCTTCTGCTGATGCTGGTTTGCAGCAGCGCCGCCGCGAACGGGCTCTACGCCACCATCAACGGGCTGCGTTCCGGCGCCGGACCCTGCGCAAGCGCTGCCTCCGGGACGCAAGGACTGCCGCCGCTGGTGCGACAATCGGCGCTCGAGCGCGTCGCCGCAGGCCTTGCGCACGGAGACAAACTGCGGCAAAGCCTGGCGGCGGCAGGATACAGAGCGACGCGCGCCACTGCCATTAACGTCAGCGGCGACGGGGCCGACGCGCACGCTGCGGGCATGCTGGCGAGCCACGGCTACTGCCCGCAGCTGCAGGATGCCGCGACGACGGAGCTAGGCATTTACCAGGACGCGCGCCAGATCTGGATCGTGATGGCGACGCCCTTTGCGCCGTCGGTGGGCTTGTCCGAGGAGGCTGTAGGACAACGCGTCCTCACGCTCGTCAACCAGGCTCGCGCGACGGCGCGCTACTGCGGCAACAGGCCGTTCGATGCGGCGCCGCCGCTGCGCTGGAACGAGGCACTTGCCAAGGCCTCGCGACAGCATGCCGGGGACATGGCGCAGAACAACTACCTCAGCCACAGCGGCCACGACGGTTCCGATCCGGCGCAACGTGTCGAGCGCGCGGGCTACAAATACCGCAGCACCGCCGAAAACATCGCAGCCGGTCAAATGAAAGCCGTCGATGCGGTGGCAGGCTGGATCAAGAGCCCGGTGCACTGCGCCAACCTGATGAATCCGGCGTTTACCGACATGGGCGTCGCCCTCTCGGTCAACCGCGGGAGCGAGATGGGCGTGTACTGGACCCAGGAGTTCGGGGCAAGGCGCTGATTCGCGGCGCCCCAAACAGACGATGGTTCCCGATCTACGTCTTCCAATCCTCGTCTTGTTTCTCGGTCCAAATGGCGATGACGCGCGTGCGTTTGCCTCCTGCGTATTTCTCCATTTTCACGAGTACCGGATACAGCGCTTCGAGCCGGGCGCGCGCTTCGGACTCGGTCGAAAAAGTCAGGATTTCGCCATCGGGTCCGCGGACGTCGTGCCATAGTCCGTTTTCTTCCTGTGTCTCGATCTTGTACATGAATCTCCTTTGCGGATGCGGGCCGCTTGCGCTTCAGCTTCGCGCGACAGGCACGATTGCTTGTCGAACACAGGCACAGGATAACGCTTAAAACTGGCGTGTTCCGTACTCTGGCGCACAGAACCAATGCGAATTTCATCGGCTTTCGCCGCCCTTGCGCGAACGGCAGCCGCTAAACGCAGAGTCTTGAACAATTCCGCATTTCCTTGCTCGGCCCTGCGGACTTCAGCCCGGTTTGAGGATAGGAAACAGGCCGCGCAAGCCTGTCGCCATCATTTCCACGGCCATCGCGGCAAGTATGAATCCTGCGACGCGCTCGACCAGATCGAGCGTCGATTGCCGGATCGTCCTGCCGGGCTGGCAGGCCATGCGAAAGGTGATCCAGCACGAGATTCCGACGATGAGGATGGGCACGACGACGCCGATCAGATCGAGATAGCTATGCCAGGCGCTGGTGCCCATGACATAGCTGAACGCCGCCGGGCCGGCCAGCAAGGGAACCGCCAAGGGGATCACCTCTGCTTCCTGCGGGCGCGTTGCCGTGGCCACGGCCGGCGATCCCTTGAAGCTCGACTCCTTTCCCAGCACCATCGCGATCGCCAGCAGCAAAACGATGATGCCGCCGCCGACCTGCATCGCGCCGAGCGATACGCCCAGCAAGCCGAGGAGCGGCATTCCCAGAAACGTGGCGACAAGCAAGGCCACCGTTACGCTGGTTGCGATCGTGCGGGCAAAGCGGACTTTCCCCTTCGGGTCCAACTCTCGCGACGCAGCAAGAAAAATCGGGATCATGGAAACGGGACCCACCAGCGCAAACAGCGTGATGGTCTTCTTCAGGGTGAGGGCCGCAATTGCGAGCATCGTTGACATGGCGTTTGAGTTCGTGATCCTGCATGGTGCGAAAGTTGTGCACGCAAATCGCGTCACGGCGCCGCTGACCCGTTCGACGTTTCGGTACCAATCTGGTTGGGAGTTTAGCCGTTCAATATGTTACGGGCAAACACTTAGAAGCGGTTACAAAATGACATGCCATTTTGGAAACGGTTCTTAGCCATCGCACTATGTGTGCCAGCGCACCGCACTTGTTGCGCCGGGTGAGGATAATCGGCGTGATGGCAGTTCGTTCTCGAAATCCGGAATTCGCCGGTGTCGAACGATCCCGCGAACGGAGGCGGATTCGATGCGAAAACATTCGATGCGAAAGCAATGGGTCGCCGGTATCGCACTTGCGATCGGATTTTCCGGATGGACCAATTTGGCCGACGCGGGACTGTTTTCCGCCACGCGCCCGGTGATTGCGATACTCGGCGCAGACCTCTATGTGGGCGCAGCCGAAGGCCATCTGAGCGGGGCGGGAACACTCGCCATCCATTCGCAGCTCGACCCCGGTGTCACCTGCGTTGGAGCATTCACTTCCACCGCCCTGCTGGGTGGAGCGGGTCAGTTGCGATGCAACGATGGCGACACCGCGACGTTTCATTTTCAGCGCTTGAGCATATTCAGCGGCCAGGGCAGCGGCAGCTACAGCGGAAACTCGATGAGCTTTACCTATGGGCTCACCGCTGCCGAATCCGAACCCTACCTGAAGCTGCCTCTGGGCAAATCCCTCCGCCACGATGGAGAAGGGCTGCAGTTGATCGACCGTTAGCAGCCGCTTCACCAGATGCGGCAACATGCACAGAATGCGTCGCCTGGCGCCTGGTGTCGCCGGCCATACGCACGCTATATGCACGCTATACGCACGCCAATTGTGCGGCCGCGGCCGGCGCCCGGGATGCCAAAGCACAGTGAGAAGCACCTTCGCCTTTTGGAAGGGCTTTTTCGACCGTCCGGGGTCCGGCGTTTTTCGGCTTTATGTGTGCTAGCGCACAGAGCGCAGACGAAGAAACCGGAACAATTGTTCCGCAATGCGCAATGCCCGCGAGGACCATAAATGCCCTTGAGGATCATTTTTGGCCGGGCATTGATGGCCCTTCCCAATTAACAGCGAAAGAGCGAGCCATGTCGAGCAAAAAGCTATTCACCGTTGCCCTATTAGCCCTGAGCCAAAGCGTGTTTGCCCAGCAGCCGCCGAGCGCGGGGAGCCAGATGCAGCAGATTCCGCCGCCGCCCACGCAGCAAAAAGCCCCTCCTGAATTCCGCGTCGAGCAGGGCAATGTGCCGGCCGCTCCGCTGTTGGAGCAGGTGAAGATCGTCGTCAATAGCCTGCATGTGACCGGGCAGACCGTGTATTCCGAGGCCGAACTGGTTGGCGTCACGGGCTTCAAGCCGGGGGGCGAACTGAGCCTGGGCGATTTGCGCGCGATGGCGCTCAAGATCGCGGACTATTATCACAAGAATGGCTATTTCGTGGCGCAAGCCTACCTGCCCGCGCAGGACATCAAGGACGGGGTGGTGACGATCATCGTGATCGAGGGCCGCTACGGCAAGATCAGCCTGCGCAACCAGACGCGCCTGTCGGATGCACAGGCCAACAGCATTCTTCGCGGCCTCAACAGCGGCGACCTCATCACCATCGCCCCGCTCGAGGAGCGCCTGCTGCTGCTCTCGGACACTCCCGGCGTCATCGTGAAATCGACCTTGATTCCCGGCGCCGAAGTGGGCACCTCCGACCTGATAGTCGAGCTGACCCCGGGGCGCCGCGTGACGGGCAGCATCGAAGCCGACAACGCGGGCAACCGCTACACTGGCCAGTACCGCATCGGGGCGACGGTGAACGTCAACAACCTCGCGGGTCACGGCGACGTGGCAACCCTGCGGGTGATGACCTCGGGCTCCGGCATGAAGTATGCCCGCCTGTCCTATCAGATGCAGTTCGGCCGCGCGACCGCGGGGGTCGCCTACTCCGCGCTGGACTACCGGCTGGGCAAGGAATTCTCCGACCTGAACGCGCACGGCACGGCCGAGGTCGCGAGCGTCTACGGCAGCTATCCGCTGATTCGCTCACGCAACACCAATCTGTACGCTCTCGCCGAGTTCGATTACAAGACCTTCCAGGACAAGGTGGACCTGATTCCCTCGGTCATCGACAAAAGGGACAATGTGCTGAACCTGGGCCTCAGCGGTAATCACCGCGACGGTTTCGGCGGCGGCGGCTATAGCGAGTACTCGCTTATTCAGAGTTTCGGCGACCTCGACATCCGCACCCCTGCGGCGCTCGCCGCCGACGCGGCCACGGCGCAAACCAATGGCAGTTTCAACAAGCTCGCGTATCAGGTGATGCGGCTGCAGAACCTCGCCGGCCCGTTCTCGCTCTACGGCTCGATCCGCGGGCAATTCGCCTCGAAGAATCTGGACATCTCGGAGAAGATGGAGTTGGGCGGCATGTACGCCGTGCGCGCCTATCCGGAAGGCGAAGCCTATGCCGACGAGGGCTATATAGCGACGCTGGAACTCAGGATGCTGCTGCCGAAACCGCAGAGCATGCCCGGACAGATGCATCTCATCGGCTTCGCCGACAGCGGCACCGTGAGACTGAACAACAATCCCTGGTTTGTCGGGGAAAACCGGAGAACGCTGAGCGGCGCGGGGGTCGGGCTCACCTGGCAGGAATACAACAATTTCTCGGTGAGGGCGTACTGGGCGCACAAACTGGGCAGCGCACCGGCGACCTCGGCCCCGGACAAGAGCGGCCGTTTCTGGATCCAGCTCGTCAAATACTTTTGATTGCGCCGCCCGGCAAGCACACGCAGGCCGGGCGCGGCATTCGAGCATAAAGGAAAAGCATCATGAACCGCATCTACCGATCGATCTGGAACGACAAAACCCGCACGTTTGTGGCGGTCTCGGAAAACGCCAGCAATGGCGGCAGGAAAGCGTCCTCCGGCGGCGCGGTCACGGGGACGGTGCACTTTGCCCTCAAAGGGCTGGTTGTTTCCCTCATGCTGGCCTTCGGCCCGCAGGTCTACGCCAACCCCACAGGCGGGACGGTGTCGGCGGGGGCCGCGAGCATCGCCGGCGGCGCGGGCAAGATGACCATCAAGCAGACCAGCCAGAACGTGGCGATCAACTGGCAGGGTTTCAGCATCGGAACTGGCGAAGCGGTGCGCTTTGCGCAACCCAACAGCAGTTCGGTGGCGCTCAACCGCGTGTTGGGTCCAAATCCTTCTAACATCCTCGGGAGCCTCTCGGCCAACGGCAAAGTGTTCCTGGTCAATCCGAACGGCATCCTGTTCGGCAAAGGCGCGTCGGTCAACGTCGGCGGCCTGGTGGCCTCCACCCGCGGCATCACCGACAGCGACTTCATGGCGGGCAAGTACAACTTTACCGGCACGGGCAACGGTGCGGTCATCAATCAAGGGTCGATCAACGCCGACGGCGGCTATGTCGCCCTGCTCGGCGCGAACGTCAGCAATGAAGGCGTGATCACCGCCAAACTCGGCACGGTGGCGCTCGCCGCGGGCAAGGCAATGACGCTGGATGTGGCCGGGGACGGACTGCTCAATGTGGCCGTGAATCAGGGCGCGGTGAACGCGCTGGCGGCGAACGGCGGCCTGATCCAGGCCGACGGCGGACAGGTGCTGCTGACCGCGAAATCGGCGGGGAACCTGCTGCAAAGCGCAGTCAATAACACCGGCGTGATCCAGGCGCAAACCATCGAGAATCACAACGGCACCATCCGGCTGATGGGCGACATGCAAAGCGGCAGCGCCAACGTCGGCGGCAAGCTGGATGCCTCGGCGCCCAATGGCGGCGATGGCGGCTTCATCGAAACCTCGGCGGCGCGCGTCAACGTCGCCGACGGGACCATCGTGACCGCCCAGTCGGCGCAAGGCAAGTCAGGCACCTGGCTGCTCGACCCCAATGACATCACCATCCAGACGGCGGGTGCGGATACCAACGTAACGGCCAGCCCGAGCTTCACCAGCACCAACGACAGCGCCATCGTTACCACCGCAAGTATTCAGACCGCGCTGAACGCGGGCACCAGCGTCGTCGTCACGACGGGCACCGGCGGCGCCAATACTCAACTGGGCGATATCACGGTCACCGGACCGATAAGCTACAACGCGCCATCGGCGGCGACCACCCTGACGCTGAATGCAGCGCAGGACATATTCGTGAACGCGCCGATTACCGCCACCACGGGTAGCTTTGCAGCTACTGCCGGACGCGATGTGCGCGTCAACGCGGCGACGGCGACAACCACCGGAAACCTTACGCTTACTGCCGTACGCGACGTATACCTCGCTGCAGCCACGACGGTCGTCACCGGAAACCTGAGCTCGGTCGCCGGCGGCAACGTCAACGTGTCCGCGGCCTCGACGATTACCACGGGAAACATGGTGTTTCGCGCCGACAATGACGGCACCGGACCGGGCGCCGCCGCCGGCACCGTGTCCATTACTTGCGGCCTCAACTGCCTCACCATCACTACCGGCAATCTGATCATCCGCTTCAATCCGGACGGCTATGCCAATACTGCGGCCGAAATCACCGCCTACGGCGGAAATTTGACGGGCGCGGGCGTGTTGGACGCCAAAGCCTGGGTGTTCGGGCTGGGCGAAAACAAAATCTACGACGGCACGAGAACAGCAATCGTCAGCGGGCTCAAACCCGATATATCGGCCGCCGCGCCGGCCGTCATCGGCACCCTGGGTGCCGTGACCACCCCCCTGTTCGATACCAAGCATGTGGGCACGAACAAGCTGATCACCTATGGCAGCACATTCGCCGACCCCGTTTATGAATTGTTTGCGCCTTTCGGGACCGCTGGCGGAACCTACACGACACGTGCCGACGTCTTTGTGCGGCCGCTGACGGTTGCCGCGGTGACCGACACGCGCGTCTACAACGGCACCACCAGTTCGGTGGGCGTGCCCACCGTCACCGGCCTGCAGGTGGGCGACGTCCCGGTGGACACCCTGAACGGCCCGCTCACCCAGGCCTATGCGAGCAAGGATGTCATGGGCACGGGCGGCAGCACCCTGGTCGCCACCGGCCCCTACACCGTCACCGACGGCAATGGCGGCAATAATTACGTCATCACCGTCAATACCGCACCGGGCACCATCACTCCGGCGCCGCTGACGATACGGGCGAACGACAACACCAAGGTCTACGGCCAGACGTTCGCGCCGGCGACGACCGCCTTTACGCTCCCGGTGCCCCCGATCGCAGGTGAGACCGTCACCGGCGTCACCGAAACGAGCGCAGGCTCGGCGCCGACGGCGAGCGTGGCCGGCAGTACCTATCCGATCGTGATCACCCCGGGCAGCGAGACCGGCACGATCACGGCGAGCAACTACACCATCACCTATCAAAACGGCGCACTGACCGTGACCCCGGCACCGCTGACAGTGACGGCGAACGACAACACGAAAGTCTTCGGCACCGTCTTCACTCCGGCGAGCACCGCCTTTACCACCACGGCACTGCAAAACGGCGAAACCGTCGGCACCGTCACCGAAGTGAGTCCTGCGGGCACGCCAGCGACCGCCGCTGTGCCGGGTCCGTATGCGATCATCCCAAGTAACGTCACCGGCGGCACGTTCACGCCGACCAACTACACCATCAACTATGTCAACGGCGCGCTGACGGTGACTCCGCTAGTGGTGCCGCCAGTCGTGGTACCGCCGGTCGTGGTGCCGCCGGTCGTGGT
>CAZRMO010000049.1:12287-15407 GCA_964601155.1 uncultured Enterobacteriaceae bacterium
CCGCCGGTCGTGGTGCCGCCGGTCGTGGTGCCGCCGGTCGTGGTCGTGCCACCGGGCGTGGTGCCACCGGTCGTCGCGCCGCCGGGAACAGTCGAGCTGATCGACGTGCCTCCGTACCTAGCGCCGGAGAAGACGCAACCTGTCCAGGTTCCCGATCTGAATCTCACCGTGATCGGCACCGGTGTCACAATGCCGCCGCCGGTGACCCTGGCACGGCTGGCGCCACCGCCGCCACCGCCGCCGGTCCAGGCGCCGCCGGTCGTCGCGCCGCCGCCGGTCTACGTGCCGCCGGTGTATCCGCCCAGAAAGGACCGCAACTAAGAATCCGCCACAAAGGTCTTTTTGTTGCGGCCTGCCTTAAACGAGGGGAGTGATCCCCTCGTTTTGTTACACACTCCAAAAGCCGAGGGACCTGCCCTCGACTGTCCGCGCGCCTGAGCGCGCGTTTGACCAAAATCACAATCGTTGAAGCTGGAACCAGTATGCTGGTTCCGTGTTCGACGCACGCCCCATCAGCGAGCAAATCCTGGAGTGAACCGCCTGCTCGATCTGGCAAAAGGTCGGCAGTTTGCGCAGTTCATGCAGACAAAGCACGCACGGAAAATGCGGAATCATCAGCAAAATGTGGCGGTTGAGCGTCCTGCGGCGCGCACGGATCATTTAGCGGGGGTCCCATGGGAGTACGGTGCGTAACGTGGATTGCGGTGCTGCTGTTTGCGAATCTTTCCGGCTGGGCCTTTGGCCAATCACCCTGCCCCGGCATCCACGTGAAGGTTCTGGACATTAGAAACAGCACGGGAACCGTGGCTTGCGCGCTTTTCGAATCGCCAGAGGGTTTCCCCATCGAGTTTCTGCACTCCGCAACGAATGTCATGGTAATAAAAATCCGAAAAACGCAGGCGCGCTGCGACTTTGAAGACATCCCGCCGGGAACGTATGCGATAGCCGTCATTCATGATGAGAATATGAACGGCAAGCTCGATACCGACTGGTTCGGGATCCCCACGGAAGGCTACGGTTTTTCAAACGACGCAAGGGGTCTGGTCGGCGCGCCCACATTCTCTGCCGCCAGCTTCCGGTACGACGGACGGAATCTGGATCTGACGATGAGCTTGCATTACTGAGCTCCCAGCGCAAGCGCGCCGGCGGCGGTCGCCGGCGCCGCGCTCAGAGCGGCTTGCGCCCGCTGATGACCCTGAGCAGGATAACCACGATGGCAATAACCAGCAGAACATGGATGAAGCCGCCCATGGTGTATGAACTCACCAGGCCCAGCAGCCACAGGACGATCAGGATGACGGCGATGGTATAAAGCATGTTGACTATCCTTGCGAAGTTACGTTCCGGTTTCCTTGGTCGGGCAAGCGCCCGAACCGATACCTGGCCGCGCGCTGACCAGCGCTCGGCACGCCACGCCTATTGCCGCCAGGCCGGCGCGCGCAACAGCCACAACAGGCATTCTGTCCTTTGGGTTCCGGCGGCTCTGTGCGCCAGCGTACATACGCCACCGCTTACTTCGCGTAATCTTTGTCCCGGTAAAAGGCATGCCGCAACGCCGCGATTTCTCCTGCGACGCGCGGCAAGGCAAAACGCGAAGGCAGTCGATCATGGCTCTCGGCAAAAAATCTGGCATTCCGCACCTCCATGTATCGCCTGTCATGCCCCCCAATGAGGCTGTTCATTGGACTGCGGCAACTGCCGCGGTACCTGTTTCCATGCAAAGCGCAAACCGGGTACACCAGGCAAACAGCCTCCTCGACGCCCTGCCGCGCCAGGACCAAAGGCATTTGATCGATGGCCTGGAGCAGGTCGCGATTACCTATGGCCAAATCCTGTATGAGCCCGGGGAACGCATAGAGTGCGTCTACTTTCCCAACGACTCCGTCGTTTCCCTGCTGACGTTCGTGGACCGGCACCAGGCCCTGGAGGTCGGTTTGGTCGGCCGCGAAGGCATGGTCGGCATACCGCTGGCGCTGGATATCCGCGTCTCACCGGTGCGCGCGCTGGTGCAGGGGAGCGGAACGGCCATGCGCATGAAAGCCGCGCCCTTCCTCAAGGCATTCCGGCAGAGCCATGCGCTGCAGCGCGAGCTGCATCGCTACACCTACAGCTTGATGGCGCAGATTACCCAAACGGCCGCGTGCAATCGCTTCCACGTCATCGAAGCGCGTCTGGCCCGCTGGCTGCTGATGACGCACGATCGCGTGCAATCCGGCGCGTTCCGCCTCACGCAGGACTTCCTGTCGCAGATGCTGGGCGTGCGCCGCGTGGGTGTGACCAAGGCCGCGCGCACGCTGCAGCAAGACGGGCTGATCCGCTACAGCCGCGGCACCATCACGATACTCGACCGCGCAGGTCTGGAGGCCGCTTCGTGCTCGTGCTACGAAATCATCAGGGACATGCACGAGACGGCGTAAGTGCGCCGCGTCGCGGGCAGGGCCGGCGGTCGAACCGTATCGAAGCTGCGCGGCGCCGGGCCTCCTGCCCTATTTCTTGATGCTCATCCCGTTGTTGACACTGCGTACGCCCGCTACGCCGCGCGCGACATCGACGGCGCGATCGATCTGCAGCTGGTTATCGACGTAGCCGCTGAGCTGCACTTCGCCCTTGTGCGTCACGACCGCGACATCGAGGCTCTTTACGCTCGCGTCGGCGAGCAATGCGGACTTCACCTTGGCGGTGACAATGCCGTCATCGACCGTGTCGCCCAGGCTCGCCTTGCCCTGCTTCAGCGTCATCGCATTGTCGACGCCCTTGACGCCTTCGATCCCGCGAGTGAGCGCGATGGCCCTGTCGATGCCAGCTTGCGTGTCGACGAAGCCGCTCAACTGCACCTGGCCCTTGCTTGTCTCCACCTTGACCTCGAAACCCTTGGCGCCGGGGTCCGCGAGCAGCGCGGACTTCACTTTCGCGGTCACAACGCTGTCGTCGATTTCCGTCCCCACCGTCGTACCTGCCGGGAGTGGCTCCGTGGTGACCGTCAACGTGACTGGAGCAGCAGCCGGTGCGCCCGCCTCCGCCGCGCGGTTGCCGCAGCCGATCAGCAGAATCGATACGGCGCCTGCAAGCGCCAAGCCTTGAACAAATGCCCTTGAACGATGTTTCATGTGTACCCCCGTT
>CAZRMO010000049.1:15507-17127 GCA_964601155.1 uncultured Enterobacteriaceae bacterium
TCGCCATGCATGCCGTCGGCCGCCCAACGGCGCTCCGGGCAAGACTGCATTCGATACCAGGTGCGGGCCTTCGAGCTTGGGCTGACTATCCGCTCCTTTTTACGCAGGCTCTGTGCGTTGGCGCACGGTGTTAACCCGCATACCGTGCCAACATGCGCTTCCTATCCCGGAAGGACCCGACCATGAACCGCACCACTGCCCTACGCAAGTTGTTGCTATCCCTGTCGCTGGCCGCCAGCGCTTTCGCGGCGCCGGCCTACGCGCAAATCAGCGTCAACATCAGCGTCGCGCCGCCCGCGCCGCAGTACGAAGCGGTGCCGAACCTCGCGCCAGGCTATGTCTGGGCGCCGGGATACTGGGGCTGGGCCGGCAATCGCCACGTTTGGGTTCGCGGTCGTCGCATCCATCAACGCGTCGGCTACAACTGGGCGCCGGATCGCTGGGAACATCGCAACGGCGGCTACTATCGCACGGCCGGCCACTGGAAACACGACAAGGGCTACAAGCCGGCGAAGATGAAAAAGGAAAAGCATTACAAGCACCGCGACAATGGCAAGCATCGCGGCCGCGGCAAGCACGGCGACTGATTTACGGTAAGTGGGAGTGGCGGTGCTTATTGCCCGCCGCCGCGAAGCATGTTCCGCAAGATCGCATATACGATCTGGGTCCTCGCCAAGAACGAGCGCTTGACGGAGCTGAATTTCGAGCCGACCTCCCGGTTTCCGTCTGCGAGGAACTTGATCAGACCGTCCACGCCGCCCTTGCGGACTTGCTCGGCGAAAATGTCCCGAAACGTTGTAACCTGGCGAACGCCCGCGACCTTGAGGTCGTAGATCTTCCATCCCTGCGGGGTTTTCTCCATGTCGTAGTCGAGCGCTGTGCGGCCGCCCCCCGGCTGTATCACCTCCGACCGGACCGTTACCGCGTCCGCAGCCGGTCCAGCGCGCAAGCGCTTGAACTCGACCGCTTCATCACGGTATTGCGCGAGCGCACTGGAATAGGTGCGCAGCAGCAGGGTCCTGAACTCGTCGGTCAGCACTGACTGCTGTTCCAGCGTAGCCCGGCGCCAGTTTTGCGCCATGGCGAGCCGGGTCATATGGGTGAAATCGAACAGCGGCACGATGCTGTTCTCGACCAGGTCAGCAAGCCTCGCCGCATCGAGCCGCCCGAACGCCTGGTCCTGTTTGATTTTTGCGATTACCTCGACAGCCGCCGACTGCAGCAGCGCATCCGGGGCCTGTGCTTGCGAAAACACAAGCGGTGCCGCAAGAGACAAGACAAGCATCAGCAGATATTTCGCAATCAGCTTCTGCATTCAATTCCCCAAAACGCAAAGCCCGGAATCCGAACGTTCCCGCCCTGCTATCCGCATCGCGCCATGAGCGCTTACTTCGGCTTGGTGACCTCGTGCCCGATGACGCCGCCGACCGCCGCGCCGGCCGCTGTCCCGAGCAAGCCGCCGCCCATGACATTACCTGCGACGCCGCCCACGACCGCGCCGGTGGCGGTGCCCTTGTCCTGCCTCGACATTCCGGCACAACCGGCAAGACCAATCAGAACTGCCGCCGCAACTGCGCTGGCTGAATTTCTGCTTATCGTTTTCATTTTGCTGCCTCTATG
>CAZRMO010000049.1:17227-27703 GCA_964601155.1 uncultured Enterobacteriaceae bacterium
CCGCAACTGCGCTGGCTGAATTTCTGCTTATCGTTTTCATTTTGCTGCCTCTATGGTGTACATCAAGTTAAGGGTGAATCGCAGCGCGGGCATCGC
The DNA here is from genome assembly GCA_964601155.1 of uncultured Enterobacteriaceae bacterium. Classification (GTDB taxonomy): domain Bacteria; phylum Pseudomonadota; class Gammaproteobacteria; order Burkholderiales; family SG8-39; genus 2-12-FULL-64-23. The sequence goes on from CAZRMO010000049.1 coordinate 17,324, forward strand.
TTGCCCCTTACCGCCGAGATACAACAGCGTATTGCGCATGCGTATTGCGGTCTGTCTGCTACCACACATAGCGGATCAGCGCCCAAGCAACTCGCCAAACGGTTTGAGCGTCTCGACGCGATCGCACACCGCTTTGACGATGGCGAGCAGCGGCGCGCCCAGCAGCAGCCCCCAGATGCCCCAGAGCCAGCCGAAGAACAGTAGCGCGATGAACAGCACCGCCGCGTTGACGCGCGCGGCCCGGCTTTGCAGCCAGGTCATGAACACGAGCCCTATCGCGCCGCTGATCAGCAGCGCGGCGCCGGCGATGGCCAGGGCGTGGAGCGCCGATCCGAACTGGAGAAAGGCGGCGACCCCACTTGCAATCACGATCAGCGCCGAGCCCAGGTAAGGGATGAAGTGCAGCACGCCTGCGGCAACCCCCCAGACGCCCGCCTGATCCACGCCCAGCGCCTGGAACGCGAGCCAGGTCCCGACTCCGACCAGCGCGTTCGACGCCAGCGTGGCGAGCATGTAGCGCTGAACCTGCGCGTCGATCTCCTCGAGTATGCGCACGGCGTCCTTCTTGCGCGACAGCGATGGACCGACCAGGTGCACCAGCTTGCGCCGGAAATGCACCCCCGAGGCCAGCAGAAAATAGGTGAGCAACAGCACGATCGGCGCCTGCGCGGCGACGCTGATCAACAGGCGAGATTGCGCGATGGCGTAGTCCTGCAGCCACACGGAAGTCTCCGGAGCCGGCCCCACGGCGGCCCGTTTTCCCGGCTTCAGTGCGGCTTCCGCCGTCGCGCCCTGGATCTCGTTGGCTGCCGCCTGGATGTTCTGCAGCGGCGTCTTGCCGCTCGCGCGCGACGCGCTCATGTCCTGGCGCAGTTTGTGCGCGGCCTCGGGCAGCCTTTCGATCATCGCGGCGGTATCGCCGCGCAAGGAATAGCCCACCCATGACAAACTGCCGACCAAGGCGACCAGCGCCAGCGCTGCGCCCGCAGGACGCGGAATGTAGTGCTCCTCGAGCCAGTCCACCACCGGACGCAGCGTGTAACTCCCCAGAATACCGATGAGCAAGGGCACAAAGAACGCGCGCGCGAGGTACAGCGCGGCGACCAGCGCGATGGTCGCCAGAACGGTCAAAGCCAGGCTCATGCTGGTGTCGCGCCTGCGTTCCACGATCGCAATGGAATCCGCGGCGTGGACCGCCGTATCGGGCGCAGTCTCCGCGCCTGACGCAGGTTCGGCAGGATGCATCAATCCGCGCCGGCGATGAGGGTTACCGGTTCGCCATGTCTCCAATATGCCGACTTGGCCTCCCGGATCACGCGCACCGACCCATCCTGCATGCGTATGGTGATTTCGTAGTTGCGCAGCGGCTCGCCTTCGATCGTGCCGGTCCTGCCCGGCGCCCCGGCTCCGCTATGGTCATCGGGAGCGTCGATTTTCCGCATCGACTCGATCACCCCGCAGTCGTCGCACCTGTACGTGTACGCGCGAGCTGTCGCTGATCCCTGCGCCGCGACCACCTTAGGCGGCACCGGCGCCTCGAACGCGCCGTTGAAGGCCTGGGAGGAGATTGCCAGGGAGGCGATTGCGATGCCGCCCACCATGATCGCGGCAAACCCGCCGACCAGCAGCGGCCGGCGCAGAAAGTTGTGCTGTTGGGTTTTCATTTCGGTCTTCTTCAGTGTCTCGAAACCGAGCGCATCGGCGACGCGGTTGTAGGAACTCGATTGATCTGGCGATTGTGCCTTGCGCCTGCGGCAGTTTCAGTGCGCTAGCGCGCATAAGACCAAAGTTCAGGACAGGGCGGACTCCGATCACGCTTTGACGGTCGGCTCAAAACCTGCCGGGCGCGCAAAAAAAAGCCCGGAAAGGGTTTGCCGTTCCAGGCCAAGTGATTCAGATGCCCGCCAAAGGAGGAGGAGGAGGACGGACACCTGTGGCGATCATGCCGCAGCGCGCTAGCCTCTTCTGTACCCTGGCGCACATTGGCCGCGAATTTCCGGGACATGACGGGCGGCGCCGCTTTGCCCTTTCCGGGCGTGCCTTATGTACGCCAGCGCACAGACCGCCGGAACAAACAGGGATAAAGCTGAGCTGCTGCGAATAGGGACATTCACTGTCTCCTGAGCGGCTTTTCGGTGCTCTTCCCGTGACAATCGTCGCGCGATCTGCCTCCGGAACCGTCTCAACTCTAAGCGGGGGGGTGCGGAACGTGCTTAAGAAAAAACCAAAAATTGCAGGCCAAAACAAAGCCCCGACCGGTGTCGCCGGTTTCGACGAAATCACCGGCGGCGGCCTGCCCCGCGGCCGCACCACCTTGCTGTTGGGCGGACCGGGCTCGGGCAAGACCGTGCTCGCGCTGCAATTCCTGGCGCATGGTGCCGGCAACTGCAAGGAGCCGGGCATTTTCGTTGCGTTTGAGGAGGGTTCCAAGCGCATCGCGGCCAACGCCGAAAGTTTCGGCTGGAACCTGGCGGAGTTGCAGCACAAAAAGAAACTGTACTTCATGGATGCGCAACCCCAGCACGACCTGGTCCAGTCGGGAGATTTCGACCTCGGCGGCATGTTGGCCGCGCTGCAGGTCAAGATCCGGGATACGGGGGCGCGGCGCATCGTGTTCGACGCCCTGGATGTCCTGCTTGCGCTGCTGCCCGACCTGGCGGCGGAAAGGCGCGAAATCTACCGGCTGCATGCGTGGCTGCTTGCGCACGATCTGACCGCCATCGTCACCCTGAAGTCCGGCGCCGATGACACCTACACGATCAGCCAGCAGCCCTTCGGCTTCATGCAATTCATGGTCGATTGCGCGGTCATCCTCAATCACAACATGGTGCTGGGCGTATCGCAGCGCAGTCTGCGCGTGCAGAAGTATCGCGGCTCGAACTTCGATGAGAACGAATCGGCGTTTCTGATCGGCGCGAGCGGATTCGAGGTCGCCGTGGCGCACTCCCTGACCCGTGCCGACAGCAAGGTGAGCAACGAGCGCGTTTCCAGCGGCGTGCAGCGGCTCGATACCATGCTGGGCGGCGGTTACTACCGCGGCGCCAGCGTGCTGGTTACCGGCTTTTCCGGCACCGCCAAGACGACCTTGTGCGGGGCATTCGCAGAAGCGGCGTGCCGGCGCGGCGAACGCACCCTGTTCGTCTGTTTCGACACCAACAGCACCGAGGTGGTGCGCAACCTGTCCTCGGTCGGCATCCGGCTGGATCGCTACCTCAAGAACGGGTCCTTGCGCATGATCTCGGCGCGCGTCATCACCGGCAGCGCCGAAACCTATCTGGTGCGCATCAAGGCGCTGGCGCGGGAACATCGCGCCCGCTGCGTGGTGATCGATCCGGTGTCCGCGTGGTCCAAATCCGGCAGTGATCTGAGCGCGCAGAGCGTGGCGGACCGCTTGATCGACTGGTCCAAGGGCGACGGCACCACCCTGCTGTGCACCAGCCTGCTCGACGAGATGTCGGGCCAGGGCGAGGGCGGCTCGCAGCTGCAGATCTCGGCGCTGGTGGACACCTGGATCCATCTGAACTACCTGGTGCAGGCCGGCGAGCGCAACCGCGGCCTGTCCATTGTCAAATCGCGCGGCACCTCGCACTCGAACCAGGTGCGCGAGCTGATCCTGAGCGACGCGGGCGTCAATCTGGCCGACACCTACACTGCGGGCGGCGAGGTGCTGATGGGCACGCTGCGCTGGGAAAAGGAACGCGCCGAGCGGGTCGCGCATGAGGTCGCCGAGGTTGCCGAAAAGCTGAAGACCGTCAGACTCGACGCCGAGGAGGCCGAACTCGAGGTGCGCCTGAAGTCGCTGCAGACCGAGCTCATGGCGAAGCAGGTGGAGAAGGCCTTGCTGGTTCGCGCCACGCAAAGTGAAAAGGGCGAGCTGTCGCGCGGCCGCACCCAGATGAAGGAGCTGCGCGGCGCCGATGCTGCGACGGTGCGGCGCAAGGGAGCCCATCATGAGTGAGCGCGCTTTGGTCAAGTTCCGGCTTTACGTCGCAGGCGAAGCGCTGAACTCGGTGCAGGCGCTCGCCAACCTGAGGTCGCTTTGCCGGACCCAACTGCCGGATCGGCACGAGATCGAAATCGTGGACGTGTTTCGGGAGCCCAAGCGCGCGCTGGCGGACGGCATTCTTATGACCCCGACTCTGGTCAGGCTCGCCCCATCCCCCGTCACACGAATTGTCGGCACGCTCAGCCAGACGCCGATCGTGTTGCAGACCCTGGGACTCGAAGCCGTCGCGGCATGAAGCCGAATGAGCCAATCGTTTCGCCGGATGCCGGCGGGGAAATTTCCGCGCTGATCCAGGTGCTGCACCGGACGGAGCAACGTCTGGAGGAACTGACGGGCGGTGAGGTGGATACGGTGGCGGACCAAGGCGGCCGCACCTTGTTGCTGCGGCGCGCGCAGGAGCAGCTGCGCCACAGCGAAGCTGCCAAGCGAGCCGCAATCCTCAACGCACTGCCCGCGCATATCGCATTGCTCGATGCCCAAGGAAGCGTTCTCGCGGTGAACCAGGCATGGCGGCAATTTGCCGGCGCCAATGCGCTGCGGGGGCCGGAACACGGAATCGGCGTCGACTACCTCGAGGTTTGCGAGCGCGCGCGGGGAGATGACACCGCCGAGGCGCAGCAGGCAGCCGCAGGCATACGCGCGGTGCTGGACGGCTCGACAATGCACTTTTCGATGGAATATCCCTGTCATTCGCCGACGCAGCAGCGCTGGTTCCTGATGACAGTGACACCCCTGACGGCGGGACCTCAAGCGAATGGCGCCGTCGTCATGCACCTGAATATTACGGAACGCAAGACTGCCGAGGAAGCGTTGCGCAACAACGAGGCGCGCTTTCGCACCCTGAGCGCGATGTCTTCCGACTTCTACTGGGAGAGCGACGCCGAGCATCGGCTCACGACACGCGGCTCGGCGGACAAGAAACTGAGCGCCGTCACGGCGTTCCGGCGCGGCGCGCAAATTGGCGAGCGCCGCTGGGAGATTCCGTATCTTTCTCCGGATGAAGCCGGCTGGCAGGCGCATCGCGCCGTGCTCGACGCGCATCTCCCGTTCCGCGATTTCGAACTGTCGCGGCGCGGGGCCGACGGCGCCGAACGGCATATTTCGATCAGCGGCGATCCTGTGTTCGACGCCTCAGGCGCATTCCTGGGCTACCGCGGGATCGGGAAGGACATCACCGAGCGCAAGCAGGCGGAGCACGCGCTGCAAACAAGCGAAGAGCGCTTTAGAACGATGTTTGTCCAGGCACCGATCGGCATTGCATTTATCGATTCGCTTGCGGGACGAATCCACGAAGCCAACCCGCGCTTCGCCGAGATCGCCGGCAGATCAATGGCAGAGATGGCGAATATCGATTGGTTGCAAATCACTCACCCCGATGATGTGCAGGCAGACCTGGACAATATGGCTCTGCTGAATGCCGGAAAGATAAACGGCTTCAGGATGGAAAAGCGTTATCGCCATCCCGACGGCACGGCCGTTTGGGTCGACATGACGATTACCCCGTTCAAGATCGGAGACCAGGCACATCCACGTCATCTCTGCATGATTCAAGACATCACCGAACGCAAGGCAGCGGAAGCCCGGATCGCACACCTCAACCGCGTCTATGCCGTGCTGAGCGGCATCAATATGCTGATCGTGCGCGCGCGCGGCCGCGACGAGTTGTTCAGGGAGGCCTGCCGAATCGCGGTCGAGGCGGGCGGGTTCCGCATGGCCTTGATCGCCATCGTGGATCGGAGCGCGACGACGATTGTTCCGGTCGCCTCGGCGGGGAAAGACGAGGCACTTCTAAACATGATCAAGGACATCCTGTCATCGGCTGAGGAGGCGCCAAACACGATGGTCGCGCGGGCGCTCAGGGAGAAGACGGCAATCGTGTCCAACAATTCGCAAACCGATCCACTGCTTGTATTTGGCAGGCAATACGCCGAATCCGGCGTCCGCTCGATGGCCATTCTGCCGCTGCTTGTTGCGGACGCAGCGGTAGGCGTGCTCGCGTTGTACGCCGACGAGATTGAATTTTTCCATGAAGAAGAGCTGGCGCTGTTGGCGGAACTGGCCGGCGACATCGCGTTCGCGATCGATCACATCGACAATCAGGAGCGGCTCGATTACCTCGCCTACTACGATGATCTCACCGGCCTGGCGAACCGCAGGCTGTTTCTCGAGCGCGTGGCGCAGTACCTGCGCAGCGCCGCCAGCGACGGGCACAAGCTGGCGGTGTTCCTGATGGATCTGGAGCGGTTCAAGAACATCAACGACAGCCTCGGCCGGCCGGCCGGCGATGCGCTTCTACGGCAAGCCGCCGAGTGGCTGACGCTTTACGCTGGGGACGCCAACCTGCTGGCGCGGATCGACGCGGACCATTTTGCCCTGGTGCTGCCGCAAGTAAGGAAAGACGGCGACGTCACGCGGCTTCTCGAGAAAACGATGGCCGCTTTCCTGGAGCATCCGTTCCGCCTGAACGACGCCGTGTTCCGGATTTCTGCCACGGTCGGCGTTGCGGTGTTCCCGGACGATGGCGCGGACGCCGAGACCTTGTTCGGGAACGCCGAAGCCGCACTCAAGAAGGCCAAGGTGGCCGGCGAGCGCTACCTGTTCTACACCCAGAAAATGACCGAAGCGGTGGCCGGCAAGCTCACCCTGGAAAACCAGTTGCGCCAGGCGCTGGACAACGAAGAGTTCGTGCTCCACTACCAGCCCAAGGTGAACCTCGCGAGCGGCAAGCTCACCAGCGCCGAGGCGCTGATCCGCTGGAACGATCCGCGCACCGGCCTGGTGCCGCCGGGCCGGTTCATCCCGATCCTGGAAGAAACCGGATTGATCTATGAGGTCGGGCGCTGGGCGCTGCGCCAGGCCATCGCCGACTACCTGCGCTGGCGCGCCGCGGGCCTGCCTGCCGTGCGCATCGCCGTGAACGTGTCGCCGCTGCAACTGCGCAATCGCGGCTTCATCGACGAAATCAGGCAGGTCATCGGTATCGACGCGCGCGCGGCGGCCGGACTGGAGCTGGAGATCACCGAAAGCCTGATCATGGAGGACGTCAAGGGCACTATTGGCAGCCTGCAGGCGATCCGCGCCCTCGGCGTAACTGTCGCCGTCGACGACTTCGGCACCGGCTTCTCCTCGCTCAGCTACCTCGCCAAACTGCCGGTGGACACGCTGAAAATTGACCGCTCCTTCATAATCGAGATGACTGCGGCGCAGGAGGGACTGGCGCTGGTGTCCACCATCATCACCCTCGCGCATTCGCTCAAGCTCAAGGTGGTGGCCGAGGGCGTCGAGACCGAGGAGCAGTCGCGCCTGCTGCGCCTGCTCGCCTGCGACGAAATGCAGGGCTTCCTGTTCAGCAAACCGGTGCCGGCCGAGATCTTCGAAACACGATTCCTGGCTGTGCCTGCATTGAAGACGTAGTAAGAGGCGAGAAACGCAAATGTTTCCGGCTAAAGGCTTTGCTCTTCTTCTCTCTTTTCTCTTATGGGGCGGGCCGGTTTTTGCCGGCGGACTGTCCACTCCGGGCCAGGGTGCACAGGACAGCAGCGGCGTTGTTCGTCTGACGTGATCATCCTGCAAAAGAATAAGCGGAATATGGAAAAAGAGAATATCCAGGGATCGACTGCGTCACCGCCCTCTGTCTCTGCTACTCAGACGTCTGAAGGTGGACCTTCACCGCTTCGATCCGCTTTTTGGGGTAAATGGATAGCCTGGATAGCTCTGTTTGCGTCTCTGGGGGTCACTTTTTTCGCCTGGTATATCGCCAGGGACGTGGTGCTGGAAAAAGCGCATGACCGTTTTGTCTTTCGGAGCCAGGCAATAGAATCAGCGCTTCGCGAGCGTCTGCATGCCTATGCATTCCTGCTCCAAAGCGGCGCTGGTCTTTTCGCAGGCTCCGATCCAGTTACACGAGCGAAATGGCGGACCTATGTAACAGCGTTGCAGATTGATAAATATTATCCAGGTATTCAAGGGCTCGGCTTTTCCAAAAGAATTCTTCCTGCAGAAAGGGAGGCCCACATTCGTCAGATGCGCGAAGAGGGTTTCCCCAACTATGATATCCATCCCGAAGGGGAGCGCCCGGTATACACCTCGATTATTTTTCTGGAGCCCTTCGATTGGCGAAATCAGCGGGCTTTTGGTTATGACATGTTTTCCGAACCCACGCGCAAAAAAGCCATGGAGATGGCCAGGGACACCGGTTCGGCCGCCATGAGTGGCAAGATTACCCTGCTTCAGGAAACAGAAAAGGATGTTCAGGCGGGCTTTCTTATGTATCTGCCGGTCTACCGCAAAGGAGAAGTACCGAAAACCCCTGAACAGAGGCGTGAGGCGTTAACGGGATATGTGTACAGCCCCTTCCGCATGAATGATTTCATGCAGGGTCTTCTGTTGAAGAAGCGGGAGTATGTTGAACTTCAGATTTTCGATGGGGATAAACCGCTTGAAGAGGCCTTACTCTATCCCAGTGGAAACATGGAATCAGTCATCTCCCATTCTGATCGCGTGCATTTTGCCACCTACCAATCCGTCCTGGGGTATGCCGGTCGTCGTTGGTTCATGGTTTTCAAGTCCACACCGTATTTCGAAAGCACTATCGATACCGGTCAGGTGAACAGCATCCTGGCGCTTGGCAGCATCATCAGTCTGCTGCTCTTTTTCGTGCTGTTGTCGTTGATAAAGTCGCGCAGCCAGGCCCTGTCGCTGGCCAATATAACTTTGGACCTGGAAAAGGCTAATTTCGGACTGAAGCGAGAAGTCGTGGAGCGTAAGCAGACGGAAGAAACGATCCACACGCTGAACGACGAACTGGAGGAAAAAGTTCGGGCGCGCACGCAGCAACTGGCGGATTCCCAGGCCCTGCTCAGGGGCGTCTTCGACTCCGTGCAGGACGGCATCATCGTGGCGGAGGCTCAAACCAGACAGTTCAAAATGGTCAATGCCTCGATCTGCCGCATGCTCGGATATAGCGCCGATGAGATGCTCCAACTTGGCATGGAAGGCATTCATCCTGCTGACCAGCTCGCCTACGTAATCAGCCAGTTCGAGCGACCGGGCAAAGGTGAAGTTGGCATCGCGCCGTCTGTGCCGATGCTGAGAAAGGATGGCAGCATCTTCTATGCGGACGCCAGCTCCGGCCTAATGACGATCAACGGGGTAGCCAGTGTTGTGGGCGCCTTCAGGGACATCACCGAGCGCAAGCAGGCGGAAGAAAAAATCCTGGGATTGAACCAGTCACTGGAACAAAAGGTGCAGCAACTGCTGGATGCCCAGGAAACACTGGAACAGCACCGCGCGCACCTGGAACTGGAGGTGGCCCAGCGAACCGCCAGCCTGACGCAAGCACAGCGCATCGCCCATCTCGGCAACTGGGAATGGGATATCGCCAGTGACACGCTGAGGTGGTCAGATGAAATCTACCGCATCTTCGGCCTCGCGCCACAGCAGTTCGGCGCGAGCTACGAGGCTTTCCTGAACGCGGTGCATCCGGAAGACCGTCAGTTGGTAGAGGACAGCGTGCGCGAGGCTTTGGCGGGGCGGCCCAGATACAGCATAGAGCACCGCATCCTGCAGCCGGATGGCACGCTACGCCATGTGCATGAGCAGGCCGAGGTAATCCGGGGGAAAGACGGGCAGCCCATCAGCATGCTGGGAACGGTGCAGGATATCACCGCGCGCAAGCAGGCCGAACAGACGGTCATGGACGAAAAGAATTTCTCCAACACACTGATCCAGAGCCTTCCGGATATCTTCTTTCTGCTTGATCATGACGGCGGCCTGCTGCAATGGAACAAGCAGTTTGCGGTGCTGCTTGGATTGTCGCCGGAAGAAATATCGGGGATCAACGTATTGTCAATTAATCACGAGGATGACAGGCCGCGCGCCATCCAGGCGATCCAGCAAGCCTTTGAAACCGGCTCGGCTACGTTGGAAGCCCGCCTCGTCTTGGCTGAGGGCGTTCGCGATTACCTGCTGACGGCAACACGAATCGAAACCAAGCTCGGGGTAAATCTCATCGGTTTTGGTACCGACATCACCGAACGCAAGCAAATGGAGGCCGCACTGCGTGACAGCGAAATCGCCCATCGTACCTTGTCGCAGAACCTGCCCGGCATGGTCTACCGGGTGTTCGTCCGCGAAGGTGGGCGGATGCAGTTCTATAACGCAATGCCCGTTCAAATTACGGGCTACACACTGGATGAATTGACGACAGGCAAGGTATGCTCGATCGAGCCGTTGATTCTAAATGAGGACCGCCCCGGCGTGGAGGCCGAAGTCAAGCGCGCGATTGCAGAGAACCGTGCCTTCACAGTGGAGTATCGATTGAAGCACAAGGACGGCGGCATACGCTGGATGGAAGAACACGGCATGCCTGTTTA
>CAZRMO010000050.1:0-27096 GCA_964601155.1 uncultured Enterobacteriaceae bacterium
CCGGCGAGAAAGAGACCGACGGATGCTGAATCAAACGATCAAATTACCGGCGGAGTCATGCGTTGCGAGGCGATCCGATAATCCAAACCTAGGAGGAGGGCTGCATCATGGCTGCAAATACCATTGAGATTGTTCGTTTCAAACTGAAACCCGGTGTCGACCTGAATAACTTCATCGAGGAGAACAAGAAGGTCGAGAAAAACCTCATTATGAAAATGCCGGGCATCCTGAGCCGCGAAACCGCGCGTAACGAGCAAGGGGAGGTCGTAGTGGTGCTGCACTGGGCGCGTCCCGAGGATGCGCAGAACTCGATGGACAAGTTCGTCGCGGCCGCGGAGAGCAAGGATTTCACCGCGCTTATCGACATGGACACATTCTCGATGACGCGCTTCGTCAAACTCTGAGATCGCGAATTCCCTGCCGGAATCCCGCCTCCGGCGGGGGGCGCAGTTGGTTCATCAGGAGAGGAGATTGAAATGACTCGATCCTATGAAGTCGCACGCGACACATATGTGATACCAGAAGCATTGCCGGTTCCAGGTTACGGGGTGCTGCCGACGAACGCAATGGTGATTCGCGGCAAGCAGCCGATGATCGTCGATACCCTTGCCATCGTCCATCGCGAAACGTTTCTCAAAGAGGCTTTCGCCCTGGTGGACCCGAAAGATGTGCGCTGGCTGTTCCTGAGTCACGAAGACCGCGACCATTCCGGCGCGATCATGCAGGTACTCGAACAGTGCCCGAAAGCGAAACTGATCACAACCTTTCTCGGACTCGGCAAGCTGGGCGAGGAATTCTCCATCCCGCCCGATCGCTGCTATCTCCTGAACGACGGCGAGACGCTCGACCTTGGCGACCGCAAGATTACTGCGCTGCGACCGCCGCTCTACGATTCGTCCGCCACCCGCGGGTTCTATGACCCGTCGACACGCATGTATTTCTCCGCAGACTGCTTCGGGATAGTCGCCGAGAAGGTTCCTCAGTTCACTGACGAGATGCCGGCGAAAGACTTCGAGGACGCGTTTTTCTGGATGAACCGCGCCAATCACATCTGGTTTCACGAGGTGCGCCAGGATGCGATCGACCAGGCAGCACAACGGGTGCGCGCCCTCAACGCCGCGGTCATAGTAAGCGGCCACGGCCCGACCGAACGCAAGGATCCGTCGCGGATGTGCGACTGGATTACGCGCATTCCTTCGATGGAGCCGGTTGCCATGCCCGACCAGACCGCTTTCGAGGCGATGCTCGCCGGGGCACCGTCCGGGACCTGATGCCCAGGCCATCGCCGCGCAAACGCCCGGCGGCGGCCATCTGCCCAGCGAGAAGACGATGAGACACCACGTACTCGAAGAACATCAGGAAGGGATGAGAACCATCGTCGCCGTGTTCGATCCGGGCGAAGAAGCATTCACGGCGATTACGCAGCTGGCGGAATCGCTGTCGTTACAGGGGAGTAGCCTAAGCGCGGTCGGCGCGTTCCAGAAAGTCCGACTCGGCTGGTTCAATCCCACGACGAGGGAGTTTCGCGAAAACCGGATCGAAGAACAGGTGGAGCTGCTTTCCTTCAACGGGAACATCTCCGAAGAGAGCGGGAAAAGGCACCTGCACGCGCACGTGGTGCTTGGATGTCCGGACGGGACCACGCGCGGCGGGCATCTGATCGAAGGCATCGTCAACCCGACGCTGGAGCTGGTCATTCGGGAACTACCGGCCCACCTCTGTCGTCGCCACGATCCGAAAAGCGGGTTGATGGTGCTTCGGCCCTGAAGCGGAGGAACACATATGAAGTTCGGGATCAACTCGCTTTCCTTCACCGACACCTTTCTCGAGGGCGATCTGCCGCTGCTCGAGAAGGCGCGCAAAATGGGTTTCGAAGTATTCGAGATCACCCCGGTCGACCCGGAACGCTTTCCGGCGAAAACCGTCGCGAAGATGGCGAGCGACCTCGGACTTTCGATCAACGTCAACTTCGCGCTTCCCGAAACCGCCAACACGATTTCGCCCGATCCGGCGGTGAGGCGTAAATCCGTCGAGCTGTCGAAGAGGCTGATCGACATGTTTCAAGTAGCCGGCGCGAAGATCTACGGCGGCGCCAACTACTGCGCATGGAAATACTTTACCGGCAAGCGAAGAACCGACGACGAGTGGAATTGGGGGGTCGAGTGCTACCGCGAGATTGCGCTCTACGCTCAGGCGAACTCCGAGATTACGCTCGCAGTCGAGACGCTTAACCGGTTCGAGACCTACTTCCTGAATACTATTGCGGATACCTGCCGCTTCGTCGATGCAGTCGGCGTTCCCAATGTAAAAGTGCACCTCGACACGTTTCACAATATCCGCGAAGAAGACGATCTGGGCGCGGCGATTCGCGGCTGTGGCAACCGCATCGGCTACTTCCACGCCTGCGGCAGCCAGCGCGGAATTCCCGGACGCGATCTGGTACCCTGGCGCGTAGTGTTCGAGGCGCTACGCGACGCGAATTACGATTCTGCGATTACGCTCGAATCGTTCCACCCGCGCAAGAAATTCGCCCCGCTGCTCGCGATCTGGCGCGACTTCGCCGATTCGCCCGAGCAACTGGCCACCGAGGGTCTGTCGTTCCTGCAGTCGATGTACAAAGAGGTCTATCAGCAGCGCGCCACATCGTAAGCTTCCGGGAATTCAAAGCGCATGAAATCACTACGAGTTCTGCTACAGACGACCATCCCTCCGACGCAGGACGACTGGCACATCGGCCGGTTCAGCCTGCTGCGCGAAACCATCGCCGCAATCGAGGGCGTGAAGGTCAGCGCGCGCGACCGCGCGCCGTCCGGAACCGACGACCCGGTCCTCAGCACCCTCGGAAACAGCGAGTTCGACCAACTCTGGCTGCTGGGCGTCGATAACGGCGACGGCCTCACCGACGCCGATGTGGCGGGGATCCGCGCCTTCGCGCAGCGGGGCGGTGGAATCGTCGCGACCCGCGACCACGAAAACCTGGGCGCGTCGCTGTGCCGAATCGGCGGCGTAGGCGCGGCGCATTACTTTCACGATTGCCAGGTCGATCCAGACGCCACACGATGCGCCATGGACAACGCCGCCGCGCCCGTGTCCTGGCCGAACTACCTCTCGGGTGAAAACGGTAATTTCCAGCGCGTGCGCGCGGTGCTCGCCGATCATCCGCTGTTGCGGCGCAAGGACGGATCCACCATCGAATGGTTCCCGTCGCACCCGCACGAGGGCGGCATCGGCGTCCCGCCCGGCGCCGACGACGCGAGCGTGGTCGCGACCGGAAAAAGCCTGGCCACGAACAGAACTTTCAACCTGCTCGTCGCCTTCGATCCCAAGTCAGAACACGGACGCGCGATCGCGGAGTCGAGCTTTCACCATTTTGCGGACTACAACTGGGACCCGCGCACGGGATGCCCGCCTTTCCTCACGGACCCGCCCGGCGACGAGTTCGAGCGGTTTCCGCAGCGGCTTGAAGACGTCAAGTCCTACGTCCGCAACGCCGTTCGCTGGCTCGCGCGAGCGTAATCCCTCGCCTAGGCCTCACCCGCCGCGGTCAGCGCCTGGTCCAGGCAGCGCGCAGCGCTCACCAGTCCCAGATGGGTGAATGCCTGCGGGAAATTTCCCAGGAAATGGCCGGTCAAGTCGAGCTCCTCGGCGTACAGCCCCAGATGGTTGGCATAGCCCAGCATTTTTTCGAACAACAGACGCGCCTGTTCCAGGTCGCCGCTACTCGCAAGGCATTCGATGTACCAGAACGAGCACATACAGAATGTGCCTTCGGTACCTGAAAGCCCGTCGGATGCGCCGGCGTCGACTTTGTAGCGGTAGACGAGCGAGTCGTCGACCAGCTCATCGCCGGTCGCTTTGAGTGTCTTCAGCCAACGCGGGTCGCGCGGCGAGATGAGCCCCATCATCGGCATGAACAAAGCCGAGGCGTCAAGGGCCTCGCTGCCCTTGTACTGCACGAATGCCTGGCGCCCGTCGTGCCAGAACCGTTCGTAGACCTCGCGGTAGATCTCGTCGCGTGTCGAGCGCCACTCGGACAGTGGCGCCGGCAGCGAGCGGCGCTGCGCAATGCGGCAGGCACGGTCGAGCGCCATCCACGCGGTGATACGCGAGTACAGGAACTCCTGCTGGCCGCCGCGGACCTCCCAGATCCCCTCGTCCTTGCGCCGCCAGTTGTTGCGTATCCACTCCACCGAGGTCGTCAATTTGCGCCACAGATCATAAGTGATCTGGTCGACATGTTCATCGTACAGGTCGAGGAAGAACAGCAGTTCACCGTAGATGTCGAGCTGGAGCTGGTTGTACGCGCCGTTGCCGATGCGCACCGGACGCGAGCCGCGGTGGCCATCGAGGTGATCGAGTATCTGCTCACTCAGGTCGTGCCGGCCGTCGATCCCGTACATGATCTGCAGGTGCCCGTCCGGCGCGTCGGCATAGCGATCCTCGACCCACTTCGCGAAAGCGCGCGCTTCGCTCTTGAAGCCAAGCGACACCAGGCTCGCCGCGGTCAGCGACGCATCGCGAACCCAGGTAAAGCGGTAGTCCCAGTTGCGTTCGCCGCCGATCGCCTCCGGCAACCCGAAGGTTGCCGCCGCGGCGATGCCGCCCGTGCTGGCCGAACACAGCAGCTTCATCGCCAGCGCCGAGCGGTTGACCATGTCAGACCACCGGCCGCGATAGTTGGACGAGTGCAGCCAGCCGCGCCAGAAATACACGGTGTGCTCGAAGGCGGTTTGTGCATAGCCCGGCGCGCTGGACGGGCTTTCGATGCCCGGCCGAACCAGCTCGAGCAGGATGTCGATGGTCTCGCCAGCCTTCAACTCGAACTCGGCGACCGCCGCGCCCTGCACGACACGCATCGGCAGGCTGGTGCGCAGCCGAAGCACCGTGCCGTCGGCGTCCGCCGCGGTAAAGATTGCGCCCGTCTTGTCGGCCTTCGCCTTGTGCGCCACGCGCGAATAGTCGAACCGTGGCTGGCACAGGAGCCGCAACTTGGTGACCCCGCGTATGCCCGACACCCGGCGCACAATGGTATGTGTGTGCCGCACCTGGCCGACCGGCATGAAATCGATGAGTTCGGCCACGCCGTCGTCGGCGAGAAAGCGCGTGATCAGAACATTCGTACTCGGCAGGTAGAGCTGCTTGCGGCGCATCCCCTCCAGCATAGGCGTGATCGAAAACCGCCCGCCCTTTTCATCGTCCAGCATTGCTGCGAATATTGTCGGCGAGTCGAAGTGCGGCAAGCACATGAAATCGATCGACCCCTCGTTGGACACCAGCGCAATGGTCCTGAGGTCCCCGATGATGCCGTAGTCTCCAATCGCGTGATATGCCATGCTCACTCCTCCTTTTTACGTTGACGATGCCGGATTGCAAGCCACAGGGCGACAAACGGTTCAGCGGTCCACACGATGAGCGCCAGGATGTCATCTACCAGCAGGCCCAGCACGGCGGCCAGCGCGACCAGCGGGAGAATCGTCGCGTGATACCGCCAATGAAACCTGAGATCTCCGATGTCGTTATTGTTGCGCAACTGGGTCTCGCCCGCGGCATGGCGCGCAAACATCCCCAGCGCCAGGCCCGCCGTGCCGAAAATTGCCGAAAAGATGCCCACCGCGAACGGATCGAACTCGTAACCGCCGATCAACGACGCGCCGAATGGCACCAGCGAAACCACGGCCAGCACGAAGAAGTTCCAAGCCATCGTGCCCGCGTGACAACGCTTCAGTCCAGCAACGATCGCGTGATGCGCCACCCAGAAGCGCGCCACCAGCACGAAACTGATGATCCATGCAATGAAGCTCGGTATCTGCTCCCGCAGGGCCACCACGAGTTCGCGCTGCTGCGCATGGGGAATCCCTACGACCTTTGGCACCTTGAGGTCCAGCACCAGCAGCGTGAGGACAATGGAGAAGACACCGTCGGAAAGCGCGCCGAGGCGCTCCACCCCGTAGGTTGTCCTGGGTGTCCACATGCTCACGGCAACTCTGGGGTAAGGGTCATCGTACCCTCGGCAATGGCGCCGGGTGCCAGGACCATCATGCCGGTATCGGTGCGGCCGGCCGCCGCCAGATTGAACGCGTCGATGATATTGGTGACCGGCTCCACGCAAAAGAAGTCTTTTCCAGGCGGCGTGAACACCACCAGACAGCCAAACGGTCCGGAAGTATCAAGGCGCAGGCGCGCCCGCCACTCGGGCCATTCGATGCGTGCGCTGCCGCCGAATCCGGTGAAGTGGGTGTCCAGCGACACCTCGCCGGGCACGATACCTGCAGCGGCGAGCGGCAGCTGCGCCGGCAGCGGAACGAGAGTTGTAGGCATCGAGTCGGCATCGGTCTGCCACATTCCGGCCACGGATGCAGTCACGCGGGCGCGCGGCGTGCGCACGAAGAACGGGTGAAATCCGAAGCCCGCCGGCATCGGTTCCGACGCCTCGTTGATCACGGACACGCGCAAACGCGCGCACCCCGGTTCGAGCTCGAAGTTCTGGCGCGCACGGTAAGCGTAAGGCCAGGCACCGGAAGCGTGCAGGTATTCAATCGTGGCGCTGGACTGCGTCCGCTCGACCAGCGACCAGGACACCTGCCATCCGTCACCGTGCACCGCGTGAGGCTCCGGCGGAAAGTTGGCAGGCAGCTGGACCGTACGGCCTGCAAACGTGAAGCGTCCGTTGCGGATTCGGTTCGAGAAAGGCACCAGCGGAAAACATGCCATTCCACCCGAAGCGCGATCGGGAACGGCATTCGGCGTCGCCGGCCGCAGCCAATGAATCAGGCTATCTCCGTCGCCGGAGCTCAAGCGCGTCACTGCACCGCAGGCGGCGGGCGCCAGGTCCATCCGCATCGAGCCGGCGCGCAGCGTGACAATCTCAGACATTGGATTGTTCCCCTACGGCCGGTTCGGCGACGCCGGACCTCGGGCCGGTGACGGCGCCCATCATGCGCTCGGCCACCTTGAACAACAGCGGGTTCAGTGCGATCGAAATAATGGACCCCGCAATGATCAGCTGGTAGCCCAGGTCCGGCAGCAGGTTGAGGCTGCGACCCATCACCGCAAGAATGAAGGAGAACTCGCCCACCTGCCCCAGCGCCGGCGAAATCACGGCCATGGTGCTAAGCGGTTGCTTCAGAATCTTCAATATAGCCGCTGCGATCAAGGGCTTCGCGATCATGATGATGATCACTACCAGCAGCAACTGAAAGGGCGCGTCGATCAGTGTCTGCGGGTTGAGCAGCATGCCCACCGCGGCGAAAAAAATGATGCCGAAAATGTCACGTATGGGCCGGATATCCTCGGCCACCCGGTGTTTCAGACGGTATCGGCCCAGCATCACGCCCCCGAGGAACGCCCCGAGCGCCTCGGACAGGCCGAACACCATCTCCGCGCCAACGGCGAGGAACAGCGCAGACACCAGCACCGTCAGCGTAAACAGCTCCTCCGAGCCCGTGCGTTCGACCGCATCCAACAAGCGTACCGACAGCGCAGTGCCGAGAAACAGCACGAAGCCGGCCAGCAGCACCACGTTGGTCAGGGCAATGACAGTGACTTGCAACGCCCCTTGCCCCAGGCCGATGCTGCGCAGGGCGAAATTCAGAAGGCTGTCGCCTTGATGGTGTAGCGCGCCGAGCCAGGTTTCCGCGACTGCATGTCCATTGTCCGCGCTGCCGCCCAGTGACACCGCCGCGATCGGGAGCAGCACCAATACCAGCACCGAGAACATGTCCTCCACGATCAGCCAACCCACTGCAATGCGGCCTTCCGCAGTGTCCAGTGCATCGCGTGCCATCAGCGCCCGCACCAGCACGATGGTGCTTGCCACCGACAATCCCAATCCCAGCACCAGCCCGCCGCCGAAACTCCAGCCAAATGCATGCGCGGCGCCGATGCATAGCAGCGTGGTCAGCAAGCTCTGAATGATCGCGCCGGGGATCGCGACATTCTTCACGTCGAGCAGGTCGCGCACCGAGAAATGCAGCCCGACGCCGAACATCAGGACCACGATGCCGATCTGGCCCATCTGTTCGGCAAGCGCCGTATTCGCCACCCAACCGGGAGTAAACGGACCCACGATCAGGCCGGCGGCGATATAGCCGACGACGGCCGGGAGCTTCAGGCGCGTCGCGATGAAACCGCCGGCGAAAGCGAAGGCCAGCACGATGGCAAATTCGTCCAGTAGGCCCATCGATTGGCTCACATCGCCCAAAACGGGTGGCAGTGCCATTGGGTAGCCCTCCTTCTGTCGGTACGTCTTTTTGGCCGGCGTGGAGCGTAACCGCATCCGGCGCTCGATTCTTTTCAAGCCTGATCGGGACACCGATGGAGGACATTGTACGAAATAATCGGCTAAAAGATAATAGGAATAGGAATGGTTTTTTTTACCGCGAACCCGATACCGCCCGCGAAGCCAAGCAGAAAGCGATGGCGCCTACCACCAAGGCACGGTATGGGCCTGGCTCATCGGCCCCTTCGTGGCGGCGCATCTGCGCGTCCATGGCGACGTGGCCGCCGCACGTCGGTTTTTGGAACCGTTGGACGACCATCTGCGCACGGGCTGCCTTGGCACCATCAGCGAGATTTTTGACGGCGGCGCGCCGTTCGCGCCCCGAGGCTGCGTTGCCCAGGCGTGGAGCGTGGCGGAGGCGCTGCGCGCCTTCGATCTGCTCGATCGCGCCGCCGCCGGTCAATCTTCTGGTTCAATTGCGAAGACACGCACTGGCGCGCGCCGGCGGGCAAAATAGACTAATAGCCTCGTGCGAAGCGGACTGCGAATTTGGTCGGCGCATTGGCGCCGACTGCAACTGCCGCATCGGCGGTGTCGAACCACGCGACGTTTTGACGAGTTGTAATTTCTCAAAATTATGGAATAGAATGCGCCTGAATGGGAATCGCAATCGTTTTGATGCCGGAACTCTTGCTTGGGTTACCGGGGTCGACGCAAAGGCGACGGCGATTTGAAATAAGCTATACAGGCGGAATCCGGCGTACGCGTATCGTCGGAAATTCCCCGGGTGCCTCGAGATGTAAAAGCCAAGATTCGCAAACGTCAGGCGTCGTGCCTATTGCGAGCGTGACGCTGAAAACAACGAGGAGGTGGCCTTATGGTGAAAAAGAAAGTCGCGAAAGCCGTCGATCAGGATGCCTACGATGCGGTGATTGTCGGCGCGGGCATCAGCGGAGCCATCGTCGCCAAGGAGCTCTCCGAGCAGGGCTTTCGCGTTCTCGTCCTCGAAGCCGGTCCCGGCCAGGAACTGAGCGTCAGCGGCTTTGAGCGCTACGTCTCCAATTTTTACACTTCGATCGACAAGGACAATAACGCGCCTTATCCGGTCAGCACGAACGCGCCGATGCCGAGCAGCCCCGGTACGCGCAAGGTGCAGCCGGGACAGGTCGACGCCTCCGGCTATTTCGTGCAGAACGGGCCGATGGCGCTGGACAGCACCTACAATCGCGCCGTCGGCGGCAGCACCATGCACTGGCAGGCGACCACCACGCGCATGCTACCGGAAGACTTCGAGATGCGAACCCGTTACGGCCAGGGCCGCGACTGGCCGATCAGCTATGCCGATCTGAATCCGTACTACAACCGAGCCGAGCGCGAAATCGGCGTCGCTGCCGACGTCGAGGACCAGGCCTATCTCGGCATGACCTTCGATCCCGGTTATGTCTTTCCGATGCGCAAGCTGCCCTACTCCTATCTCGACAAGCAGGTGGCGCGGCGGCTCGACGGTACCGAGGTCGAAATCGACGGAGAGACCATGCGTCTCAAGGTGCGCAGCATTCCACAGGGACGCAATGCCATCCCCAACCCGAAATATGACAACGGCAAGGGCTACGTGCCTATAGGCGCCGTGAGCAAACACCAGGCCGAGCAGGGCGGGCGCTGCCAGGGCAACACCAACTGCACGCCGATCTGCCCGGTGCAGGCAAAGTACGATGCGCGCAAGACGCTGGTCAAGGCGATACACACCGGCCAGGTCGAGCTGATCGCGCGCGCCGTGGTCTCCCGGGTGCATGTCGATCCGGGCAGCGGCCGTGTCACCCACCTCGAGTACAAACGCTACACGGATTCCGATGGGGGTGATCACACCGTCGGCATCGCCAAGGGACGCATCTTCGTGCTGGCCGGTAACGCGGTGGAGAACGCCCGCCTGATGCTCGCCTCCGGGCTTCCGTCCTCGAGCGGGCTCATCGGGCGCAACCTGATGGACCACACTTACCTGCTCGCTTGGGGACTGATGCCCGAGGTGGCCGGCACCATGCGCGGACCGCAGAGTACCGGAGGCATAGAGGAACTGCGCAGCGGCGCGTTCCGCCGTCATCAGGCCGGATTCCGCATCGACATCCACAACGAAGGCTGGGGCTGGGCGACCGGATCACCCTATTCCGACCTGGTCGACATCGTCGACAACAAGAACCTGTTCGGCAAGGCACTGCGCAGCGGCTTGGTCGATCGCATCTCGCGCCAGCTCCTGCTCGCATTCATGGTGGAACAGCTGCCGGAGGCGAGCAATCGCGTCAGCGTCGACGCGCGCTACAAGGACCGGCTCGGCAACCTGCGCCCGGTCATTTCCTACGACCTGTCCGAATATTCCAAGGCAGGCCTTGCATATTCCCGCCAGATCTCGCGCCAGATTTTCCAGCGCGTTGGCGCCGAAGACTGTACCGCCTACGATCCTGCGGACTACGGCTACTTCACCTACCAGGGGCAGGGCTATGTCTTCCGCGGCGGGAACCACTTCGCCGGCACCCACATCATGGGCGCCAGCGCGCGAGATTCGGTAGTCGATCTTCGCCAACGCTCCTGGGATCACGAAAATCTGTATCTGGTCGGCGGCGGCAGCATGGCCAGCATCGGCGCGGCGAATACCACGGTAACCCTGGCGGCGATGTGCTACCTCAGCGTCGAGCACATGGTGAAGGATCTGCGCCGTGCGCACGCCCCATCCCGTATTCGAGAAGGAGCGCGAGCATGAGCCTCAAGCCTATCGAGAACCTAGACGAACTGGTCAACTACCTGCACGCGGCGATCCAGCTCGAGCACGCGACGATTCCGCCTTATCTGACGGCGCTCTACACGATCGTGCCGGGCACGAACTCGGAAGCGGTGCGCCTCATCCGCGCTGTCCTGGTCGAGGAGATGCTGCACCTCACGCTTGCTTCGAACGTGCTGAATGCGGTCGGCGGAACACCCGACCTGACGCAACCCGGCTTCGTTCCCGCCTATCCGACCCATCTGCCAGATGGAGAAACCGATTTCGCCGTCAGCCGGCAGCGATTCTCGCGCGAGGCGGTGAAGGCGTTCCTGAAGATCGAGCGTCCGGCGCGAGCCCCGTCGAAGCAGTCGCACGTGAAGCGCAAACGGCGGGCCGGCAAGGTGCTGGTGGCTGCCGCGCCGCGCCCGGGCACGGATATGCACTTCTACAGCATCGGCGAGTTTTATCACGAAATATCACGCGGACTGAACTTGCTGCATGCCGAGCGGTCCAAGCGCGGCAAGAAGCTCTTCACCGGCGATCCTGCGCGGCAGGTCACGCCAGAGTACTACTACTCCGGCGGCGGCGAAATTATCCCGGTGACGGATCTCGCCTCGGCCCAAGCGGCGCTGCGCCTGATCATGGAGCAGGGCGAAGGCTACGAGGGCGGCATTTTCGACTACGAGGGCGAGATTTCGCACTACTACCGGTTTCAGCAGATCCTCCTCGGACGCTATTACGTCGAAGGCGACAAAGCGGACAAGCCTTCGGGCCGGCAGTTCGAAGTCGACTGGGACGCGGTCTACCCGGCGCAGACAGATGTGCACCTTTCCGACTACCCGAAGGGCTCGGAACTTCACACCGCCGCGCATGAGTTCAACGCCTTCTACTACGAATTCCTCTGCAAGTTGACCATGGCTTACTCCGGCCGGCCGGAGATGTTGATGGCCGCGGTCGGCGACATGTTCCGCATCAAGGGACTGGCCACCGACCTGATCCGCAATCCGATACCAGGCAAGAAAGGCGTCAATGCCGCGCCCACTTTCGAGCTGGACGCGATTGCTGCCGCGGGAGCGCCCGCTGTTCGCGCCGCAGGAGGGAAAAAATGAAAAGCAACACCGGATTGTTCGAAAATTTCATGGCTTTCTCGACCATCGTCACCGGCTTCACCGAATTCAAGCTGTACGGCACCGGACATGCGCGGCACTATTTCTCCACGGTGGTCGACATCGTCGGCGAGGCGCCAATTGGGGAACTGGCGCAGGCCTTCCGCCGGGCGCAGCGCGAATCGAAAGGCGACGAGGCGGTGCTGGGGGATCGCCTGCGCGCCTACATATTGAGCGATGCCCGGCTCGGTCCGATTGCACGCAACATCATCAAGCTCTGGTATGTGGGCATCTGGTACCAGCTGCCGTTCGCGTGGCGCGACACGTTTGGCGCGCGCGACAGAGACACCACGCACATGGTCTCGCCGACTGCCTATCCGGAGGGCCTGCTCTGGCCCGCCATCGGCGCCAATCCTTCTGGCGCGAAAGCGCCGGGCTACGGCACCTGGAGCGATCCGCCCGTCATCGAGGGGCTGTGAGCGCCATCTGCGCAAGCGGCGTGTCCGGCTAGGGGCGCGGCAGCGGCGCGTAGTTCTATTTCCGGCAGCTTGCCTAGCTGAGCACCAGAGCGATGCCTGCCGTATCGGACCCGTCCGTAACACCCGCTACCTAAGCGGGCCTTCTCCGATTTAAAAGGGCATATGATCAGAGGCAAGGAAGCGGAACGGATCCGGGACGCGTATTCGGGCAACAGCGACAAGCGCTGGCTGGCCTGGGGGCCCTACCTGTCCGAGCGACAATGGGGAACGGTGCGCGAAGACTACAGCGAGGGCGGCAACGCCTGGAGCTACCTGCCTCACGAACATGCGCGCTCGCGCGCGTACCGCTGGGGCGAGGACGGCCTCGCCGGCATCTCCGACGAAAAGCAGCGCCTGTGTTTCGCGCTGGCGCTGTGGAATGGCCGCGATCCGATCCTGAAGGAACGGCTGTTCGGCCTCACCAACGACGAGGGCAATCACGGCGAGGACGTGAAGGAGTACTACTACTACCTCGACAATACGCCCAGCCACAGCTACATGAAGTGGCTGTACAAGTATCCGCAGCGCGCCTTCCCCTACGCGGAGCTGGTAGCGGAGAACGCGCGTCGCAAGAACACCGACCCACGCGCCTTCGAGTATGAGCTGATCGACACCGGCGCGTTCGCCGAGGCGCGCTATTTCGATGTACAGGTGGAGTACGCCAAGGCGGGGACGCAGGACATCCTGATCAAGATCTCCGTCACCAACTGCGGTCCAGAGGCGGCGGCGATTCATCTGCTGCCGACGCTCTGGTTCCGCAATACCTGGTCGTGGACGCACCATGCCGTAAAGCCCGTGCTAGAGGGCGCGCGCGCTACCGTGCCCGGCGGCATCGCTACGCTGCGCGCCACGCCGGCGCCCGCTTCGGCCAAGGCGGGCCCGCGTGAGGCGGCGGTGGGCATCGACCCGATGATGCTCTATTGCCTGGCACCCGATGACCTGCTGTTCGTAGACAACGAATCGAATTCCGAGCGCCTCTGGGGCACGGCCAACAGCGCGCCCTATCCCAAGGACGGCATCAACGACCACGTCGTTGCGCGAGCGGCCAGCGTCAATCCGGCCCTCACCGGCACCAAGGGCGCCGCCTCGTATCAACTTCAGGTCGGCGCCGGCGAGACGGTCGAAGTACGCCTGCGGCTGTCGGCAGACCTGGCGCTCGCCGCGCCGTTCGGGGCAGACTTCGACACCACGTTCCGGGCGCGCATAGCGGAGGCGGACGACTTCTACGACGCCATCGGACCGGCAGGGCTTAGCGCCGATCAGAAGGCGATTCAGCGCCAAGCCTACGCCGGCATGCTGTGGAGCAAACAATACTACTACTATGTCGTGAACGACTGGCTCAAAGGCGACCCGACGCAGCCGAAGCCGCCTGCGAGCCGCACGCGCAATCAGACGTGGAAGCACTTCCACGCGAGCAATATCCTGTCGATGCCGGACGCATGGGAGTACCCCTGGTTCGCCTCCTGGGACCTGTGCTTCCAGTCGGTGGTGTTTTCCCGCATCGACGCGGAGTTCGCCAAGGACCAGCTCCTGATCCTTGCGCGGGAGTGGTACATGTCGCCCGCAGGCGCAGTGCCGGCCTACGAATGGGCATTCGGCGACGTCAATCCGCCGCTGCACGCCTGGGCCGCGCTGCGCATTTACGCCGTCGACAAGGAAATGAACGGCGGCGATGGCGATATCGATTTCCTGCAGGACATATTCCGTTATTGCCTGATGTATTTCACCTGGTGGACCAACCGCAAGGACGCCGACGACAACGACCTGTTCCAAGGCGGCTTCCTCGGGCTCGACAACATTTCCATCCTCGATCGCAGCCACCTGGATTCGGTTGAAGCGGCGGTCGGCCGTAAACTGCAGCTGTATCAATCCGACGGCACCAGCTGGATGGCCATGTTCAGCCTGAACCTGATGCAGATGGCGATCACCCTGTCCAACCATGGCCTGCACAAATACGACAGCCTGGCGAGCAAGTTCTTCCAGCATTTTGTCTTTATCGCCAGCGCCATGAACAGCATCGAGCACAGCTCGCAAAATCAGGTCAGGCTGTGGCACGAAGACCATGGTTTCTTCTACGATGTCCTCAAAGTGGAGGGTGCCAACGGCGAGGCCGATCGTTACATTAACGTCGAATTGCGCTCGCTAGTGGGCATCATCGCCTTGTTTCCGGCGATGAGCTTCGACTACGGCATGCTCGATACCGGTGCCGCTCACGAAATGCGCGATCGCATCATGTGGTTCGCCAATCAGCACCTGGAACTGCTCGATCACGCCGTGCTGCGGCACAAGGACGACGTGGACAAACGTCTGCTCTCCCTGGTGAAACCCGAGCGCCTGCGCAGCATCCTGGCGCGGCTGCTCGACGAGGCGGAGTTTCTGGGGCCGCACGGCATCCGCGGCGTCTCGCGCACCCACCTCGACAATCCCTACTGCCTCGACGTCAACGGCACCAAACTATGGGTGCAATACGAGCCTGCGGAGTCTTCGGTCGGCCTGTTCGGCGGCAATTCCAACTGGCGCGGTCCGGTATGGTTCCCGATCAACTTTCTGCTGATCGAGGCGCTGCGCGCGTTTCACGACTTCCTCGGCGACGATTTCACCGTGGAATGTCCTACCCGCTCCGGCAGGCAGCATACCCTCGGCGAAGTGGCCGACGAGCTGGCACGGCGCCTGACAAGCACGTTCGAGCGCGGCGCCGACGGCAGGCGGCCGGTCCACGGCGGCACGGCACTGTTCCAGGAGGACCCGGGCTGGCGGGATCTGATTCTGTTTTACGAGTACTTCCACGGTGACAATGGCGCCGGACTCGGAGCCTCGCACCAGACCGGCTGGACCGGTCTGGTAGCCGAGCTCCAGCGCAAACCCAGCGGTCCCGATAACCCGGCGGCTACGTAGGTCGCAGCCGCCCCAACCAGGAGAGAAGAAAATGCCAGCAGCGAAAGCCAAACTCAAGCGTAACAGGGTCAGCTTCGGGATCACCCCGACGTCGTGGTGGAACGACGATTTTCCGGATATGGATATCGGCATCCCCTTCGGGCAGTGCGTAAGTGAAATGGCCCTCGCGGGATTCGAGGGCTGTAGCATCGGGCACAAGTACCCGACGGACATCGCGGTGCTCAAGCGCGAGCTCGGAATGCGCGGCCTGCGCGTCTCCGAGCCCTGGGCCAGCACCTACTTCACCATAAAGGACATGTACAAGCAGACGCTGAGCGGCTTCAAGGAACAGATGAAGTTCATCAAATCGGTGGGCGGCACCGACATGGTGGTCGCCGAGCTCGGCAACGCGGTGCATCAGCAACCGGTGTCGCTGGTTGCGAACCGGCCGATTATCGACGACCGGCAATGGGATGCGATGACCAAGGGGCTCAATCTTCTGGGCAAGATGGCCAAGGACGCGGGATTGCGCCTGTGTTATCACCATCACATGGGCACCTGCGTGCAGACCCGAGCCGATGTGGACCGCCTGGCCGCCTCGACCGATCCCAAGCTGGTGAACCTGCTACTCGATACCGGCCACCTCACCTTCGCCGGCGACGACCCGGTGGACTTCGTGCGCACCTATGCGAAGCGCATCAAGCACGTGCACCTGAAGAACATCCGCCTTTCGATCATGCGCAAGGCATTGCGCGAGAAGCTCACGTTCCGCGAGGCGATTCTTGCGGGCGTATTCACGGTTCCCGGAGATCCGGCGGGCAGCGTCGATTTCCCGTCGATACTCCAGCTGCTTGCCGATAACAATTACGCGGGCTGGATCATGGTCGAGGCGGAGCAGGATCCGGCCAAGGCGCATCCGCTCGCCAGCGCGAAAATGGCGCGCGACTATCTGCGCAAGGTCACCGGACTATAGTCGGAGCCGCGAGGCCTTCAATTGCACGCGCCGAGCGCCTCCGGGTTCTGGCCGTGCCGGCTCCCCTAAGGGTTCACTTCACGCTGAGAGGATCCGTCCGCTGATGCCCGCCGATTTAGCCCGCCGCACAATTCATTTTGCAACGTGTTCTAAGCCATCGAATGGAAAGCAGCCATGCTAAAAGCCTTTTCAAATCTGCCGTATGACGTCCAGGCCCTGATCTGGGTCGGAGCATCTTTGCTGTTGTCCTACCTGCTCATGCGGTTGACGCACCGAGTAATAGGGTTTGAAGACCGCCGCAAGCATCATGAAGAAGTGGGCTTCATCTTCGCCGTAGTCGGCATCTTTACCGGTTTGGTGATCGCATCGGTACTTGTCATATCGATCGACCACTTTAACAAAACCAACGAAGCCGTGGAAAACGAAGCCAATGTAATCGGCAACGTCATCCGCACCGCCCGTTCCACTTCGTCTGAGCTTTCACAATCGGTCAACACGGCGATGATCGCTTATCTGTCGGTGGTCTCCCGCCTGGAGTGGGACGATGCCGATCGAGCCAAGAATCTCGCGGCTGAAAGGGCCGCCATCAACGATCTGAGTCTGGTGATCAGCAAATATGAGCCGAAGACAATACGCGAGACCAACTATCACGCTGTCCTGTTGGCGCAACTCACCGATCTTTACCGCGCCAGACGAGAAAGGGGTTTTCTCGCGCACGGCGTGATATCACCGCAGATCTGGACTGCGACACTGGTGGTCGGGGTGTTGACGCTCTGGTTCTCGTCCCTGTTCGGGCATGAGAGCCGTAAGCTGCAATTTGTTATGACGTCCATCCTGGCGATGGCGATGGCCATCATTTTTTCACTGATACTTGTTTTTGACCGCCCGTTCCAGGGCGACGTCGCCGTGTCCAACGAACCCTTTACGGTAATCATCCACCACCTGAAGGCGAATCAGGCCTGGTTCAAGAAGAACGCAGGACATTCGCAGTAGGCCGGCTTTGCTCTGCGGGAGTCAGGGATACAAATCGCCGGCGGCGAGGGCTGCCGCTTCGTAGATGGAAGGCAGTTTGATGCCGCGATTCTTGATGCGCGATTCGTGCATGGCTATGACGAACTGCCGCGTGCTTTGCATCGGGATGTCGGCGACGGTCTTGCGGCCATCGAGGATGTCGACAGCCATCCTCGCGCCGACCTCCCCCTGCTCGAAAGGCGACGTCCCGACCGACAACATTCCGCCGTCCTCAGTGTAGAACACGTTGGTCCCGATGACGGGAACCTTGCTGTTCGTTTCCGTCCACGACACCACCTCATGTGGCGGCACCAGCTCTTTCCGGCCTTCCGCCCGCAGAAGTTTCCGGTAATTCGAGGTGATGATGAATTGGACACCTTCTGCGGGAGCGGCGTCGACTGCCGCTTTCCACTCGCCAAAGGTTTTCACCAGGCGTGGCTTCTCGATCTGAATCGGAGCCCAGTCGAATTTGCTGAAATACCTTTCATCGTCCCTGACCGACCCGGAGCTGTCCCCGAGGAACAGGATGTGGATCGGTTGTGAGCGTTTCCGCGCCGCGCTGATGCTCAATAGCGTTTGCTTTAGCGCCCCGTACGGCTTGCGCTCGAGGATGCCGGTAACGTTGTTCGCCTTGTCGTATCCGTATTTGTCAGGTTCGCTGTTGACGCCGGCGAAAACGATTTTGACCTTGGGGTTGTCGACATAATATTTCATCGCATATTTCTGCGCGTCGTCATCGACGGCGAGCACCACCGTCGGCTGCCAGCTATCGATCAGGCGTCGCACCGATTTGCCCGCGTTGATTTTAAATTCCTCGCTCGGATGACGTTTGGTGTCCATGTAAAACCAGCGATAGGCGAAATCCGTTCGTTTCTTCAGAACGCGCTTTATGCCGACATCGACATCGCGCGTCCAGGAATAGTTCTTGTCGTAACTTTGCAGGATCAACAGGCGCGGTTTGTGAATATTGAACGTTGCCGCCGTTACCGCCAGCGCGACCAGGAAGGTCGCCATTAACGCCAGTCGAAACTTCCTCATAGAATTCCAAACCATTTCCAATAGGGTATCGAGGCATAAATTGCCGCGATTTTCGCCAGATTGGAGAGCGCGTTGAATTTCAGGAACATGCTTTCATCGTAGATCTTGTCCTGCGCCAGCTGCTTGAATTGCAGGTAATAGGAGCACTGGTAGGGGAAAAACCACATTTCTCCGACAATCAGAATGACGAAGCCGACCAGCCATGGATTGACGCCGTAATGAACGGCAACCGGCATCAGCACCGTGGCCATGATCACGATGGTGGCGCTGATCGGGACTGCCAGGCGGACTACGAAAATGGCCCCGCTCAACAGCAATATGAACAATGGAAAGTTCGTATGCATGTATTCGCCCAGCCATGGAAGGTTTTCCGCAATCCGATCGCCCAGGCCAAGATAATCGATGGCTCTGGTGATGCCGACGATCCCGCCCAAATAGATGAGAAAAGGCCAGTCGATTTTTTCCCTGAATTCCTTTTTGTTCATGACACCGAACAAGAGGATGCCGAACAATATGGCCATGCCAAGCCAGGGGGAAGCCACTTTATGAATCGAAGTGGTGACGATGCCCGCCATGAACACTACGACCCCCAGCACGGCGGCCCATTCGCGATTCTTCATCTTGCCCAGCAGGGACAGTTGTACCGCCACCTGCTGTTTGGAGAGACGCGGCCGTTCTTCCCCTCTGAACATTACGCTTACCTGGACAAAATACAGGAGCAGCAGAACCAAGCCTGTGGCGGCGGCAGCGTAAAGCCAGTTCAGCCACTGGAACTGATCCTGGATCTGGCTCGGCAGCAGGCCGAAAATTATGAAGTTCACCGATTTGCTGCTCAAAAATATCCCGGAGAGCAGGCTTACGCCGGTAAAGGCGGATACGGCCAATCTGTTTGCGCCGAAGCCTCGTTCTTTCTGGTGCAATATGACCAGCATGTCGGATAAGAACGGACTGACCATGGCGACCCTGCCATTTGCCGACGGGATGAGCGGAGTCAGCAGGAAGCCGACGCATAGCAAAGCGCTGTTTTGCCAAAACGGGGCATTGGGCAGCATTTTCAGCAAGACCAGCAGCAGGCGGTAACTCAAGCCGGATACGACGATGACAGAGGATAGACCGAGAATGCTCATCGCGAGCACGAAACCGTGGGACGACAGGCCGGACAGAATGACCGACGCCGGCACCAGTGACATCGTCAACGTGGCCAGCAATGCAAAGAAGCCCGGAATATAGTCGTCCACCAACGCAAAAACCCACATCACAATGGTCGACGACATGATCGCGAGAAAATAGACTGCATTCGTCTCCAGGCCCCAGGAGGGGGCGAACCGCAGAATCAAGGCGGGCGCGATCAAGGTAAGCAGCCAGCCGACCAGGTCGACAAGGCTCTCCCGCTTGCCCTTGCTTGCGGACGGCGCACCTGCGCTTAAGCCATTCCCGGCTTCATTCAAATGCTCTCTGCCGAACAAGCGCATCAGCGAGAGGTAAAATTCCGCGCGCAATCCCGGGCTGCTGTCGAGGAGGGAAGCAAGTTCCGATCGAGGGATGACCAGCACTTTGGTCCGGGGCCCCGCCACGGCGTCGGTCAAATAATTGTCGAAATCGGTGGCGGCTTCTTCGCCGATTCTTAGGCTGCTGCGCGCAAGTACCTGCTGATTTCGTGAAACGAGATTTACCGCGCCCTCCAGAACATAGTAGAACTCCGCGGCCGCCTGACCCGCGCGATACAGATACTCGCCGGCCTCAACGGTTCTTTCCTCAGTATGCGGCAGCAGTCGCGCAAGGCCCAGGTAGGACGCTTTCTTGAAAATGGCATCCGCAAGCAACTCGCGAGCCTCTGATTGCCTCAACCCGTCTTCCGCCGGTATCGATGTTGCAGTCACAATTTCTCCAGAGGTGCCGATCCGCTTTCGTTGTTCCGCGACAATCTCCGCGCCCGCCCAGGCCGGCGACCTGCGCAATCCGGTTTCACCTTTTGCAGGAGCACCCGCCTTTTCACGGCGACGATGGCCATAATAGTGACACAAACGGCATTCCGGCGCGGTTGCTGACGTTGGGGCGAAAGCGCCTTCGTCGCCCTAACATTGGTGCTACGACTGCTCGAGTTGCGGACCGATCTCAGCCTTACCAGAGCCCGGAGCTCCGGCGGAGAGCGCGGTCCACGGAAGTGGTCCTAAAGCGAGCGGTGGACTTTGACTTTGACGATAACTTCTGACGGAGGTTCCGATGTGGCGATCCTGAGGCTGCGGCCAAGCCGAGCACACAGCGGCGCTGCAATCGAAATGTCAAAGGCGTACCGCCGCGCCAGCCCTCGTGAATCGGCTCCGCCGCATCCTGGATGCTGACCGTGGTATCGAGATCGGGCTGCCTGATGCCGAAAAAATCAGCCCTTTTGCCCTGGTCCAGGCTTCGTTGATCTCTCCGAACACGAGAAAGGCGCGCTCGGGGCCGTGCTCGGTGCTGCGGCGACCGGTTTCCGGCACGCGCGTATCTTTCATGGGGGCCGGGGAACCGCGATTTTGTCGCATCAGGAACGCGCTCTGTCCGCAGCTGCTATCATTTGCGCAAACGAGCGGAGAAATGCACCCATGCTAGTCAGCTGCGCAGCTTATGAGGACGGCAAGAAACTCGGTGACATTGAGAAGAAGGACATCAGCGCGTACGTGCACCGGCCCGAGTGCATGGTGTGGGTCGCACTGTACGAACCCGATCCGGACGAGCTCTCCGAAATGCAGGCGCACTTTGGCCTGCACGAGCTCGCCGTGGAGGATGCTCACCACGGTCACCAGCGCCCCAAGATCGAGGAGTACGGCGACTCGCTGTTCGCCGTATTACATTCGGTCGATGCGACGGGGAACGACATCTCCGTTGGCGAAATCGACGTTTTCGTCGGCTCGAATTATGTACTGTCGGTGCGCAGCGGGACCGAGCACGGATTCGCCAGCGTGCGCGCCCGCTGCGAGCGCGAGCCGCAGCTGCTGCGCAAAGGCCCGGGCTTCGTCTTTTATGCGCTGATGGACGCCGTCGTCGACCGCTATTTTCCGATTCTGGACGAACTTGAGGACCAGATCGAAGCAGTCGAAGAGAAGATCTTCTCGGTAAGCTCGACGCACTACTCGGGCAATTCGACGCGCTCCAATATCCAGTCGCTATACGAACTGAAGCAGAAGCTGATGACGCTCAAACACGCGACCGAGCCCTTGGTTGAAGCCTCCAGCAAACTTTATGGCACCAGGGTGCCGCCGGTCTGCGCTGGGTCGCAGGAATACTTTCGCGACGTGTACGACCATTTGGTACGCATCAACCAGTCGATCGACGCCCTGCGCGACACGGTGACCACCGCTATCTCGGTCAACCTGTCGCTGATCGCGCTGCAGGAAAACGAGACCACCCGGCGCATCGCGGCCTATGCCGCGCTGCTGGCGGTTCCGACCATGATCGCCGGCATTTACGGCATGAACTTCAAACACATGCCGGAGCTAAGCTGGAGATTCGGCTATGAGGAAGCGCTCGCAATCATGGCGATCCTGGATAGCGTGATCTTCTACCGCCTGCGCAAGGCGGGGTGGCTGTAACGTGCGCTGGCCCAGTTCCGCGCAATTGCCGCATGATCACCTCCGAGGGGCGCTGCTTGGCACGCCAACGAGAGCAGCACTTGTTGATATGAACGTCGTATGAACGCGAAGCTCGATCACGCATTACAGCGCCTGAAGAGCATACTACCTTTGGAAGCAAGGCAAAGGGAATGCAGCAAGCAGATCAGGGAGCTTCATCAACACGTGCTTCGTTCATTTGTTACCAAAGGGCGAATCCTTACCAGAGAAGAAATGGCACGACACGTAAGCGACTTGGAGGAGGCGGTCGACGCGTTGAGAATCCGAGAAATGATGATATTTTCCGGGAGTGGGGATCCTGTGGGAGCCTACCCCTTCACCATGGAAGTACGGGAACATCAAGTTCGGGTTAACCGGCATTGCGTCCATGCCATGTGTGCCCTGGATGCTTTGGCGGTCAGTTCCATGTTCGCGATGCAGACACAAATTTCATCGCGATGCAGAATCACCGGCGATCCCGTCAACATACGTCAATCAGGAAATACGATAGAGAATCCGGAGGAAGCGGGTGCCGTCCATTTGGGCATTGACTGGGGGGCGGCAGACGCGGACTCCCGCTGCGCCGACAGCCTGTGCATGGAGATGTTATTTCTGCGGGACGGCAAGATTGCTCGGCAATGGCATGCGGATGATTTTGGGAATAGAGAAACCTTCACGCTGCCGGAAGCGGTTGAATTCGCCGGCCGGTTCTTTGGCCCCCTTGTATCCTGATAATTCATATGAATCTCGAGGGAAACAAGGTCGAGGTGGATTTCCACCGTGGGGAAACCTAACCGGCTTTGGCCAACACCGCCTGCAGCAGCACATTGCAGCCCGCGGCGAGGTCCTCCGGCTTGGCGTTCTCGATCTCGTTGTGGCTGATGCCGCCCTCGCAGGGCACGAATATCATCGCCGTGGGCGCGACGCGGGCGATATATACGGCATCGTGGCCGGCGCCGCTGACGATGTCCATATGGCGGTAGCCGAGCCGCGCGGCGCCGTCGCGCACTGCGGCGACGCAACCCTGGTCGAAGTGGCAGGGCGGGAAGAAGATGGTCTGGCGGACGCCGATGTCCAGGCGCTGTTCCGCCGCAATGCTCGCGCTCGCCGCGCGCAGGCCCTGCTCCATGCGGTCCAGGCCGGCGACATCGGTGTCGCGAAAGTCCACCGAGAACACAGTTTCGCCGGGCACGACATTGCGCGAGTTGGGTTTGTTCGCGATCATGCCGACGGTGCCGCGCGCATGCTCGGTGGCCTTGCCCAGCCGGTTGACCTCCTGGATCAGGTAGCTTGCGCCGAGCAACGCGTCGCGGCGCAAATGCATGGGCGTGGGACCGGCATGCGCGTCCATACCGCCGACCGTAAGCTCGAACCAGCGCTGGCCGAGCGCGCCGGTGACCACGCCTATGGTGTTGCCGGTGTCTTCCAGAATGGGACCCTGCTCGATATGCGCCTCGAAATAGGCCGCCAGGGCGCGCCCTCCTACGGGTGCCGTGCCGGCGTAGCCGATGGCGCGCAATGCATCACCAAACGCAATGCCGTCGACATCGCACGCAGACAGTATTTCCTCCACCGTGTGCACGCCGGCGAACGCCCCCGAGGCGCCCATCACCGGCAGAAAACGTGAGCCTTCCTCGTTGGTCCACATCGCGACCTCGAAGGGCAGCTTGGTCTCGATGCCGCGATCGTTCAGTGTGCGCGCCACTTCCAGCGCCGCCATCACACCGTAACAGCCGTCGAAGCGCCCGCCCGAAGGTTGGGTATCGAGATGGGAGCCAGAGACCACCGGAGCCGCGCCGGGCTCGCCTCCGCTGCGGCGCGCAAAAATGCTGCCGACGCCGTCCACGCTCAGCGCCAACCCCGCTTCCTTGCACCAGGAGACGAATAGCTCGCGCGCCTGGCGGTCCAGATCGGTCAGCGTCAGGCGTTTCACCCCGCCCTTGGGCGTGGCGCCGATTCTCGCCATTTGCATAAGCGAATCCCACAGCCGATCGGCGTTGATCCTTATGTCTGCCGGATTGGTTGTCGCGTTCATGTCTACGAGCCGAGCTTCAAGTCAGTTCACGCACTACATCGGTCACCACGCCAAACATTTCGTCCAGGTGTCTTTTCTCCGCGATCAACGGCGGACAGAACGCGATGTTGTCGCCGACGGGGCGCACGAACACGCCGCGCTCCCAGCATTTTCCGAACACCTCCAGCGCACGCGCCCCCGGCGCGCCCTCGCGCGGCGCGAACTCGATCGCGCCTATCATGCCGAGGTTGCGGCAGTCGATCACGTGCGGCAGTCCCTTGAACGAATGCACGCCGTTCTCGAACTCCGCTGCCAGCGTCTGCACGCGCGTGAGCAGTCCCTCTTCGGCATAAGTGTCCAAGGTACCCAGCGCCGCGGCGCTCGCCAGCGGATGCCCGGAATAGGTGTAGCCGTGGAAGAAATCGATACCGCCCCCCGCAGCCTGCATGAAGGTATCGTAGATCGCTTGCTTCACGATCACCCCGCCCATGGGCACGGTGCCGCTGGTAATGCCTTTGGCGAAAGTGATGAGATCGGGCGTGACGCCGAAATATTCGCTCGCGAACGGCTTGCCCAGGCGGCCGAAGCCGGTGATCACCTCGTCGAATATAAGCAGGATGCCGTGCTTGTCGCAAATCTGGCGTAGCCGCTGCAAATAGCCCTGCGGCGGAATCAGCACGCCGCCCGCGCCCGATACCGGCTCGACGATCACCGCGGCGATATTGGAGGCATCGTGCAGGGGGATGATGCGCTGCTCCAGTTCGTCGGCGAACTCGGCGCCGGCGGTCGGCTGACCGCGCGAGAAGGCGCTGCGCGCCGGGTCGTGGGTGTGGCGCAGATGGTCCACGCCGGGAAGCATCACGCCGTAGGCCTTGCGGTTGGCGGGCACTCCGCCCACCGAAATGCCGGCGAAGTTCACGCCATGATAGCCGCGCTCGCGGCCGACGAAGCGCGTGCGCGTGCCCTCGCCCTTCAGGCGATGGTAGGCGAGCGCGATTTTCAGCGCCGTGTCCACCGCCTCGGAGCCCGAATTGACGAAAAATACCTGCTCCATGCCTTCGGGCGCGAGCGCGGCGACGCGGCGCGCGACTTCGAACGGCAGCGGATGGCCCAGCGAAAACGAGGAGGAAAAGTCCAGGATGCCCGCCTGCTTGCGTATCGCCTCGACGATTTTCGGCCGGCAATGGCCGGCGTTCACGCACCACAGCGTCGCCAGACCGTCGAGCACTTTCTTGCCCTCGCTGGTGGTGTAGTACATGCCTTCGGCCGAAGCGACCATGCGCGGCGCAAGCTTGAAAGCGCGGTTGTTCGTATAGGGCATCCAATAATGCTCGAGGTCGAGCGGCTGCGACGGCTGTTGCGGTGCGTTCATGGTCTATCCTTCAAGTATCGAAACGAGAGAGCGCCGGGGGATCGAGGCGCCGCCTGCCGACGCGCTCAGCCCAGCGTCGGCATGTTGAGGCCGGCAGCGGGCGTGTCTTCGTGCGGCCAGCGCGTGGTCACCACCTTGGTGCGGGTATAGAACTTCACGCCCTCCGCGCCGTGCACGTGCAAATCGCCGAACAGCGAGTTCTTCCAGCCGCCGAAGGAGTAGAACGCCATCGGCACCGGAATCGGCACGTTCACGCCCACCATGCCCACCTGGATCTGCTCCTCGAAGCGCCGCGCCGCGCCGCCGGAATTGGTGAAAATCGCCGTGCCGTTGCCGTAGGGATTGGCGTTGACCAGCGCGATCGCCTCCTCCAGCGTGTCCGCACGCAGCACCACCAACACCGGGCCGAAGATCTCGTCTTGGTAGATCTTCATCCCCGGTTTGACCTGATCGAACAGGGTCGTACCGATGAAAAAACCGTTTTCGTGGTCCACGACTGTCTTGTCGCGCCCGTCGATCACCAACTTCGCGCCCTCGGCGACGCCGGTGTCTATATACCCCGCGACCTTGTCGCGATGCGCCTGGGTGACCAGCGGCCCCATTTCCACGCCTTCGCCGTCGCCCGGACCGACCTTGATTTTCGCGGCCTTGTCCGCAACCATTTTCACCAGCGGATCGCCGATGGCGCCCACCGCAACCACCGCCGAGATTGCCATGCAGCGCTCGCCGGCCGAACCGTAGGCCGCGCCGATCAGCGCGTCCGCGGTGAATTCCAGGTCCGCGTCCGGCAGCACCACCGCGTGGTTCTTGGCGCCGCCCAGGGCCTGCACCCTTTTCCCGTTCCTGGCGCAGGTCTCGAAGATGTACTTCGCGATCGGCGTCGAGCCGACGAAAGAGACTGCATGTATCCCCGGATGATTGAGGATCGCGTCCACCGCTTCTTTGTCGCCATGCACCACGTTGAACACGCCTTCGGGCAGCCCCGCTTCCGTGAACAACTCGGCCATTTTCATGCTGGTCGAAGGCACTTTTTCCGAAGGCTTGAGGATGAAGGTGTTGCCGCAGGCGATCGCCACCGGGAACATCCACAGCGGCACCATCGCCGGAAAATTGAACGGCGTGATGCCGGCGCACACGCCTACCGGCTGGCGCAGCGTGTGGCAATCGACGCCGGTGCCGGCGTTCTCGGTGTACTCGCCCTTCAACAGGTGGGGAATGCCGCAGGCGAACTCGATCACCTCGATGCCGCGCTGCACACTCCCCAGCGCATCAGGCAGCGTCTTGCCGTGTTCCTCCGAGACGAGCCGCGCCAGCTCCTTCTGATTCGCCTGCATCAGCGCAAGGAATTTCTGCATTACGCGCGCGCGGCGCAGCGGCGGCGCGTCGCGCCATGCGGGGAGCGCGGCGCTCGACGCCTTGACCGCATGGTCAATGTCCTGCGCATTGGCGAAAGCCACGCGCCGGATGACCTTGCCGGTGGCCGGATTGGTGATCACGCCGGAGCGCGGGCTGGTCGACGCAGCGGCGGCCCCGTTGATCCACAGAGGCACGACGGAATGGTTCACTGCTTTTTCGTTGGGGAAGTTCATGCTGGTGGTGTCCTTGGAAAGCAGCGCTCCGACGGCACAAA
>CAZRMO010000051.1:0-26835 GCA_964601155.1 uncultured Enterobacteriaceae bacterium
CCTATGGCGAGCGCCATTGGCGTCGCGGGCGTCGCCGTGCCGCCGGACAGCGCGAGCGCATTGCCGTTGCCGTGCTGCGAGGTCTTGTCCTCGGTAACCGAGACCAGATTCCCCGCCGCGTCCGTCACCAGACCGGTCTGCGGCTTGTCTACCCAATAGGTCTGACCGCCGGCGAAAGGGTTGCCCCCGGCATCAAGAGTGTTGGATCCATAGTTCGCGACCACCACCACCGGCGCGGTGGGAGCGGCCACCGGATAGGCGGAACTGGTCGGAAGCACGATTTGCGGGCCCTGCTGGAACGCGACCAGACCGTTGATGTAGTCGTCGACGACGCGGCCGGTAGGCGGCGTGACGCCGGCGGATTCGTAGTTCGTGTTGAATGTGTAGCGGAAGAAAGCTCCGTCTGCGCTGCCGGCGTTGCCGGTCGCACTGTCGAAGCCGCCGCGGATGCGCCCGCCGTAGTTCTGGTTCGTGGCGCATCCCAGTCCATAGCAGCTGACGTGCAGGTTGTCGCTGCCGATCGGATTGTCGGAGCCTGAACTCACGTTGAATCCGCCGTTCGAAATCGGCGCGCTGGTGAAGTGCGCACCGAGATTCTGGGTTCCGAGCGAGCCCCCGGGCCCGCTGGGCATGCTGATTCGGACGCCTGCGCTCACCTTCATGTTGGTAAAGTCGGCGCTGAGCCGCGCGCCCTCGAGCGTGCCGACGTTCCCGTAGCTGTCGGTCGGCGCGGTCGCGTAGGACGGCGTACCCGACGTATCGCTGATGCGCGTGTAATGGAACACACCGGTTGTCGGCAGCGAGCTCGGCATTTGGGCGACGAGCCACTGCGCGCTGAGCAAGGCTCCGGCAGCAGAAGCCAGGGATTCGGTGTAGCTGGTGCCCGTCGACGAATCGGTCACCTTGACGCTACCGCCGGTCCAGCGTCCGAAGCGGATGCCGGTGCCGGTAGAGTAGTAGGTTTCCGCGGTGCCGCCGCTGAACGAAAGCTGCGCGTCGGCGAGCGGCGTAGGTACCGCGAACTGGGTTGCGCTTCCGGGAACGTCGCCGCCGTGGTCGAAGACCACGTGGGGCGATGAAAGCACCTGCGTCAGGTTGCCATTGGCGTCAAACAGGAAATTCGTGTTGCTCGTCGGCCCGGTGAGTGTTACCGGCGTCGTCAATGGCGTCGTCAGCGGGGTGGTGGGAGTTCCCCCCGAATTGTTGACCAGGCTCTCCTTGTTCTTATCGCTTACGATGTACGTCGTCACCGTCGGCTTAACACCCGCTGCGATCTGAGTCGTCGGCCATAGTATCTCGTCGCGAAGGACCGACGTGCTGGAGAAATTGACTACACCGGTGGATGGCGGTGTTACCGGCGGCGTAACTGGCGTCACCGGGGTGGTGCTCGTTCCGGTCGATGTCGTCTGTGTCGTGGTATTTAAAGTTGTACCACTCGCGCTGGTCGCCGTTATCGCGACCGTCGGCGCGACAGTCGCTGGGGCCGCCGCAACGGGCGCCACAGCCGGCGCTGTTGCGACGGCGGTCGTCGGGTCGACGACGTCAGAACTACGCGTCGCCGCGTCTGTCGCGGCAGCCTTTTCTTCGGAAGTTTTACCGCTCTGTTGCTCGCCGCCTTTCTCCGCCGCCGCGGCCTTCTGCGGCTCCGGCGCCGGAGTAGCCGTATAGAAATGCGGTATCGCCGGCAAAATCACAGGCGGCGTTGCGGTAATCGGGGCAAAACCGACCTGGTTGCGCTGGATATCGACAGTACCGAAATCAGTACGAATGTAGGCGACTCCGACATTGACCTTGTCGTAGGTGCCTGGTTCGGCGATGGCGACATGCCCCGGTGCCGGCGGCAGGATAACCATGGGCTCGTGGTCCGTGCCCCTAATGCCGATCGTGGCTGTCGCGGTCTTTATCAGATAATTCTTCTTGTCGGTGTGTCCGATGATGCCGGTGATGGTGCGAAAGCCTCCCTTCAGCAACGAAAGAATTGCGCTTTCCTTGCCGTCATTTCTGCCGACATAGTGATAGGTGTCGATTCGCAGGTCGGTGTTGGGACGCACCGCGATGAACCCGCCGTCCACCATTTTTATTTGCGCCGAGGCGCCAGCTGCGGTAACGATCCGGTCGCCTTCGTCGACCTCGCCGCCTTTCACCAGCGCTCGCGTCACGCCGGTCTTGGTGATCAGCTTCACATCGCCGATCACGAACTGCACATGGCCGGCGGCGGCGGCGAATACGGTGCCGGCGTAGACGGCAAGCAGCAGAACGGGAAAGGCCCTTAGCGGATTTTTCCAGGAAAATTGCATGGCGTTCACCCTCTGCGAAAATTATTTGAAGTCGCGACGGACCATGACCGAAACATCGGTCCGGTCGAACTGGTAAATCACGATATTGGAATTGTTGCGCAGATACGCGATCTGCGGCCGCACGCTCCACAGCTTGTCGTAATGCCAATTGAGGCCGAGGCTGGCGTCGTACTGCTTGTCGTCGCGGGTCAGCGACGCGGTGGGAGAACTGAATGCGGCATTGGCCTGCTCATATTTGCTGAATTGCGCGCCCAGACCGGCGAATATCTCTGTCTTCTCATTGAGCCGCATCTGCCCGCCCACCCGCAGTCCGTTGAAACGCTTGTCGCCGTCGGCGCGCTGCGGGGCACTCTCGTCGCCGGTAAACAGGCTGGCAGACACCAGACTTTTACCGTCGCTGGAAACATGCAGCCAGTTGGCGCCGTAGGTGGACTGATTGAAGTCGTTGACGCTGATATCGGACGCGAAGCGGTAGCGCGCGTACTGCCCGAACGCGCTTACCTGGTTCGCGGGGTTGAGCAGGTGACGCCATTCGGCGTTGACGCCGCTGATATCGCGATTGCTCGTGCCGTTGAGCTGGTAATTCCCAGCCAGGACGCCCAGGCGCACGACGTTGGCGCCCTGGCCCAGGGCGACGCCCGCCCGCCCATCGATGTTGAGGTAGTTGAAGATGCGTTGGCCGGTGTTGTCGCGGGCCTGCACATCGGCTCCGGCGTAAAGGCCCAGCTTCGGATTGACTTGATGACTGATTTCTCCGCCGAAGGCGGATGCCAGATACGTTGAAGGAGCCTTAACGCCGGTCGGATTCAAGGTAAAAATCAGGTTGCCCAGAGCCGGCACCGCTATCTGGCTTGCACTGGTGGCGTAGTTGACGTTGCTGTCGTGGCCGATGCCGGCTTCCATATATCCCGTTGCCTTGGTCTTTTTCGCGTTTTCCAGCTTCGCGATGGCGGCGAGGTAATTGTTGATGGTCGCTCTGGCCGCCGGCGGTGGATTCAGCGTAAGTACGGTTTCGAGTTCGGTCTTGGCGCGGGTATAGTCGCCCAACTGATAGTAGGCGCGCCCCATGTCCAGGCGCGCACCGGCAAAATTCGGGGCTGTTGCCAGCACGCGTTCGAATGCCAGCGTCGCCTTCGCCGGTTTGCCGCTGTCGAGCGCGGCAATGCCGAGCAGGTAGTCGAACTGGACATTGCCGGATTGCTCGAATTCGAACGGCTCGAGCAGGGCGTAGGCTTCGGCGGCTTTGCCCTGTTTCATCAGGGCATTCGCTTTTGCGAGATCGACGCCCGCTGCCAGCGCGGCATTGCTCGCCACCCACAAACAGAAACCCAGAGCGAGCAGCGTCCGCTTGACCGAAAATAAATTCGTCATGAATTTTGTTCCCCAAAAGCTTGGTCGTATACGGGCTGAAAAATCCCGCTTCTTTCCGGTTGCCATAGCGTGGCCGGCGAAACTATCTACGCCAGCCTGCATTAGCATGGAATTCGGTTTCATTCTTCTTCGTGGTGCACTTCAGGCTATACCTCTATATACCCTGGCCGGAATCTAGCATAATCGGTCAATCAGGTAAATCGCGATTGTCACGGTCACCCTCACGTTTTCACGGCGCACGCGGCCGCCGCTTCCAACGCCGCGCAATCCTCCAGTATCATGCTGCTGACGGCCAGGGTGGTGAAATTGGTATACACAGCGGGCTTAAAACCCGCCGCCGCTAATCCCGGCATGCCGGTTCGATCCCGGTCCCTGGCACCAAGAGCAAACAGGCTGCGCAAAGAATGAGATCGGGTCTTGTCGCGGCGAGGCCGTTGCTCTTCTTCAGTTCCCGGTTTTCGTGCCGAAATGGTATAAAATGAAATCGGAAACGCACACATGATCGTATTCGACCTTATCTGCAGGGAGCGACATCGCTTCGAGGGGTGGTTTTCCTCAAGCGAAGATTTCACGTCGCAGCAAAGCCGCGGTCTGCTCAATTGCCCCGTTTGCGGGGGCGTGCATGTGGAAAAGCTGCCGGCCGCCAAGGTGAGGACACAATCCGCGGAGCGAGCGGTACCGGCTCCGCGCGTAGAGACCCGGCCCGATTCGAGCGGCCAAATGGATATTTCGCGCATCGTCGATTACGTCCTGATGCACAGCGAGGACGTGGGCAGGAGCTTTGCCGAGGAAGCGCGCAAAATCCATCGCAAGGAAGCGCCACAGCGCAGCATACGTGGCACCGCCACGCCTGGCGAAGCGGACGATCTGCATGAGGAAGGGGTGCCGGTGTTTACGCTGCCGATCCCGCCGCAGGATCGATGGAATTAGCGGGGCACAGGTTCCTGCGTCACGTGTGCGCGCGCAGCTTGGCAACGTTAAATGCGAGCTCCGTTGTCGGCCGTTTACCGGTACGCTCCGATCGCTGATCGATTGCTTCCGACTTCATCGTCTATAACTACGTGCCCCCAACATTGGGCCCGTTCAACGAGAATGCCATAGCTTCGGTAATGTCCGCGTCCTGCAAGGGACCTGGCGACAAGGATTCGTCTTATGAATCACGTGCTGATCGTCGAGGATCATGAGGAGAACCGCAATCTTCTCAAGATGCTGCTTGAGGCGAATGCCTACCGGGTGACGGCGACGGGGGACGGACTGGAGGCGCTCGCCGCCGCGCGGCGCGACCCGCCTGACGTCATCGTGTCCGATGTGCTGATGCCGAATATGGACGGCTTTGCCTTGTGCCGCGCGTGGATGCACGACGAGGCGCTGAAAACCATTCCGTTCATTTTCTATTCCGCCACCTATGTGCGCATCGAGGATGAGCAATTTGCCCTGGCGCAGGGCGCCGTGCGCTATCTGATCAAGCCGCTGGAGGCCGATGCGTTTCTGCGGGAGTTGCGCGCGACGCTGCAGCAGTGGGCCGGGCATGCGGCGCCGGCTCCGGCCCAACCGCTCGACGATCTCACGGCCAACGCCCTGCACAAGTCGGCGCTCGCGCGCAAGGTCGAGGACAAGATCGCGCAACTGGAGGCGACGAACCGCAGGTTACAGGAGAGCGAGGCGCGCTTCCGCAGTCTGGCCGAAATGTCGTCGGACTTCTACTGGGAAAGCGATGCGGGGCGCCGCCTCACGCTGCGGACTTCACCCGGCGGAAAACTGAAGGCTAGCTTGCCGCCCGAGTCCGGCGGGGCGGCGGGCGAGCGCCGCCGCGAGGTACCGCCGTATCTCTCGCCCGATGGGCCCGGCTGGGATGCTCACCGGGCGGTGCTCGACGCCCAGCAGCCTTTCCGTGAATTCGAACTCTTGCGCCGGGACAGCGACGGCACCACGCGCTACTTTTCGATCAGCGGCGATCCAGTGTTCGATGCCTCGGGCGCGTTTATGGGCTACCGAGGTGTCGGTACCGACATCACCGATAAAAAGCGGACCGCGGAACAGATCCAGCATAATCTTGCGCAGATCCAAATTGCGTTCATGAGCACGGTGAAGGTGGTCACGGCCTTGGGCGAAATGCGTGACCCCTATACCGCGGGTCATCAGCGCAGGGTTGCGGAAATCGCGGTCGCCATCGGTGCCGAGTTCGGCCTAGACGAGCAGCAGTTGGAGGGGTTGCGGGTCGCGGGCTTTCTGCACGATATTGGCAAGATCAGGGTCCCGTCGGAGATTCTGTCCAAGCCTGGCAAACTCAGCCCGGCTGAGCTCCAACTGGTCCAGGTGCATCCCCAGGCGAGCTACGACGTGCTGAAGGACGTTGAGTTTCCCTGGCCGATCGCCGAGATCGCATTGCAGCACCATGAGCGCATGGACGGAGGCGGCTATCCGCAAGGCCTGAAGGGCGATGCGATCCGGATAGAGGCGCGCATCATCGCCGTGGCCGATGTCGTCGAAGCGATGTCCTTGCACCGGCCATACCGCGATGGGCTCGGAATTGAGGCGGCGCTCACCGAGATTCAACGCGGTCGGGGAAGCGTCTATGACGCAGCCGTCGTTGACGCCTGCGTCAGGCTTTTTCGGGAAAAGCACTACCAGTTGTCGCCTTGATCGTTCTGGGAAAGATTATGTTTGTGCGCATATGTGTATTATGTAAAATGTTAGATTAAGACAGAACAGCCGATGACTATTCCTTCGCCCCGGCTTGCTTAAGCAGATCCCCGATATCGGTATTCCCCCCCTTCAATGCCCATTGCAAAGCGGTTACGCCCGAGTCGCCTTTGATATTCGGGTCCGCATTCGCCGACAGCAGCAATTTCACCGTTTCGATGTGTCCGCCGCGCGCCGCCATCATCAACGCGGAAATTCCGGCTGCAGATACGGCGTCGACCTTTGCACCCTTGTCCAAGAGGAACTTCACGACCTCGTTGTGGCCGCGCCAAGCTGCATAAATCAGTGGGTTCCAGCCCCGGATGTTGATTTTGGCGCCATGGGCTACCAATAACTTGACCAGTTCCAACTGGCCCCTGGCGGCCGCCAACATTAGGGCCGTTTCGCCGTATTGGTTTCTGGCGCCGACCGCGGCCTTACGCTGCAACAGGACTTTGGCCATGTCCGGATGGTCGTCCCGAATCGAAATCATGAGCAAGGTATTGCCGCCTCGGTCGGTGGTATTGACGTCCAAGCCCTTTGCGAATAAGGCCTCGG
This sequence comes from uncultured Enterobacteriaceae bacterium, assembly GCA_964601155.1. GTDB lineage: Bacteria > Pseudomonadota > Gammaproteobacteria > Burkholderiales > SG8-39 > 2-12-FULL-64-23. Next base: position 6,909 of record CAZRMO010000051.1, read on the forward strand.
CAGTCGGAATGTCGCCCTGATTGACTGCTGTCAGCAGTTCGTCGTAGGAACCCGCGATCGCGTCCGAAACCTGAAATGCGGCAAGATATATGATACTTATAATCAGTATATTAAGCGCTTTCATTAATGTATAACCTAACTATTTTCAGGTTTGAAAAGACGAAAGAAATTGGCCGTCGTAGCCGCTGCGATCACTTCCAGTGAGGTTCCGCGCAGGCGCGCGATCTCTTCCGCCACATGCCTGACCCAGCCGGGTTCGTTGGTCTTTCCTCGTTGCGGCACGGGCGCCAGATACGGGGAGTCCGTTTCCACCAGCATGCGCTCCAGCGGCACTGCCTGCGCGACCCCCTTGATTGTTTGGGCGTTTTTGAAGGTGACGATGCCGGAAAAGGAAATATGGAAGTTCAGTGCCATGGCGGCCTGGGCAATTTCCATGCTTTCGGTAAAGCAGTGCATTACCCCGCCGATTTCGTGCGCGCGTTCTTCTCGCATGATGCGCAAAGTATCTGCGGCGGCGTCGCGGGTGTGAATAATCAAAGGCTTTGCGCATTCGCGTGCGGCGCGAATATGGGTGCGGAAACGCGTTCTCTGCCACTCCATATCGCCGCTTTGGCGGTAATAGTCCAGGCCGGTTTCGCCGATGGCGACGACTTTCTCGTGCTGCGCCCGCGTGACCAAGTCATTGATTGACAAGGCGGTATCCTCGGCTTGGTCCGGATGGACGCCTACCGACGCGAACAGTTGTGCGTGGCCGTCGGCCAGCGCCATGACCCTGGGGAAATTGGCGAGGTTAACGCACACGCATAGGGCATGCGTGACCTCGTTGCGTGCCATGTTGTCGAGAATCTGCGGAATACGGCCGGCAAATTCCTCAAAGTCGATATGGCAATGCGAGTCGACCAGCATACCTGAGCTAGCCAATTTCTTTGTACGCAATGAACAGGTCATCCAGGAACAGGCCGGCGTTCAAGGGGTGCTCGCAAATCGCCTTCAGCGACGACAAGGTGGCGTAGAAACGCAGCAGCTTCAGCGGCGGCATGCTCCGCGCGAGGAGGCCCAGTGCTTTCGCCCGATCGATGTTGTAGCGCGCCTTGGCGTTGCTCGAGAGCGCGATGAGATCGTAGGTCCACTTGAGCATCCAGTCCACCACCGCGGCCGGCGGCAGGCGCTGGCAGAAGTCCGCCAGGCCGAGCGCGCTGCTTGTCGGCTGACTCAGCAGGTCGAGCAGCCTGTCCCGTGTCTGCGCCTCCTCATCCGACAGACGCGCCGCTTCCATTGGCGCATCGCCAGCGAATGCGAGCAATGCGGGCGTGACTTTGCTGCCCTCTCCCTTAAGCCAGCGCAGCGACAAGTCCCGCTGCGGCACGGCCAGGGCCAGGGTATGACAGCGGCTGCGCACGGTTGCCAGCAGCCTGCTCGGTTGATGCGATACCAGCACAAAAACCACGCCCGGGGACGGTTCCTCCAGACTTTTCAGAAGCGCGTTGGCCGAGCCCGGATTCATGCTTTCGGCGGGGTAGATCAAGACCACGCGATAGCCGTTACGATGCGAGCCGACGTTGAGAAAATCGCTCAGTGCGCGAATTTGCTCGATTTTTATCTGTTTGCTCGGTTTTTTCTTGCCTTCTTCGCCGCCCTCGCCCGCCTCCCCCTCTTCTTGCAATGGCGCCAGGGCCTCGGGCTGAATCAGGCGAAAATCGGGATGATTGCCGGACGTGAACCAGGCGCATGCCGGACAAGTGCCGCAGGCCAGGCCAATTTCGGAGCGGTTTTCACACAGCAGGGACTGCGCCAAGACTTGCGCCAGGTGCAGCTTGCCTATCCCGGCGCGGCCATGGAACAGCAAGGCATGAGGCAGCTTGTCCCGCATGCCGCTCAACCGATCCCATACCTCTCCATGCCAAGGTAAATACTTTATTGACATAGCCTTATAATAAGTTGTTCAAGTACTTTACGAATATCTTCCACGGACTGGCTGGCATCGATCAGGCGGATTCTCTGCGGGTAGCTGGCGGCGCGCGCCAAATATACTGCACGCACGCGGGCAAAGAAATCAAGACTTTCCTGCTCGAAACGGTCCGGCGCGGCCGAGGCGGCCAAGCGCCTGCGCTTGGCCTCTTCGACTGAAAGATCGAAAACCAGCGTCAGATCCGGTTCCAAACCGGGATGAACCCAGTCTTCCAGACGCTCTATTTTTTCCAGATCCAGCCCGCGACCACCACCCTGGTAGGCGAAAGTGGCGTCGGTAAATCGGTCGGTAAGCACCCAAGTGCCCACGGCCAGCGCGGGCAGGATTATCCGGTCCAGGTGCTCTCGCCGGGCGGCGAACATCAGCAGCGTCTCGGTTTCAAGGTGCATGGGCTGCACCAGCAGCAGCTTGCGCAGTTCTTCGCCGAGCGGCGTACCGCCCGGCTCCCGCGTTACCACCACCTTCTTTCCGGCAGCCCCGATTCGCCCGGCGATCCAGTCCATATGGGTGCTCTTCCCCGCACCGTCGACCCCTTCCAGGCTAATGAATCTGCCGCGCATCCTAGTGCTTCCGCCGCCGCAGGTACCTGGCCACGGCACGTTCGTGCTCGGCCAGCGTGTCCGAGAACTCGGTCGAGCCGTCGCCGCGAGCCACGAAATAAAGGGCCTTCGTCTTTGCCGGATGCAGCGCGGCCACAAGCGATGCCTCGCCGGGCATCGCGATCGGCGTCGGCGGCAATCCGGTCCGGGTATAGGTGTTGTGGGGCGTGTCGGCGCGCAGGTCTTTTTCGTGCAGCCGGCCAACGAATTTAGCGCCCAGGCCATAGATTACCGAGGGATCGGTCTGCAGCCTCATTCCCAGGCGCAGGCGATTGACGAACACACCGGCGATGCGCGCGCGGTCGCTGGCTTTGCCGGTTTCCTTCTCTATGACCGAAGCCATGATCAGCGCGTCATAGGGGTCGCGATAAGGCAGGTCCGCAGCGCGCTGCTGCCATGCCGATTGAAGTTGCCGCTGCATCACCGTGTAGGCTCGTTTAAGTATGTCCAGGTCGCTGGCGCCCTTGTCGAACAGATAGGTATCGGGAAAGAACAGACCTTCGGGATCGCGCCCGGCCGCGCCCAGCCGCGCCATGATCTCGGCGTCGCTGAGCGCGGCGCTGTCGTGCCTCACGTCGGCATCGGCGTCGAGCGCCGCTCGCATCTGCCTGAAGGTCCAGCCTTCGATGAATACGATTTCGACCTGCTTGACCTCGCCAGCGCTCAGCTTGTCCAGCAAGGCGAGCGGCGTGATGCCACTGCCGACCTGATAGCTGCCGGCTTTGATGGTATTCGCTTTGCCTAGTACCCGGCCGAGCAGATTGAACGCCCAGGCGTCCAGTTCGATTCCGGATTCGATCATCTGTCGCGTCGCGCTTCTCAGGCTGCTGCCGGCTTTGATAGAAAAATCCGCCGGATCAGTTCGAAGTTTCACCGGACTGAGCGCATACCAGCGCAGGCCTGCGGCCGCCAGCAGCGTCAAGCACAGTACGAGCAGTAAAACGCGTTTGATCCATGGCGACATTCGTTGGCGAGCGGGTCCGTGTGGGGGTAACGGGAAATTTCTAGACGCTATAATACCTGCTTGAATTTCATATTATCACGCATACTTGACGAATAACCCAAGCACGTAGGATGCCGATGACTTCTGCCTGGCAGGGCGTATTGAAAGCGAGCGGAGCCCGCATTGAGGCGGGCCTAGTGACGCATTTCGGCGATGCGGCGGCCGAGTTGCGCGCGGCCCGCGACGAGGGCATCGTTGCGCCGCTCGGCTACCTAGGGGTAATCGCGTGCAGCGGTGCAGATGTGCAGGCTTTCCTCCACGGCCAGCTCAGCAACGACGTCAAACAACTCGCGCCGGAGCGTAGCGAGTATGCAGCCTACAACTCGGCCAAAGGGCGCATGCTGGCCAATTTCCTGCTGTGGCGGGAGGGCGAGGTTTATAACCTGGAACTGGCGCGCTCCCTGCTGCCGGCGATACAAAAACGACTGGGCATGTTCGTGCTGCGCGCCAAAGTGAAGCTGGAGGACGCCAGCGAAGCGCGGCCGGTGCTGGGTCTGGCCGGCAAGGCGGTCGCGGGCGCGTTGCGCGACATGTTTCCCGTGCTGCCGCAGGCAACCCATCAACTCGTCCACGATCCGGTCATCGGCACCCTGATCGCCCTGCCCGGGGAAAGGTATCAACTGGTCGCGATACCCGGATCGGCGGAACAATCATGGCGCAAGCTGGCGGCGGCGCTTACCCCGGTCGGCGCGCCCTGCTGGGAATGGCTGGAGATCAGGAACGGCATACCCTTGATCACGCCAGCCACGCAGGAGCAATTCGTGCCGCAGATGGCCAACATGGAGCTCATAGGCGCAGTGAATTTTCAAAAAGGCTGCTATCCCGGCCAGGAAATTATCGCGCGCACCCAGTACTTGGGCCAGCTCAAGCGGCGCATGGTCCTCGCCCATGTGGAAGGTGAGGTGCAGCCGCAGGCAGGCGACCCCTTGTTCGGCGGCGAGCCCGAAGCGCAGGCGAGCGGCATGGTGGTCAATGCGCAGGCCGCGCCCGACGGCGGCTACGATCTGCTGGCGGTGGCGCAGACCAGCAGCATCGCCCAAGCAGGACTGCATTTTAAATCCGCCGACGGACCGGTATTACGCATCGAACCCCTGCCCTATGCGCTCGGCTGAGGCTGCGCCATGTGCCTGATCCTGTTCGCGCACGGTGTGCATCCCGAGTACCCGTTGGTGATCGCGGCCAACCGCGACGAATATTATCGGCGGCCGACGGCAAAAGCGGCGTTTTGGCACGATCATCCGCAGGTTCTTGCCGGGCGCGACCTCGAGTGCATGGGAACCTGGCTGGGCGTCACCCGAGCGGGCCGTTTTGCCGCGCTTACCAATTTTCGCGACCCGCGCGAGCGCAAAGACGATGCGCCTTCGCGCGGGCAACTGGTAAGCGACTTTCTCACTTCGGAGCGGGAGCCGCGCGAATACCTCGAGGACGTCGCAGCGCGTGCGCCAGATTACAAGGGCTTCAATCTGTTGGCCGGGGGCGTCGACGGCATTTTCTATTTCTCCAGCCGCGCCGGGTCGGTGCAACAGGTGCCGCGTGGGATCCACGGACTTTCGAATAATCTGCTCGATACGCCCTGGCCGAAAGTCGTGCGCGGCAAACAGCGTCTGCAGGAGGCCATGGCGGACGAGCCGAACGCCGAAGCGCTGCTGGACCTGCTGCATGATTGCGAACCTGCGGACGAGAGTGAGCTTCCGGATACCGGCGTCGGCGCCGAGCTGGAGCGGGTGCTGTCGCCGGCGCTGATCGTGTCGTCAAAATACGGAACGCGCTCGTCTACGGCCGTGCTGTTCGGAACTGAAGGCAGCGTCAGCTTCAGCGAACGCACCGTCTTGTCCGGCGGCGAGATCGGCCCCACCGTCAGTTTGCGCTTCATGCTGGAGGCTTAGTCAGTTCGCGCCGCATGGCGACGTGGGGTATGCCCGCCTCCATGAACTCCGGCCCCGAAACCGCGAAACCGAAACGCCGGTAGAACCCGGCAGCATCAAGCTGCGCATTCAGGCGCACGCGCGCGTGACCCCGTTGCCGCGCCTGCTCGATCAAGGATTGCAGTAGCAGCGCGCCCGCGCCTTTGGCGCGCCACTCCTTCAATACTGCCATGCGCCCGATGTGACCGTCCGGAAGCAGCCTCCCTGTTCCGACCGCCAGTCCGTCTTCAGTCAATGCGAGCGCGTGATCGCAGTCGGCATCCTGATCGTCCATTTCAAGCGCCAGCGGCACGCCTTGTTCGCGCACGAACACCAGTTCGCGGATGCGGCGCGCCTCGGCGCGCGCCTCGTCCCACCGGCACAGGCGGATGGAAAATGCTGCTGCTGACATGGCGGGTATAATACGCGCCTCCTTCGCGAGTTGAACATGCAGAGCCTCTGGGACGACAAGGAAGCGGCGCAATGCCGCAATGAACTCGAGTTGCGCGTCTATACTTCGCGGCTGCTCGGTCGCGACAAGACTCTGGTGCTGCACGGCGGCGGCAACACCTCGGTAAAGGTGGTGCAGAAGAACCTGTTCGGCGAGGACGAGAATGTCCTGTACATCAAGGGCAGCGGCTGGGACCTGGAAACCATAGAGTCGGCCGGCTTTGCGCCGGTCAGACTCGACTATCTGCAACGCCTGGCGCGTTTGGATGCCTTGTCGGACACCCAGATGGTGAACCAGCTCGCGACGCATATGCTCCAGGCCTCCGCGCCCGCGCCCTCGGTCGAGACCATACTGCACGCCAGTCTGCCGTACAAATTTGTGGACCACACGCACGCAGACGCGGTGCTTGCGGTAACCGACACGGCTGACGGCGAACGGCGCGTACGCGAGATCTATGGCGACGCGGTGGTGATCATTCCCTACGTCATGCCGGGTTTCGACCTCGCGCGCTTGTGCGCGGCGGAGTATCCACGCCAGGCGGGCCCGAACACCATGGGCATGGTGCTCATGAATCACGGCATTTTTTCATTCGGCGACAGCGCCAGACAATCCTACGAGCGCATGATCGAACTGGTGCGCCGCGCGGAGGATTATCTGAAGGCGCAGGGCGCCTGGGATATCCCAAGGCCTGTAATCCGGCGGTCCAGCATCGAGCCGCTGCAACAGGCGCAATTGCGACGTAAGCTGTCGCAGACGGCAGGCGCAGCGATGATCATGGCGACGCATACAGATGACGAGACCCTGGCTTTCGCGCAGCGCGACGACCTGATTGCATTGTCGCAGCAGGGGCCGATCACGCCCGACCATATCATCCGCACCAAGCGCATGCCCATGCTCGGCACGGACGTGGATGCGTATGCGCGCGGCTACCAAGCCTATTTCGACGAGCACGCGCCGCAGGCGAAGGAAGCCAAGACCATGCTCGATCCGGCGCCGCGCATGGTGCTCGACCCGGCATTCGGCCTGGCTGCGGCCGGCAGGAGCGCAAAAGACGCTGCAATCGTCGCTGAGTTGTACCAGCACAACATGCGGGTCATGCAGCGCGGGCAGGCCTTGGGCGGCTACTGTGCCCTGCCCCAGCGCGAGCTGTTCGAGGTCGAATACTGGGACCTGGAGCAGGCGAAGCTAAGAAAAGGCGGCAAGCCGCCGCTGTTCGCCGGCGAAATCGCACTGGTCACCGGCGCGGCTTCGGGCATAGGCAAGGCCTGCGCAGAAGCGCTGCTCGCACGCGGCACAGCGGTGGTCGGTCTGGATATCAATCCTGCCGTGGAGACAATCTACGAACGCAAGGATTTTCTCGGCTTGCGCTGCGACCTGACCGACGAGAGCGCGATCCAATCCGCGCTCGAGCGGTCGGTGCTCGCCTACGGCGGTCTGGACATGCTGATATTGAACGCAGGCATATTCGCCGCAAGCCGCAAGATCGCCGAGCTGATGACCGAAGAATGGCGCAAGGTGATGACAATCAACCTCGATGCCAACCTGTACCTGATGCGCGCCTGCCATCCCCTGCTCAAGCTCGCGCCCAAGGGAGGGCGCGTGGTGGTCATTGGCTCCAAGAACGTGCCAGCGCCAGGGCCCGGCGCGGCAGCGTATTCGGCCTCCAAGGCCGCGCTCAACCAGCTCGCCCGCGTCGCCGCGCTGGAATGGGGGGCGGACGGCATACGCATCAACTCCCTGCACCCGAACGCCGTGTTCGATACCGGCATCTGGACCGAAGAGGTGCTGTCGCAACGCGCCAAGCACTATGGACTTACGGTAGACGAATACAAGACCAACAACGTGCTCAAGACCGAGGTCAGGAGCCGCGACGTGGCCGAACTGGCGGCCGAGATGTGCGGGCCGTTGTTCGCAAAGACGACCGCGGCCCAGGTGCCGGTCGACGGTGGCAACGAGCGCGTCATTTGAGAAAGCTGCTCGCATGAACGTAGAAACCCTGCGCTGGGGCGAAGGCCGGCTGGAACTCATAGACCAGCGGCGGCTGCCGCTAGAATTCGAATACGTCGCCTGCGAGGACGCGGTCCAAACGGCCGCAGCGATTCGCGACATGGTGGTGCGCGGCGCGCCTGCGATCGGCTGCACTGCTGCCTATGGCGTGGCACTCGAGGCGCAGCGCCACGCGCAGGCACCGCGTGCGCAATTCGACGCGGCATTGGATGGCGCTTTCCGGGTGCTCGCCGCCAGCCGCCCGACCGCGGTCAACCTGTTCTGGGCGATCGAGCGCATGCGCCAGTGTCATGCGCAGGCCCGCGGCGGCGCCACCGAGGCGGAAGCCAGCGCGCTGCTAGCCCTGGCGCATCAAATACGCAGCGACGACATAGAGATCAACCGCGCCATGGGCCGCCATGGTGCGGCGCTCATTGCCGACGGCGCGCGCATCATGACCCATTGCAACGCTGGCGCGCTCGCCACTGCCGGCCACGGCACGGCCCTGGGCGTGATCCGCTCGGCGCGCGATGCGGGCAAACACATCAGCGTGATCGCCAACGAAACCCGGCCGTATCTGCAGGGCGCGCGGCTCACCGCATGGGAAATGGTGCAGGAAAAAATCTCGGTGACCCTGGCGACCGACAACATGGTGGGCTACCTGATGCAGCAAGGCAGAGTCGACGTGGTCGTCGTCGGCGCCGACCGCATCGCCGCCAATGGCGATACCGCCAACAAGATCGGCACCTATACCGTGGCGGTGCTGGCCGAGCGCCACCGCATCCCCTTCTACATCGCGGCGCCGCTCTCTACCATCGATCGGGCCATCGCCGACGGCAGCGGTATCCCAATCGAAGAGCGCGATCCGGCGGAAGTCACCGGTTTTCGCGGCATGCGCTGGGCCCCGGAAGGCGTCGGCGTTGTCAATCCCGCTTTCGACGTCACGCCGGCGGCGCTGATCACGGGCCTCATCACCGAAAAAGGCGTCATCGAACGCCCCGACGCCGCCAAGATTCGAGCCCTGTTCGAGCAGTGAGACGGCGAGAGGCGCACCTTGTGGGAGGCCCGCCCCCGGGCCGATCGCTGCCCAAATCGGAGTCCGCCGGAGAATCAGGTATCGACGATTTCCACCGGCGTGCCCGGGGCAACCGAATTGAACAGCTCGACCACGTCTCGGTTGCGCATGCGTATGCAGCCGATCGATCCTGGCTCGCCCATGGCGGCACTGTCCGGGCTTCCGTGAATGTAGATGTGGCGCCGCATCGTGTCCACCTCGCCCAGCCGGTTGAACCCCGGCTCGCAGCCCGACAGCCAGAGGATGCGGGTCAGCATCCAGTCGCGCCCGGGATTTCGCTCCCCCAGCTCCGGTGTGTAGATTTCTCCGGTAGGCCTGCGCCCGACGAACACCGTGTTCTCGGCGGCGCCGGCGCCGATCTTGGCGCGGATGATGTGCTTGCCGCGCGGGGTGCAGAAACTGTCCTTCAGCTCGCCCGGGCCGTTTTTCGCGGTCGACACGGCGTAGCTGCGCACCCGCTTGCCCATGTCGTCGAACATCTCCAGGATCTGTCCGCGCAGGCTGATGCGAATGTGCGGCATGTCAGACCTTCGCCCGCTTGGCGGCAAAGAATTCGCGCAACAACGCGCCGCATTCCTGCGCCATGACGCCTTTGGTGACCGTGGCGTGGTGATTCAGCCGCGGCTCGGAGAACAGGTCGAGCACGCTGCCGCAGGCGCCTGTCTTGGGATCGGCGGCGCCGTAGACCAGGCGCGCGATGCGCGCATGCAGCATCGCGCCTACGCACATCGCGCAGGGCTCCAGGGTCACGTAGAGTTCGCAGTCGGGCAGGCGGTAATTGTCTAGCTTTGTTGCGGCCGCCCGCAGTGCGAGGATTTCCGCATGGCCTGTGGGGTCGTGCCTGCCGATCGGCGCGTTGAACCCGAGGCCTACGATTTCGCCGTCTTTCACCACCACGGCGCCGACCGGCACCTCGCCCGCGGCCTGCGCCTTGCGCGCCTGCTCCAGCGCAGCCAGCATGAAAATACTGTCGTCACCCACCGGTCTGTCGCCAAAGGTATTGTCTCTGCACCGCCGCGGCTACTCCCACTCTATGGTCGCCGGCGGCTTGCCGCAGATGTCGTAGACCACGCGGTTGATGCCGCGCACCTCGTTGATGATGCGGTTGGAAACCTTGCCCAGCAGCTCGTGCGGCAGGTGCGCCCAGTGCGCGGTCATGAAGTCCTGCGTCTGCACCGCGCGCAGCGCCACCACGTACTCGTAGGTGCGGCCGTCGCCCATCACGCCCACCGCCTTCACCGGCAGGAATACCGCAAATGCCTGGGAGGTGGCGTCGTACCAGCTGCGTCCTTCGGCATCGCGCGCCGCGCGCAGCTCCTCGATAAATATGGCGTCGGCGCGGCGCAGCAGGTCGGCGTACTCGGGCTTGACCTCGCCCAGGATGCGCACGCCCAGCCCCGGCCCGGGGAACGGGTGGCGGTAGACCATGTCGTGCGGCAGGCCGAGCGCCACGCCGAGTTCGCGCACCTCGTCCTTGAACAGCTCGCGCAGCGGCTCGAGCAGCTTGAGATGCAGGGTATCGGGCAGGCCGCCGACATTGTGGTGCGACTTGATGTTGGTCGCCTTCTTGGTCTTGGCGCCGGCGGATTCGATCACATCGGGATAGATGGTGCCCTGCGCCAGCCACTTGGCATTCTTGATCTTCGCCGCCTCGCGCTGGAACACCTCGACGAATTCGCGGCCGATGATCTTGCGCTTCTGCTCCGGGTCGGCGACGCCGGCGAGCTTGCCCATGAACGTCGCGCTGTCGTCGATGTGAATCACCTTGACGCCGAGGCTGCGGGCGAAGGTCGCCATTACTTGCTCGGCCTCGTTCAGGCGCAGCAGGCCGTGGTCAACGAACACGCAGGTGAGCTGCTTGCCGATGGCACGGTGAATCAGCGCGGCGGCGACCGAGGAATCGACCCCGCCCGAAAGTCCGAGGATCACTTCGTCTGCGCCTACCTGATCGCGAATGCGCGCGATCGCCTCGGACGCATAGTCAGGCATGTTCCAATCGCCGCTGCATCCGCAGATGTCGTTGACGAAGCGCTTGAGGATAGCCGTACCTTGAGCCGTGTGCGTGACCTCGGGATGGAATTGCACCGCGTAGAAGCCGCGCGCCTCGTCGGCCATGGCCGCAATCGGGCAGGATTCGGTCGAGGCCATGAGCTTGAATCCCGGAGGCAGCTGCGTGACTTTGTCACCGTGGCTCATCCACACCTTGAGCATACCGTGGCCCTCGGGTGTGCGGAAATCCTCGATGCCTTCGAACAGGCGCGTGTGGCCGCGCGCGCGCACCTCAGCGTAGCCGAATTCGCGCACCTTGCCCGCCTCGACCTGGCCGCCAAGTTGCCCGGCCATGGTCTGCATGCCGTAGCAGATACCCAGCACCGGCACGCCCAGATCGAACACCGCCTGCGGGGCGCGCGCCGTCGTGTCTTCGGTCACCGACAGATAGCTGCCGGAGAGGATCACGCCTTTGGCGCCGAACTCGCGCACGAACTGCTCGCTGACGTCGTAGGGATGAATCTCGCAGTAGACCCGGGCTTCGCGCACGCGCCGCGCGATCAGCTGGGTGTATTGCGCGCCAAAGTCGAGAATGAGGATTTTCTGATGCATTTTTCAACCTTCAAAATTGGAAAGGCCGCTCGTGTAATTCGAAACACGACCGGCCTTTGATCGGATGAGTCGGGTTACGGGTTGCGCGTCATTCGACTTGGTAATTGGGCGCCTCTTTGACGATCTGCACGTCGTGCACATGCGACTCGCGCATGCCTGCCGAGCTGATTTCGACAAACTCCGTTCTGGTGCGCATGTCGCCAATGGTGGCACAACCGCAATAGCCCATGCTGGCGCGCAGCCCCCCCACCATCTGGAAGAGGATGCTGACCACGCTGCCCTTGTAGGGCACACGGCCCTCGATGCCTTCGGCAACGAGCTTGTCGACATTGTTGGCCGGATCCTGGAAATAGCGGTCCGCCGCACCTTCCTGCATGGCGCTCAGGGAACCCATGCCGCGGTAAAGCTTGTAGGAGCGGCCCTGGTACAGGATGGTTTCGCCGGGCGCCTCTTCGGTACCGGCGAATATGCTGCCCATCATCACCGTATCCGCTCCGGCGGCGATCGCCTTGGCGACGTCGCCCGAATAGCGCACGCCGCCATCTGCGATGAACGGCACGTCGGTGTCCTTCAGCGCCGCGAAAACGTTCTGCACAGCGGATATCTGCGGCACACCGACCCCGGCGATGACGCGCGTGGTGCAAATCGAGCCCGGGCCGATGCCTACCTTGACGCCGTCGGCGCCGTGATCCACCAGGGCTTTGGCGCCGGAAGCCGTGGCGATGTTGCCACCGATGACTTCCACGTTCGGAAAATTCTTCTTGATCCATTGCACCCGGTCGAGTACGCCCTGGGCATGGCCATGCGCCGTATCCACCACGATCACGTCGGCGCCCGCCTCGACCAGATGTCCGATGCGCTCCTCCGTACCCTCGCCCACGCCGACGGCTGCGCCTACGCGCAGCTTGCCCTGATCATCCTTGCTTGCGAGCGGGTGTTCGGTTGCTTTCAGAATGTCCTTCACCGTCACCAGCCCGCGCAGCTCGAAGCTGTCGTTGACCACCAGCACCCGTTCCAATCGATACTTGTGCAGCAGCGCTCGCGCCTCCTCGGCGCTGGCGCCCTCCTTCACATAAATAAGGCGCTCGCGCGGGGTCATGACGGCGCTCACCGGGGCGTCCAGGTCGGTTTCGAAGCGGTAGTCGCGGTTGGTCACGACACCGACGACCTTGCCTTTGTCGATGACCGGGAAGCCCGACACGCGGTATTGTTGGGTCAGCGCGAGCAGTTCGCGTACCGTGATCTCCGGCGACACGGTCATCGGGTCGCGCAGCACGCCCGATTCGAAGCGCTTGACCTTCAGCACTTCGGCCGCCTGCGCCTTGGGGCTAAGGTTCTTGTGCACGATGCCGATGCCGCCTTCCTGGGCGATCGCAATTGCGAGCCGCGCTTCGGTCACGGTGTCCATCGCAGCCGACACCAAAGGAATATTGAGTTGGATCTTGCGCGTCAGCCGGGTTTTGAGGGAAACGTCGCGCGGGAGGACGGTCGAATGGGCGGGAACGAGCAGGACATCGTCGAAGGTCAGCGCTTTTTGAATGGCGCGCATAGCAAAACTCCTGGCCACAAAGCCGCATTATACGCGCCTGCCCTGGGGCGGCAAACAGGCAGCGCCTGAAACCGGACCGGCGCTCGCGCGTTAAGCGCATTTGACGCGGCGGCGGAAAGTCGCTAATTTGGATGAAATCGAGCAAAAGGAAGGCATATCCGCATGAAACGATTTTTGCTAGCTATAGGGTTGGCGCTATGCTTGGCCCTGCCGGCAACGGCTCAGACGTACAAATGGGTGGACGCAAACGGCGAAGTGCATTATTCGGACCAACCTCCGCCGAGCAACATCAAGACCGAAACGCTACAGGCTCCTGCCGAGCCGGCTACCGAGCCTGCCGCCGCCCCAGCACCCGCCGCTGCGTCTGCGGCGAGTCCCGCCGCTGCGCCTGCAGCGAGTCCCGCAGAGGGGGGGCCTAAGAGCCTGGCCGAGCGGGATCAGGCATTCCGCAAGCGCCAGGCCGACGCGGCCAAAGAGCAGGCAGAGCAGGCAAGAAAGGAAGCACAAGCGCGCCGCAAGGCGGAGTACTGCAAGAGCGCAAGGGCCGCATTGGCCAATCTGGAAGCGGGCGGGCGCCAAGTGCGCATCAACGAAAAGGGTGAGCGCGTCTTCCTCACCGACGCGGAAATTGCCCAGCAGACGGCCCAGGCGCGGAAGGACGCTGCCGCAGCGTGCAAGTAGCCTATTTCCGGGCCCTTGCCGCGCGCTTGCGCCGGATTTCCTTGGGATCTGCGGTCAGGGGCCGGTAGATCTCCACCCGATCCAGGTCGCGCAGCCGGGTATCGGGGCTGACCGGCTGGCCCCATACCCCCGCGCGGTCTAGCTTGATCTCCGGCAGCCGCTGCCGCAAGCCGCTCGCCTGTATCGCATCCAGGACGGTGCTCCCGGGCGCAAGGTCCAGCAAGACCCGCTCCTGCCGTTGCGGCAAGGCGTAGACCACCTCGATGCGCATATCTAACCCGGTCCGTACAGGGTGGCCGCCCGCTTGACGAAGACTTCGACCAGGGTATTGGCGATGTGACTGAACACCGGCCCGGCGATCTTTTCCATCAACTTGCCCGAGAGTTCGTAATTCAATCGGAACTCTATTTTGCATGCCTGCTCAGATAGCGGCACGAAGCGCCAGTAGCCATCCAGGTGCTTGAACGGGCCGTTGATCAGTTTCATATCGATCAAGGCGTCCTTTTCCATCCGGTTCTCCGTGGTGAAGTGCAGGCGCAGGCCGTGATAGTTGATATGCAGCGTGGCCGCAGCCTTGTTCTCACCTAGCGCCCGTACTTCGGTGGCGCTGCACCAGGGCAAAAACTGCGGGTAAGTCTCGCAGTCCGCAACCAAGGCATACATTTTGGCTGCGCTATGGCTGATCAAGACTGATTTTTCCACTATGGCCATAACGAGTCGGCGCAACTGTTAAAATTACTCGATTGTACCAATACATGCTCCCATGAAGATCGCCCAGAACAAGAAAGCCTTTCACGATTATTTCATCGAGGAGCGTTATGAAGCCGGACTGGTGCTGGAAGGCTGGGAAGCCAAGGCCATCCGCGCCGGGCGGGTGCAGCTAAAGGACGCCTATGTGCTCATCCGTGGCGCCGAGATCTACATGGTCGGCGGCCATATCAGCGCCCTGCCCACGGCCTCCACCCATATCCATCCCGACCCCGTGCGCACGCGCAAACTGCTGCTCCATGGCCAGGAGATCGAGCATCTGATCGGCAAAGTCGAGCGCGCCGGTTATACCCTGGTGCCGCTCGATATGCACTATACGAGAGGCAGAATCAAAATCGACATCGGCCTCGCCCGCGGCAAGAAGCAGCACGACAAGCGCGAAACCGAAAAAAAGCGCGATTGGGAAAGGGAGAAACAGCGCCTGATGCGCTCAACGAGCAAATCCTAGCGCAAACGTTCAAGCTCTTTGCCGCACCTGTTCGAACAGGCAAATCGCCGCCGCAGCCGCCACGTTCAGCGATTCGGCGCCGCCCGGCATGGGGATGCGCAATTGTTCGGCCGCAACGGCGGCCAAGGCTGCGCTCAGTCCTGCTCCCTCGTTACCGAAGGCCCAGGCAAGCGGGCCGCGCAGATCAACCTGATAAAGCGTTTTTTGCGCATGGCTGCTGGCGCAGATCAAGCGGCCCGACAGCCGCTGGACCGCAGCGGGGAGATCGGTGTTGTCAAATATATCGAGGCTGAAATGCGCGCCCATCCCGGCGCGCAGCACCTTGGGCGACCAGGCGAAGGCGCAACCGGTGGAAAGCAGGACAGTGGCGATGCCCGCGGCCGCGGTGCTGCGCAGGATCGAGCCGAGGTTGCCCGCGTCCTGAATATTTTCCAGCATCACGCAACGTTCGATCGTTTGCGGCAAGGGACCGTGCGCGGGCGTGCGTATCAGCGCGACGATGCCGGTCGGCGTCGCGACCTGTGCGACGTCGTTGAACAGCGGATCTGCCAGCACCAGCAACGCCTGCTCGTCCACCCCCGCCGCGAGCTGCGCTGCTTCGGCGTTGGCCGCGCCGCTTTCGCTCAGAATCAGTTGCTCGGGCACGCCGCCGCTCGCGCGATAGGCCGAGATCAAATGCATGCCGTCGAGCAGCGCCAAGCCCGCCCTGCGGCGCTCGCGCGTGGAGGTGGCGAGCTGGCGTAGCGCCTTGAAGCGCGGATTTTCGCGCGAGCGTATCAGTTTCATGTCGCGCAGGTACGCGCGCGCAGCTGCGCCGCCTGGCCGGTGGTGTCGAATTGAACTATGATGCGCATGCTTGAAAGAATGACGGTCCATAAGTCTAACCGAGAACCCGCAGGGTGAAAATTGCAATCGTCACGCCAGCGCGCGCTGCGTCGCGCACCGGCAACCGGCACACGGCGCAGCGCTGGGCTGCGATGCTGCGCGCGGCAGGACACAAAGTCACCCTGGCGACGGAATGGCATTCCGGAAAACCCGATGTCCTGTTCGCTTTGCACGCACGTCGCAGCCATGCGTCCATCCTGCGCTTTCGCGAAACGCATGCCGACGGGAAACTGGTGGTGGTGCTTACCGGGACCGATCTGTACCGCGACATAAACCGTGACCAGGACGCACAGCAGTCGCTGCAGACGGCGCAGCGTCTCGTGGTACTGCAGGAAAAGGGCTTACAGGCCCTGCCGCGCCGGCTGCGCGCGAAGACCCGGGTGGTCTATCAATCGGCGCAGGTCAAGGCGAAGGTGGCCCCGCGCGGGAAGGTATTTCGCGTCTGCGTCCTTGGACATTTGCGCGAGGAGAAGGATCCGTTTCGCGCCGCGCTGGCGCTGAAACGCATTGCGCCAGCGGAAAAGATCGAACTGGTGCATCTGGGCAAGGCAATGTCGCCGGAAATGGCGGCGCAGGCTGAGTCCCTCATGGCCGAGGAGCCGCGCTACCGTTGGCTCGACGGCATGCCGCATTGGCGCGCGCTGGGCTGGTTGGCACGCAGCCAGCTGATGGTGATGAGCTCGCGCATGGAAGGCGGCGCAAACGCGATCGTGGAAGCCGTATGCATAGGGGTGCCGGTGCTGGCTTCCGCCATTCCCGGCAATATCGGCATGCTCGGAGCAGACTATCCCGGCTACTACCCGCTCGCAGACGATAAGGCGCTGGCCAAACTGCTGACCAAGGCGATGCGCCACCAGGCGTATTACCAGTCGCTCAAGCGCGGCATCGCGGCGCGGCGGCACTTGTTCCGGCCGCAAAACGAGCAGGCGAGCTTGCTGCGCCTGCTGCGCGAACTCGCTTGAGCGCGCTAGTGGCTTAGCCCCGGAGCAGCCTGCGTACCGGCGCAAAGCTGCGGCGGTGGATTTCACTCACACCGTATCGCTCCAAGGCAGCCAGATGGTCGGCGGTCGGGTAGCCCTTGTGCCGATCCAGTCCGTAATTCGGGAACAGTTGGTGCAGCCGCAGCATTTCCGCATCGCGCGCCGTCTTGGCCAGAATCGACGCTGCGGAAATCGCGGCGATCTGGCTGTCGCCCCTGACGATGGCCCTGACCGTATAGGCGACCGCTGGACAATGCGTGCCATCGACCAGCACTTCGCCGGGTGCCAGGCTCAGCTGTTCGACCGCGCGGCCCATGGCCAGCAGGCTTGCCTGGAGGATATTAATCGTATCGATCTCGGCCACCGAGGCCGAAGCGACCGCCCAAGCGAGCGCGTGCCGGCGAATTTGGCCAGCCAGCTCCAGTCGGCGCGGCGCGGACAGGGTTTTGGAATCGGCCAGGCCGGCGACGACTGCGTCCGGATCCAGAATCACTGCGGCGGCATAGACCGGACCGGCCAGCGGCCCCCGCCCGGCTTCATCCACGCCGCAGATTAAATGCGCGGTTCGTTGTTCGTTGCTCGTGGTTCGTCCCACGAACAACGACCCGCGATCAACGATCGACGAACGACGAGACACGATCAGCGCGCAAGGAGCAGAGGCAGCACCGCCCTGGCGGCCTGCTCCGCGGTATCGCATTTCAGTTCGCGATGAATCGCGGAAAAGCGTTGCGGCAGGCGCGCGCGCAGCACACTGTCGTTGAGCGCGTTGTGCAGGGCTTGGGCGAGGTTTTCCGGAGTTGCGTCGTGCTGCAGCAACTCCGGCACGACGAACTCCCCGGCGAGGACGTTGGGCAAGCCGATATAAGGCAGGTAGCCCATGCGCCGCATCAGCAGCCAGCTGCCTCCGGCCATCTTGTAAGTGATCACCATGGGCTTTTTGAGCAGTGCTGCTTCCAGCGTGGCTGTGCCGCTGGCCACCAGTGCGACATCGGCGGCGGCGAGCGCTTCGCGCGCGTGGCCGAACAGTATGGTCAAATTCAAGTCGTCCGCGCCGGACCGGTACAGAGCGCCCTCGAAAATCTCGCGCGTTTCGCGGCTTACGAGCGGAACGAGAAACAGGGGTTGCTCGATTTTCTGTGCCAGTAGCTTGGCGGTCGCGATGAAAGTGTCCGCCATGTAGCGCAGCTCTGACTGACGGCTCCCCGGCAACAGCGCGATCACCTTGCTTTCGGAGGCGATTTTGAGTTGTTCCCGCGCGCTGGCCGTCTGATCCTGCTCGGGAATCAGATCGGCGAGCGGATGGCCGACATAGGTTGCGGCAACACCGGCTTTGCTGAATATCGCAGGCTCGAACGGAAACAGCGTCAGCACGTGGTCGACCGAACGCGCAATGGCCGCGATGCGGCCGCCGCGCCAGGCCCAGACCGAGGGGCTAACATAATGCACGACGGGCACGCCGGCGCGCTTGAGGCCGGCTTCCAGGCCCAGATTGAAATCCGGCGCGTCTACGCCGATGAACAGTTGCGGTCGCGCGTCGAGCAGGGCCAGTCGCAGCTTGCGCCGCATCCATACTAGGCCCGGATAATGACGCAGCACCTCGGCATAGCCGCGCACCGCCAGCCGTTCCATCGGAAACAGACTGCTTAGACCCGCGGATTGCATCTTCGGCCCGCCGATGCCGATGAAAATCGCTCGCGGCAGGTGGGCTCGCAAGGCGGCGATCAAATGCGCCCCCAACAGATCGCCCGACGCCTCGCCGGCGACCATGCCGATGGTGGGCGCTGTTTCGCTCACGTCAGCGCACGATCCCGCGCGTGGAGCCTTGTAGAAAATCGACGAGCAAGCCGATTTCAGCGCATGTCGTAGCTTGTTCGGCGAGCTGCGCCCGGGCTTGATCCAGCGTCAGGCCGGACTTGTACAGCGTCTTATAGGCGCGCTTGATATCGGCTAGCGCGGCCGCGGAGAAGCCGCGCCGGCGCAGCCCCTCGGTGTTGATGCCGTAGGCTTTGGCCGTGTCGCCTGCTGCCATCACGTACGGCGGCAGGTCGTGCACCAGGACCGTGGCGATAGCAGTGAAGCTGTGGGCACCGATACGCACGAACTGATGCACGCCGGTGAAGCCGCCAAGGATGGCGTGATCGCCGACGTGCACGTGGCCGGCGAGCTGGGCGTTGTTGGCGAAAATGGTGTGGTCGCCGATCTGGCAGTCGTGGGCGAGGTGCACATAGGCCATGACCCAGTTGTCGCTGCCCAGGCGGGTCACGCCCACGTCCTGCGCGGTGCCGCAGTTGAGCGTGCAGAATTCGCGTATGGTATTGCCGTCGCCGATTTCCAGGCGCGTCGGTTCGCCGCCGTATTTCTTGTCCTGCGGCATCGCGCCGAGCGAGCAGAACTGGAACACGTGATTGTCCCGGCCCATCCGGGTATGTCCTTCGATCACAACGTGCGGGCCAATGCGGGTATCGTCGCCGATCTCAACATGCTCGCCGACCACGCTATAGGCGCCGATGCTGACGTTTTCACCCAGCCGCGCGCGAGGATGGACGATAGCGCTGGGGTGAATCATTATATCGGACGGAGAGTGCAGAGCAGTTCGGCTTCGGCCACGAGCGCGTCCCCCACATAGGCTTTGCCGGCATATTTGACCACGTTGCGCACGGTACGCTCGATGCTGACCTCCAGCACCAGCTGGTCGCCCGGGATGACCGGTTTCTTGAAGCGTGCCCTGTCGATACCAGCAAAATAATACACGGACTTGTTGTCCGGCTTGATTCCCATGCTGCGAAACGAGAGGATCGCCGCGGCCTGCGCCATGGCCTCGACGATGAGCACGCCGGGCATCACCTTGTAATACGGAAAATGGCCGTTGAAGTAGGGCTCGTTGACGCTGACGTTTTTCAGCGCCCGGATGCGCTTGTCCAATTCGCACTCGATCACGCGGTCGATGAGCAGAAATGGATAGCGGTGTGGCAGATACTCGAGGATTTCCTGGATGTTCAAGCTTTCTTCTCCCGCGTTGACAGGCGTT
>CAZRMO010000052.1:0-26648 GCA_964601155.1 uncultured Enterobacteriaceae bacterium
CCCAAGACGCCGCGCTACGGCCTGCCGGGCTTCGCCGACCTGCTCGAGCGCGTGGCGCAGTTCTACCACGCCGAACGAACGCAGATCGCGCGGCAGGGCGAGGCCATAGTTTCCGGCTTCGAGCGCTTGCAGCCGGCGCAGCCGGCACACCACTCGGATTTCTCCGGCGATCCTATTGACCTGGCGCTGAAAAATCTCGCGGCGAGTTACGACGTGCGCTTCGGCGGTTTCGGCGCTGCACCCAAGTTTCCGCATCCGACCGACCTCGAACTCTGCCTGCGGCGAAACGCGGCGAGTGCGGCCGACGGCCGTAGCCCCGAGGAGGGCGACCCGCTGAAAATGGCGGTATATACCCTGGGCCGCATGGCGGTAGGCGGAATATACGATCAGCTTGGCGGCGGTTTCTGCCGCTATAGCGTGGACGCGTACTGGCTAATCCCGCACTTCGAGAAAATGCTCTACGACAATGGGCCGCTGCTCGCGCGCTACAGCGACGCCTGGGCCCTGACGCGCGATCCGCTGTTTGCCGAAGTGGTGGAGGAAACCGTCGCCTGGACCCTGCGCGAGATGCAGTCGCCGCAAGGCGGCTATTACTCCAGCCTGGACGCCGATTCGGAGCACGAAGAAGGCAAGTTCTATGTTTGGACGCCGGAGCAGGCGCGCGCGCTGCTAAGCGACGAAGAATATGCAGTGTGCGCGCCGTTCTACGGACTCGACCGGGCGGCTAATTTCGAGGGCGCGCAATGGCATCTGCATGTGGCGCGAGCACTGGAAGAAATCGCCGAAACCCTAGGCCAGTCGGCGCAGGAATGCGGCGTGCTGCTCGCGCGCGCGCGCGCCAAGCTGTTCGCGGCGCGCGAGAGCCGCATCCGGCCCGGGCGCGACGAGAAGATCCTGACCAGCTGGAATGCGCTGATGATAGCGGGCATGGCGCGCGCCGCGCGGGTATTCGGGCGATCCGAGTGGCTCGCCTCCGCGCGCGCCGCGCTCGATTTCATCCGCAGCACGCTGTGGCGCGCAGAAGAGGGTCCGGCGCGCGCGCGTCTGCTCGCCACCTGCAAGGACGGCCGCGCGCATCTCAACGCTTATCTGGACGACTACGCGTTCCTGCTCGCCGCGCTGATCGAACTCATGCAGACCGATTTTCGCAGCGACGATCTCGCATTCGCCGAGGACCTGGCCGAGGTGCTGCTGGAGCAGTTCTACGATCCAAGCTCGGGCGGGTTCTTTTTCACCAGCCACGACCACGAAAAGTTGATCTACAGGCCAAAACCAGGCTACGACAGCGCTACGCCCTCGGGTAACGGCGTGGCGGCGCTGGCCTTGCAGCGTCTGGGGCATATCACGGGCGAAACGCGCTACCTCGATGCCGCCGAGCGCACGCTGCAGCTGTTCTATCCGGCGCTCGCGCAGCATCCGAATGGCTACACCAGCCTGCTGCTGGCGCTGGAGGAGGCGATCGAGCCGCCGCGGGTGGTCGTATTGCGCGGGGCGCCGGAGCAAATGCGCCAGTGGCGGCGGTCCCTGGACCTTGCCTACCTTCCGACTACGCTAATCCTCGCGCTTGCACCGGGGACGGCGGACCTGCCGCCGCTGCTGGCCAAGCCCGTGGTGTCCGAGGCTGTCAACGCCTGGGTATGTCAAGGCCTTACTTGCCTGCCGCCCATGGATAAGCTGGAAACGCTGCTCGAAGTGCTTAAGATAGATGCACCTGGGTAGGGTGCGACGCGGTAGCGTCGCGTGGCTCGCCCGCGCTTACTTCACCTTAGCCAGATCGGCCTCGGTGGTGAACGCGTCAGCGTAGAACTCCTCCGGCGGCAGCCCGCACAGGTCGCTAAAGTCGCGCCGCGCCGCCTCGATCACCACCGGCGCGCCGCAGGCATAGACTTGGTGGACGGAGAGGTCGGGAAAATCCTCCATCACCGCGCGATGAACAAACCCGCTGCGCCCGGTCCAGGCGTCCTCCGGCAAGGCGTCGGACACCACCGGCACGTAGCGGAAATGCGCCTGCTTCTGCGCCCAGTCCCTGCCTAGATCGTCCATGTACAAATCGCGCGGTCGGCGACCGCCCCAGTACAGGGCCATGGGCCGCTTGATGCCCTTGTGCAGAGCGTGCTCGATGATCGCCTTGATCGGTGCGAAGCCGGTGCCGCTGGCGAGCAGCACGATCGGCTTTTCGCTGTCTTCGCGTAGAAAGAATGTGCCGTGCGGCCCTTCGAAGCGCAGGATGTCGCGCACTTTCATCTTGTCGAACACGTGGTCGCTGAACAGGCCGCCCGGCATGTGGCGCACGTGGATTTGCAGCAGTTCGTCGTCGTGAGGGGCGTTGGCCATGGAGTAGCTGCGCCGCTTGCCGTCCTTGAGCAGAAACTCGATATACTGCCCGGCCAGGTATTGCAGGCGCTCGTTCGCGGGAAGTTTGAGGGAGATCACCGCCACGTCCGGCGCCGGCTTGCTTATGGCCTGCACGCGGCAGGGCAGGATCTTGATCTGCTGATCCTTGATCGCACCGACCTCGCGGCATTCGATGACGATGTCGCCCAGCGGGCGGGCGACGCAGAACAGCGCCAGACCGCTTTTTTGCTCAGCGGCGGTGAGCGCGGTATCCGAATGCTTGCCGTAGTCGATCTTGCCCTCCAGCAGCCTGCCTTTGCAGCTGCCGCAGGCACCGTTGCGGCAGCCGTAGGCGAGGCTGAAGCCCTCGCGCAGAGCGGCGACCAGCACCGTCTCGTCGGGCTGGACATGGAAACTGTGGCCGCTGGGCCGGATGGTGACTAAGTGGGACATGGACAATTCCTGCTTCGATAGGGGAGAGGCTGAGGCAATGGTCGGGGCCTTTCCGATGCCGCCGCGTTTCTCGTGCTTCGTTGGCTTGGTCCGCCGGGGGCGGACTTTGCAACGGGCTTTAATAACTAATGCAATGATAACGGGTACAATTTTACTATGAAGCGCCTGCTCATCGTTGGTTGCGGCGATATCGCGCTGCGCGCATTGCCGCAGCTCGCGCGCAATTACCAGGTTTTCGGCCTGGTACGCGCGGCTGGCCAGGCTGAGCGCATTGCCGCCCTCGGCGCGAAGCTGGTCGAGGGTGATCTCGATACCCCGGCAACGCTGACCCCCCTGGCCGGGATAGCCGAGCTGGTATTGCATCTGGCGCCGCCGGGCGACAGCGGTGAACGCGACCAGCGCAGCGCCAATCTGATCGCTGCGCTCTCGCCGCGTCCGCCCGAACGCCTGGTCTACATCAGCACCAGCGGCGTCTACGGCGATTGCGGCGGCGCATGGGTGGACGAAGACCGGCCGCTGGTGCCGCAGAGCCCTCGCGGGGCGCGGCGCGCCGATGCGGAGCGCGCGCTGCTCGCCTGGGGTGAGCAGCGCGGCGTCGCGGTAGCGGTGCTGCGCGTGCCCGGGATTTATGCGGCACAGCGATTGCCGCTGGCACAGTTGCAGCGCGGCGCGCCGGTATTGCGCGAGGAGGATGACGTCTATACCAATCACATCCACGCCGACGACCTCGCCGCCATCTGCGCTACGGCGCTCGAAAGCGCCGCGCCGGGCCGCGCATACAATGCGAGTGACGACAGTGAAATCAAAATGGGCGATTACTTCGATCTGGTCGCCGACCGCGCTGGTTTGCCGCGCCCGCCGCGTGTGTCGCGCGCGGCGGCCGAGGCAGGCGCAATTTCCGCGGGACTGCTGTCGTTCATGCGCGAGTCGCGCCGTCTGGTCAATACGCGCATGAAAGCCGAGCTCGGCGTGCGCCTGCGCTATCCCAGCGTCTACGATGGCGTGCCCAGGCTCGCGGCAAACTGAATCGCCAGCGAATCCATGGATAGCCTGCTCGTCATCACCAACCTGCCGGATCGCGCGAGCGCGGAAAAACTCGCGGCGCTGCTCGTCGAACGGCAGCTGGCCGCCTGCGTTAACATTCTCGCCCCCTGCAGTTCGGTCTATCGCTGGCAGGGGGAAATCCAGCGCGAAGAGGAGCATCCGCTGCTGATCAAAACCGCGCAGGATCGCTATGCCGGCTTAGAAGCCTTGATCCGCGCCAACCATCCGTATGAACTTCCCGAGATCACTGCGGTCAATATCGCTCATGGCCTGCCGGCCTATTTGCAGTGGATCGTATCCGAAACGCGCGCCGGCGCCCCGGCCTGACCACACATTCCACGTATGAAATCAAACCTGTTTCGAATTGTCGCGTTGTTGCTCGCCCTGTCGCTGAACGGGTTCGCCGCTGCGCAGGATCTGCTTCAACCCGAGGTCGCGTTCCGGCTTTCGGCGCACGCGCTCGACGCGAACACGCTCGAGGTGCGCTATAAAATCGCCGACGGATACTATCTGTACCGCAGCAGATTCAAATTCTCCGCCGAACCCGCAACGGTAAAGCTGGGCACGGCGCAATTCCCCCAAGGCGATGTTCACAACGACGAATTTTTCGGTAAGGTCGAGACTTATCGCAAGGATCTGCGCATCCGGCTGCCGATCACGCACGACCCAGCCACGCACAGACTGAAGCTGGCGGTCACTTCGCAGGGTTGCGCCGACGTGGGCGTGTGCTACCCGCCGCAAACGCAAACGACCGAAATCGACCTCCCCGCCGCGGGCAACGTCTCGGCAGTGTCATCGGGCGCGGGTACAGGCGCGCCCGCTGTGCTTGGCGACGAGGCGCGATTTCACGGTCTGCTCGCCTCGGGCAGTTTCTGGCTGATCGCCGCGGCGTTTTTCGGTGCCGGCATCCTGCTAACGTTCACGCCCTGCGTGCTGCCGATGATACCGATCCTTTCGGGCATCATCGTGGGCGAAGGCCGCAAAGCGACGCGCACGCGCGCGTTCGCGCTGTCCAGCGCCTATGTGCTGGGCATGTCGGTTACCTATACTGGAATCGGCATCGCCGCGGCGCTGTCCGGTAACCTGCTCTCCGCAGCCTTGCAGAACGCCTGGGTGCTGTCCGCTTTTGCCGCGGTTTTCGTGCTGCTGGCGCTTTCGATGTTTGGCTTCTACGAACTGCAGTTGCCTTCCGGGTTTCACGCGAAAATCAGCGAAACCAGCAACCGGCTCAAGGGTGGACATTTGGGCGCCGTGGTGCTGATGGGCATATTGTCAGCAGCCATCGTCAGCCCATGCGTGGCGGCGCCGCTGGCCGGTGCGCTGCTCTACATCAGCCAGTCCCACGACGTGATACTGGGCGGTCTCGCTCTATTCGCGATGTCCATCGGCATGGGCGTACCGTTAATACTCGTCGGTGTGTTCGAGGGGGCGTTCCTGCCGAAGTCCGGTCATTGGATGCGCTCGGTGAAGCATTTTTTTGGCGTGCTACTGCTCGCTGTGGCGATCTGGATCGTTTCCCCCGTGCTCCCGCCAGCGGTGCAGATGATTGCCTGGGCGGCGCTGCTTATCGGAACGGCCATGGTGCTGCGTGCGATCGATCCGCTGCCGCCGGAGGCCGGCCCCGCCGCGCGACTGTGGAAAGGCGCGGGCTTTCTGGCGTTGCTTGCCGGCGCGGCGCTGGCGATCGGCGCGTTTGCCGGCAGCCGCGACGTGTTGCGGCCGCTCTCCGGCCTCACCGCAGGCGGTCAGAGCGGGGCGCAGGCGGCGCGCTTTACCCGCGTCAGAAACCTGGACGAACTCGGAGCGAAGCTTAAGTCACCTGGACAACCAGTGATGCTCGATTTCTACGCCGACTGGTGCGTATCGTGCAAGGAAATGGAAACCTTCACGTTCACCGATGCGCGGGTGAGGGCGAAGATGGAGCAAATGTTGCTGCTGCGGGCGGACGTGACCGCCAATACGTCCGAAGACAAGGCCTTGCTCAAGCGTTTCAGTCTGTTCGGGCCGCCTGGTATCATTTTTTTCGACCGGCAAGGCAGAGAGATCGAGGGGCTGCGGGTAGTCGGTTACCAGTCAGCAGACGCTTTCCTTCCCACGCTCGACCGCGCCGCCGCGCAGTGATCGCATAAAATTCCCCGGCGGATCCGTGCCGGGGAACTATACAGGATAATTGCTTTTCGCCCGCTATCGAGGTGTAGCCGCAGGGCGGGCTAGCTTTTCACTTCCAGCATGATCTTGCCGATGTGCTTGCTCGACTCCATGAGTTCGTGCGCGCGCTTTGCATCTTTCAGCGGAAAGGTGGCGTGGATAACCGGCTTCACCTCGCCCGATTCGAGCAGCGGCCAAACCTGTTTGTGCAAATCCTGCGCGATCGCGGCTTTCTGCGCCACGGTGCGCGGTCGCAGGGTGGAGCCGGTGAAGGTGATGCGCTTGATCATGATCGGCAGAACATCCAGCGCGACTTTGCTCCCCTGCAGGAACGCGATCTGCACCAAGCGCCCCTCCAGCGCCAGCGATTTCAGGTTCTTCTCTATATACGGGCCACCCACCATGTCCAGGATCAGGTCCACACCCTTCTTGTTCGTGAGTTGCGCCACTTCGGCGACAAAGTCCTGCTCGCGGTAATCGATGGCGGCATCCGCACCGATGCTGCGGCAGAAATCCGCCTTTTCCTTGTTGCCCACGGTGGTATAGACGGTCGCACCGAAAGCCTTGGCCAATTGGATGGCGGTGAGGCCGATGCCGCTGGAGCCGCCGTGCACCAGGGAGGTTTCCCCTGCTTTCAGCCGGCCGCGGTCGAACACATTGGTCCAGACAGTGAAAAAATTCTCCGGCAAGGCTGCAGCGTCTCGCAATGAGAGGCCCTTGGGGATAGGCAGGCAATGCGATGCCGGTACCGCGCAGTATTCGGCGTAGCCGCCGCCCGGCGTCAGCGCGCACACCATGTCGCCGGCTTTCCACTCCTTGACGTCTGCTGCGACGGCGCTGATGCGCCCGGCGACTTCGAGGCCGAGTACAGGGGAGGCACCGGGGGGCGGCGGATAACTTCCGGAACGCTGCAATACGTCCGGGCGGTTGACGCCGGCATAGTGCACCTCGATCACGACCTCGCCCGCTTGCGCTTGGGGCACGGGCCCTTCGGCGATGTTCATGACGTCGGCGGCGCCGCCCTTGCCGTGGTCTATGTAAAGCATAAGTGCTGCTCCTTTGGGGTTGATGCGTAATCGAAAATCGGCTTGGTGCGAGCAGGCGTCAGCGACGCGCGGCAAGAACGTGCTGCACCAGGTTCGTCCAGTAGCTCGCCCCTAAGGGCAGTATCTGGTCGTTGAAATCGTAGTGCGGATTGTGCAGCATGCAGCCGCCCTCGCCCGGCCCGTTGCCAATGAAAACGTAGCAACCCGCCTTTGCCTGCAACATGAAGGCGAAGTCTTCCGAGCCCATCACCGGTGGGACGTTCACGACGTTTTCAGATCCGACCGTCGCACGCAACACTGATGCGCAGACTTCGGTTTCAGCCGCGGCGTTGATGAGCGGCGGGTAGCGGCGCTCGTAGCGAACTTTAGCCTCGGTGCCGTAGGTGCGGGCGATGCCGGCGCAAATCTCCCGCAGTCGGCGTTCGATCAGGTCTTGCACTTCGGGCCGGAACGCACGCGTGGTTCCGCGCACGACTGCCGCGTCGGGAATCACGTTCCAGGTATCGCCGGCGTGAACCTGGGTGACCGAGACCACTGCCGATTCGATCGGGTCGACGTTGCGGCTGGCGATGGTTTGCAGCGCCTGCACCAGCGCCGCGGCGGCGACAATCGGGTCGATGCCGGTATGCGGCAGCGCGGCGTGGGAGCCGCGGCCGGTCAGTTCGATTTCGAAGATGTCGAACGAAGCCATGGTCGGCCCGGCGCGAAAGCCGAACCGGCCTGCCGGCATGCCCGGCCAATTGTGCATGCCGTACACTGACTCGCAGGGAAATTTTTCGAACAGGCCCTGTTCCACCATCTCGCGCCCGCCGCCTTCGTTTTCCTCGGCCGGCTGGAAAATGAAATGCACCGTGCCGTCGAAATTTCCGGTCTCGGACAGATATTTCGCCGCGCCAAGCAGCATGGCGGTATGGCCGTCGTGTCCGCAAGCATGCATCTTTCCTTCATGCTGCGAGCGGTGGCCAAAGCTGTTCTGTTCCGAGATATGCAGCGCGTCCATGTCGGCGCGCAAGCCGATAGCGCGTTTGGCCGACCCCGCCGAAAGCGTACCGACCACCCCCGTGCGTCCCAAACCCCGGTGTACCTTCAGGCCGAACGACTCGAGTTTTTGCGCCACCATGGCGGAGGTGCGCAGCTCCTCGAAAGCGGTCTCCGGGTGCGCGTGCAAGTCGTGGCGCCATTCGGCCATCGTCGGATGCATCTGCGATATCTTCTCTACAACCGCCATTTCTATAATCTCCTCATGATAGGGAGTGCTCACTAAGCCGTTTCAAATCGAGGGAATTCCTTCCCCTCGTCCCGCCTTGGACTGGCCGCCTGCCCTTTCCCGTCGCGGCGAATTGCTCCCGTGGCGCGAATCCGCAAACGAATCTCGTCTGCGGCAAGCGCGCGCCGTACTCGGCAACGGCGAAAAGCGCAATTATAATGGCGCGTCCGCAGAACGAGAGTACAACTGTGAGAAAACATATCAAGGGCATAGACCACGTGGTCATCGCGGTGCGCGATCTGGATTCGACCCAGGATACGTTCAGGCGCATGGGTTTCACTCTCACCCCTCGCGGTCATCATACGCTCGGCTCGGAGAATCACTGCGTCATGTTTGGCCAGGATTATGTCGAGTTGCTGATGGTGCCGCAACGCTTGCCGGACCGCGAGTACTACTACGATTTTGCCCGTATCGGCGATGGTCTGGCCGCGATCGCGCTGAAGACCGACAACGCGCGCGGCGCTTTCGGCGAACTCACTGCCGCGGCGCTCGCGCCGTCCGAGCCGGTCGATTTCTCGCGCCCGGTGCAACTGGCACAGGGCACGAAGACCGCATCGTTTCGCATTATCCGGCTGGGCTTGGAGCAGACACCGGGCGGGCAGGTTTTCCTGTGCCAGCATTTCACCCGCGATGTGGTGTGGCGCCCCGAGTACCAGACGCACGCAAATACGGCGACGGGTGTGGCTGCAGTGGCAATCGTCAGCGCCGATGTAGGCGCGACCGCTGCCGCCTATGAGCGCCTGTTCGACGTCAAGGCCCGGGCCATCAGCGAGGGCCTGCTGATCGATAGCGGAGACGCGCCGATTGCTGTTGTCAGCGAGTCCGCGCTCGCACAAAGACTGCCCGGTGTGTGGATCAGCGCACGCCACCAGCCTTGCATAGCGGTGTTATTCATCCGTGTGACCGATCGCGACGAGGCGGAGCGCGCACTGCGCACCGGAGGGCTGCATCCGACGCGCATGCCCGATGGTTCGGTCGCCGTTGGCGCGACCGAGGCGCACGGCGCGGCGATTGTCTTCGGCTAGCGGATACCGCGATAAATTTCTATTTGAGTTGGCGCAAGGCAAGCCGAGCCAAGACTTTAGCCTTTATCCCCCCCTTCGCAATGGGGGAATTTCAGACCTCGTCCATCCACTGAGCAGCATCGAGCGCGTAATACGTAAGTATGCCGTCAGCGCCGGCGCGCTTGAACGCAAGCAACGCTTCCATGGCACAGGTCTTCTCGTTAATCCAGCCGTTCATGCCCGCCGCCTTGAGCATGGCATACTCGCCGCTAACCTGATAGACGAATGTGGGCGCCTTGAATTCGTCTTTGACCCGCCGCAGGATGTCCAGATAAGGCATGCCCGGCTTCACCATTACCATATCGGCGCCTTCCTGCAGATCCAGACCCACTTCCCATAAGGCCTCGTCGGTATTAGCCGGGTCCATCTGGTAGGTGAATTTATTTCCTTTGCCCAGGTTGGCGGCGGAACCGACCGCGTCGCGGAACGGGCCGTAATAGCCAGAGGCATATTTTGCCGAATAAGCCATGATGCGGGTGTGGATGTATTGCCCGCGGTCCAGGGCGGAGCGAATTCGGCCTATGCGACCATCCATCATATCCGAGGGGGCGACGATATCGACGCCCGCGGCCGCCTGGGTAAGCGCCTGTTTTTCAAGAATCGCTAGCGTGGCGTCATTGAGGATATAACCGCTCGCATCGACAACGCCGTCCTGTCCATGGCTGGTGTAGGGATCCAGCGCGACGTCGCACATTACGCCGAGTTCGGGA
The DNA here is from genome assembly GCA_964601155.1 of uncultured Enterobacteriaceae bacterium. Lineage (GTDB taxonomy): Bacteria > Pseudomonadota > Gammaproteobacteria > Burkholderiales > SG8-39 > 2-12-FULL-64-23. The sequence continues at coordinate 10,067 of CAZRMO010000052.1, forward strand.
AATTCTTTTTTGAGCCGGGCGACCACGCGCGGGATCAGGCCTTTGGGATTGGTTGCCTCCTTGCCATTCGGAGTCTTAAGCTTGGCATCGATCACCGGGAAAAGCGCCAGCACCGGGACTTTCAATTTCAGACATCGCTCCGCCACGGGCAGCAACTTGTCCAGGGTCATGCGCTCCACGCCTGGCATGGAAGCTACCGCCTGGGTTTTCTTCGAGCCCTCCATGACGAACACCGGGTAAATGAGGTCATTCGTAGTGAGTACATTCTCGCGCATCAGCCGGCGCGTGAATTCGTCGCGCCGCATACGGCGCATACGGACGGCGGGAAAGTTGCCATAGATGTTCATGATCGCCTCTCTTTTGCTTGCATATTCAAAATGTTAAAAATCATTTTCATTCCTATTTATTTTTTGTGAAACTTTTTCCCAAGTTCCAAATCTTACCAGTAGATGGCAACGGCCATCTCCCGCTTCCCCTCCCTGAGCGGGTGCCTTAACCCTGTTTAAGGCGTTGCAGCCCCCGGTTTTAATCCCCTTTGGCCGGGGGCTTCTTTTTGTCCTCGCGCGGGATACCCAACCAAGCCCCGATTACTTCCTCGGCTTCTTCCATGCCCTGCTTTTTCGAACTGGAAAAAAGCTGCGCCGTGTAATTGTCCGCATAGTCACGCAGTCTCGTCTGTACGGCTTGCAAAGTCTTTCGTCCCTCCTGCCTCGAAAGCTTGTCCGACTTGGACAACAGTATGTGTACCGGTTTCCCGGTCGACGCGAACCAATTCAACATTTGACAATCGGACTCTGTGAGCGGATGGCGTGCGTCCATGATCAGCACCATGCCGAACAGCGAACCGCGTGTCTGCAGATAGGTCGAAAGCAGTTGCTCCCAATGCGCGCGCAGTTCGCGCTGCACCTTGGCGTAGCCGTAGCCCGGCAGATCCACCAGGAAGGCGCCGCCGGGGAGGCTGAAAAAATTGATTTGTTGCGTGCGTCCGGGCGTCTTGCTGACGAAGGCCAGACGGTTATGGTCCACCAGGGTGTTGATTGCGCTGGACTTGCCCGCGTTGGAACGCCCGGCGAAGGCAATCTCCGGGCCTAGCGGTGCGGGCAGATCGGTGAGATGGTGCGCGGTGATGTAAAAGCGGGCGCCGCGGAACAAGGACATCGCAGAAGAGGCCATAAAGGATGGGAACTCGGCTAGAATATCAGTTTTTTTAACATACCCTGCTTCGAGGAGCCTTAGCATGAAATTTATCCTGGCGCTCGCCGTTATGCTGTCGGCGATGTCCGCAGCAGCAGCCGAATTGCCATTCAAAGGGGATCCGGCCAAGGCGCAAGGCATCGTCAATCAGGTCTGCGCAGCCTGCCACGCAGCCGACGGCAATAGCCAGATCGCGACAAATCCTAAACTTGCCGGACAGATTCCGGAGTATCTGTACAAACAACTCCAGAATTTCAAGGCGGCGCCGGGCAAGAAGGCGGAACGCGTCAACCCGATAATGGCAGCCATGGTGGCCAGCCTGTCGCCCGAGGACATGCGCAACCTCGCAGCCTATTTCGCCAGCCAGACGCCCAAACCGGGCGCGGCGAAGAGCAGGGACCTGGTCGTATTGGGCCAGCTGGTATACCGAGGTGGGGTCGCGAGCGAGAGGATTGCAGCCTGCGCATCTTGCCACGGCCCGAGCGGAGCCGGGATGCCGGCGCAGTATCCGCGCCTCTCCGGTCAGCACGCCCAATATATCGTTGCGCAGCTGAAAGCTTTTCGTTCCGGCGCGCGTGCGAACGATCTCCACGGGGTCATGCGCGGGGTCGCGAAAAGGCTCTCCGACCACGAAATCGACGCGGTCGCAGACTACATCGACGGCCTGCACTAAGCGCGTCGGACAATAGGAAGGAATGTCTCTTCGCGTGCTGTCCTAAGTCAGGCATCCAGCAATAATCCTGCCGCGCACTTAAAAAACTGTTTCAGAACGAGGGGAAAAGGCCACGTTTCCCCCGGATCTGTGTGCTCCAATATTCATTGGGTGCCGAGTGATGCGCATCATTCCCGGGAGATATGGCGGGCCGCCGCCTGCTCGCCGGCGCCGTTTCGCCGATTCCCGCTGAATTTCGCTGGTCATGGAATAAATACCGCTGCCCTGCTGTTTAGCAAGCTCGACAACCCTGTTCTTATAGGAGAACGCCATGAGAAACGTGTTTGTGGCAGCATTGCTGACAGTGTTCCTGACCGCCTGCGCCAGCATGGGCGGGGCGCCGATGGCGGCGAAGTTCGAAAACGGAATGCTGGTGAATTCCGCGGGCATGACGCTTTACACTTTTGACAAGGACGCGGCCGGCAGCGGCAAAAGCGAGTGCAACGGCGTTTGCGCCAAGAACTGGCCGCCGCTGCACGTTATCGGATACGAGCAGGCCTCGGGCGCTTGGTCCGTGATCACGCGCGATGATGGTACCAAGCAATGGGCCTACAAGGGCAAGCCGCTCTATCTCTTTATCAAGGACCATAAGCCCGGCGACAAGACTGGCGACGGCTTCAAAAACGTCTGGCACGTCGCAAGGCAATAGCCTTGGTGTTGCTATGATGCGCTGATGGACAGCACGGAGATCGCGGCGCATATCCCCCGCCTGCGGCGCTACGCGCGCGCGCTGGCCGGGGACCAGGACTGGGCCGACGACCTGGTGCAGGACACGCTCGAGCGCGCGCTCGCCAAGTTTCATCTTTGGCGCCGCGGCAGCGACATGCGCGCCTGGATGTTCGCGATCATGCACAATGTGTTCATCAACCAGCTGAAGCAGCGGCGCGAACTTGCGCTGGACGAAGCGGCCGAGGCGAGACTGGAGGGCGCACCGCACTTCGATTCCCTGGAATTTCACGACCTCGATGCGGCGCTCAAGCGCCTGCCTGCGGAGCAGCGCGAGGTGCTGCTGCTGGTGGGGCTGGAGCAGCTCAGTTATTCCGAGGCGAGTCAGGCCCTGAACGTACCGGTCGGCACGGTAATGTCGCGCCTGTCGCGCGGGCGCGAAAGGCTGCGCGTCCTGATGTCGGGTGCTGCGCCGGCGACCAACCCCAACCTAAAGCTAGTGAAATGAACGATATTGTTGAAGCCGATCTGCATGCGTATGCCGACGGGCAACTGGAAGAAGCGCGCCGCCTCCGGGTGGAAGCACGCTTGGCGACCGACGCGGAGGCAGCCGAGAGCGTGCGCATCTGGCGTGAACAGAACGAGGCGCTGCGCGCCCTTTACAATCCGGTGCTCAATGAACCGATGCCGCAGCGGCTGGTCGCCGCCGGGACCCCGCGGAGGCGCTGGCCGTATTACGCCCTAGCCGCGGGGGCTTTGGGACTGAGTTTCGGGCTGGGCTGGATGGCGCGCGCACACCGGGCCGATGCGTCGGTGGAGACCGCGGCTTTTCCGCACCGCGCCGCAGTTGCATATGCCGTATATGCGCCGGAGGTGCGGCACCCGGTGGAGGTAGGTGCGGACCATCAGGACCAACTGGTGAAATGGCTGTCAAAGCGCCTGGGGCACGAACTCAAAGTGCCGATACTGACTCAGCAAGGGTTCGAACTTGTGGGCGGGCGGCTGTTGCCCGGAAGCACGGGACCCGTTGCACAGTTCATGTATCAGAACGCCAATGGGAAGCGCATCACGCTGTATGTGTCCCGCCGCCAGGCCGGGCCGCGCGATGCCGCGTTCCGCTTCAGCCAGGAAGACAACATATCCGTGTTCTACTGGATCGACGGCACACTCGGTTACGCGCTGTCGGCAGAGATGCCCCGCGCGCAGCTCTTGGACGTGGCCACCGCCGTTTATAGCCAGCTCAGCCCTTAGGAATAGTGCGCCTAGTCTTGTTTGTTATTATTGGACTGCTGCTGCTTATCGGCATTCTGTTTTTGCGGCATGACGAGTGCGCCCTTGGAACCGCAGGCTTGCAGCAGCACACTTAAAAGGATGGCGGTTGCGATTGCGCGCATGCGAGAATCTTAGCATGGGAGTACCCGGTACGAAACCAATAGACGAGAGCGAATTCATGCGTTTGGCCGAGCACACGCTGCAACTACTCGATCGGCGCATCGAGGCGAGTGGTGTCGACGCCGACTGCGAATTCAAGGGCACGGGCGTGCTCGAGATCGAATTCGGGGACGGCAGCAAGATCATCGTCAACAGCCAGGCCGCGGCGCGCGAAATCTGGGTGGCGGCGAAATCGGGGGGGTACCATTTTCACCGCGATGGCCCGCGTTGGGTCAATACCCGGGACGGCAGCGAGTTATTCGAGGCGCTGTCGGCCTATGTTAGCCAACAGGCGGGCGAGGCGGTGAATCTGACAATGGGCAACGAATAGCGTTGGCGAGCTGTAGAGCACGCTAGCGCCGCTTCGAAATCACCGAAAGGATCTCTCGACTTGGGGGGCGCGGGTAGGCGCGGCAGGGGCTAAGCTCTTCTTTTCGATCCCGACAACTCCATTTCTGCCCGGCTGGACCTGCGCCGGTGAGGCGTACCCACCTTCCTCCGGACTGCTCGTGTTGGCTGCGGGCGTATCGTTCTCTTGCGCGGGCGGGACGTTTTCGCGATAGAAGTACTCGCTGAGCGTGCCGTCGCTGGCCGGCAGGCCGGTGTCGGGATCGACCCTGACGCTGACCACGCCCTCCGGAACCTGCTGGAACATCTCGTCCACCCCTTTGAGCGCTTTGCCCATGTAGTTCATCCAGATGGGTAGCGCGGCTACCGCGCCGGTTTCATGATTTCCCAACTTGTGCGGTTCGTCATAGCCGACCCAAACGACGGTTGCCAGGGTCGGCTGATAGCCGGCGAACCAGGCATCGACGAGGTCGTTGGTGGTGCCGGTCTTGCCTGCCAGGTCCATGCGACCGAGCGACATTGCGCGCGCCCCCGTGCCATAACGCACCACGTCGTGCAGCATGCTGTCGATGATAAAAGCGTTGCGTGCGTCGATCACGCGCAGGCTTTGGTCGCCAGCGCGCGGTGGCTGCGCCTGGGCGAGTACGTTGCCGCGGTCGTCGACGATTCGCTGCACCAGGTAAGGTTCGACGAGGTAGCCGCCATTGGCAAATACCGCATAGGCACGCGCCAGCTGCCAGGGCGTGACCGAGCCGGCGCCCAGAGCCAGCGTGAGGTAAGGCGGGTGCTTGTCGGCGTCGAAGCCGAAGCGGGTGATGTAGTCCTGTGCGTATTGCGGACCTATCGCCTGCAAGACGCGGATCGCCACCATGTTTTTCGACTTTGCCAGCGCGACGCGCAGACGCATCGGGCCTTCGTATGTGTTTTCATAATTGTGCGGCTCCCAAGTCTGTCCGCCGGTCTGGGCGGCGTCGATCACTATCGGGGCGTCGTCGACGATACTGGCCGGGGTGAAGCCCTTCTCCAGCGCCGCCGAATAGATAAATGGCTTGAAGCTGGAGCCAGGCTGGCGCCAAGCCTGGGTGACATGGTTGAACTTGTTGCGATTGAAGTCGAATCCACCCACCAGCGCGCGTACCCTGCCGTCGCTCGGACTGATCGCAATCAGTGCGGCCTCAACGTCGGGCAGCTGCAAAATCTGCCACTCGTGCTTTTCGTCCTGTTCGACACGAATTATGGCGCCGCGTCTGATCCGTTTGTTCGGGGCGACCTTGTCATCGAGCATTCTGTGCGCGAATCTGAGGCCCGCGCCGGCTATGGTCACGATCTCTCCGCCGCGGAGGTAGGCGCGCACCTGTTTGGCGCTGGCTTGCAGTACTACTGCGGCTTGGAGGCCGCCGTTGTCCGATTTCTCGGCTAGCGCCTCCTCGAGGACCTCGTCCGGCTCGCCCTGCGGCGGAAGTTCGACGTAGCCTTCGGGTCCGCGGTAGCCATGGCGTTTGTCATAGTCCATCACGCCGCGACGCACCGCCGCGTAGGCTTCGTTCTGGTCCGATTTGGTGATGGTGGTATAAACGCGATAACCCCTCGTGTACGCGTCGTCGCCGAAACGCTCGTATAGCATCCGCCGCACCATTTCGGCGACGTATTCGGCGTGCACGGCGTATTCGTTCGCCTGGTGCTTGACCACTATGGGCGCCTTCCGCGCTTCGGCGAACTGGGCGTCCGTTATGTCGCCCAGTGCGCGCATCCGCCGCAGCACATACATCTGCCGTTCCTTGGCGCGCTTGGGATTGACCACCGGATTGAAGCTGGAAGGGGCCTTCGGCAGGCCTGCCAGCATCGCCGCCTCGGCCAGGTCGAGATCCTTCAGCGCCTTGCCGAAGTAGATCTGCGCGGCTTCGGCGAAGCCGTAAGCGCGTTGTCCCAGGTAGATTTGGTTGATGTAGAGCTGGAGAATATCGTCCTTCGACAGGCTCGCCTCGATTTTGAAGGCTAGCAGCGCCTCGTACAGCTTGCGCGTAAGCGTTTTTTGCCTGGACAGGAAAAAATTCCTTGCCACCTGCATGGTAATGGTCGACGCTCCCTGACGCCGGCCACCCTCGGTCAGGTTGGCGTAGGCAGCGCGGAGGACGCCATGATAGTCGACTCCAGCGTGCTGATAGAAGCGCTCGTCTTCGGCAGCGAGGATGGCCTGTTTCATGATTTTGGGGACGTCGCCGATGGCGACTATGGAGCGACGTTCCTCGCCGAACTCGCCGATCAGGGCGCCGTCTGCGGTGTACACCCGCAACGGTATCTTGGGCCGGTAATCGGTAAGCGCCTTGAGCGAAGGCAGATTGGGATAGGCGAGCAGTACCACCAGGCCCAGAAGCGCGCCGGCGATGACGCCCAAGCCGGCGAGGAGCAGCACCGGAAAGGCAATAAGACGTAACCACATGAAAGATTTATCGATTAATGGTCGGATTCAGTGCACCGCGCGCGATTAAGTTCCGGACTCCAAAACGGACCAGGCGCCTGTTTTGGGCCCAAGTCTTGGCGGGCCAGGGCGCGAGACGCCTCGAGAACGGGGCATTATAGAGTATCCGTGAACGCAGGGCATATCGGATGGCTGCACAACAGGCCAAAGCCGCTTCCCATTATTTGCTTTACATCGCCTAGACTTGTTGCTAGCATTTAACGTAAATTATATGTATCGCGCCTAACCGGGGATAGTTCAAAGGGAAATTCAGCTTGGACCTTGACATATTCAAGCCTAAAGCACCGCCTCTTTTCGGGATGGACATTAGTTCGTCCGCAGTGAAGATGGTCGAGATCGTCGATGCGGGCAAGGGCGCGTTGCGCGTCGAGCGCTATGTGATAGAGCCTCTGCCCAAGGATGCGGTGGTGGACGGCAACATCACCAACCTCGAGGCAGTGGTGGAAACGGTCAAGCGCGCCTGGAAGAAACTGGCGACGCGCACCAAGAACGTGGCCATGGCCTTACCCACCGCGGCGGTCATCACCAAGAAGATCGTGGTGCCGGCAGGCTTGCGCGACGACGAGTTGGGTATCCAGGTCGAGACCGAGGCCAATCAGTACATTCCCTTCGCCCTCGAAGAGGTCAATCTCGACTATCAGGTGGTCGGCCCCGCGCCCTCGAATGCCGAGGAGATCGAGGTGCTGATCGCCGCCTCGCGCAAGGAAAAAGTGGAAGACCGCGTGGCGGTAGCGGAGGCCGCTGGCCTGAAGTCTCTGGTCATGGACGTGGAATCCTATGCCATGCAGACCGCCTTCGACTTGATCAAGAGGCAGTTTCCCGATGAGGGCAAGGAACAGAACATTGCCCTTGTCGATATTGGCGCCAACGTCATGAACGTCACCGTGCTTCGCAATGACCAGACCGTGTACACGCGCGAGCAAGCCTTCGGCGGCAATCAGCTCACCCAGGACATCATGCGCCAGTACGGCATGAGCCAGGAGGAGGCCGAGAACGCCAAGCGTTCCGGCGGCCTGCCTGATTCGTACGAAGTCGAAATCCTGCGCCCGTTCCTGGAAAATCTCGCGCTCGAAGTGCAACGCGCCATGCAGTTCTTCTTCACCTCGACCCAATACACGAGCGTCGAGCATATCCTGCTCACCGGCGGTACGGCCGTGATCCCCGGGTTGGAGGATATCGTGGGTTCCCGCTCTCAAGTCAATACCCGGGTGGCCAACCCGTTTGCGAGCATGCAGGTATCGCCGCGCATCCAGCCGAAGAAACTGCTCATCGATGCGCCGTCGATGATGGTCGCATGCGGTTTGGCAATGCGGAGGTTTGACCAGTGATTCGCATCAACCTGCTGCCTTGGCGCGAAGCGCGGCGCAAGGCCCTGAATTTGCAGTTTTTCGTTTTGGTCGGGATGGTCGCCGGCTTGGCCGCGTCTATCGTCCTGTTGGTGCACGGATATTACGCCGCGCGTATATCGACACAGGCGGAACGCAACCACTTTCTCACGCAAGAGAACACCAAGCTTGACAAGCAAATCGGGGAAATCAAGAAACTGAAGGAGGAGATTCAGGCGCTGTTATCGCGCAAGCAGGTGATCGAAACCCTGCAGGGCGACCGAGCCCAGACAGTGTATTTGCTCGAACAGCTGGTGCGCCAGACGCCGGACGGCGTATACCTGAAGTCGATCAAACAGACCGGGCCCAAGGTCAAATTGATCGGCTATGCACAATCCAATGCACGGGTATCGACTCTGATGCGCAACATCGAAGCTTCGCCTTATCTGGCGAAACCGGACCTGGTCGAGATCAAAGTGGCCACGGTCGGCAATAGACGACTGTCCGAATTCACCATGAACGTCACTCTCAAGCGGGAGCAAGCCGAGGATGACGCCGCCAAGGAGGCCAAGTCGCGCGGCCGCGCGAGAAGGTAGGAACGGCTGATGAATAATCTGATCGAGCAATTCAGACATCTCAACCCGAAAGATCCGGGGCTATGGCCGGCCTTGCCCAAGCTGCTCGCCCTGCTTGCGGTCCTGGCGGCGCTGGTTGCTGCCGGCTATGCCGCCGACTGGCAGGGTCAGATGGACGAACTCACGGCCGGTGCCGCGCAGGAAACGAAACTCAAGGACGAATACAAGAGCAAAATGGGACTGGCGGTCAATCTCGACCTGTACCGCCAGCAGTTGCGTGAAATCAACACCTCTTTCGGCGCACTGCTAAAGCAGTTGCCCAACAAGTCGCAGATGGACGCGTTGCTGGTGGACATCAACCAGGCGGGTTTGGGCCGGGGCCTGCAGTTCGAATTATTCAAGCCGGCACAGCATGAAACGATGAAGGATTTCTACGCCGAGCTCCCGATCAGTATCCGGGTCACGGGCAGCTACCACGACATGGGAAAGTTCGCGAGCGACATTGCGCAGCTGTCGCGCATCGTCACGCTCAACGACATTTCCATCGCCCCCATCTCCGGTAAGGATAGCAGCGTGCTCGTAATGGACACGGTCGCGAAGACGTTCCGTTACCTGAGCGAGGAAGAACTGGCGAAACAGAGGGCGGCCGCCCGAAAAGCGGCGCACCGCAGAAGATGAGAAAACTATTGATCATCACAGCCGTGCTGTTTCTCGCCGCCTGCGGTGCTGACCAGCATCAGGACCTCAAGGCGCAGCTGAAAAACATGACCAAGGATTTACGCGGCCACATCCCTCCGCTGCCGGTGGTGAAGCCCTACGAACCTGTGCCGTACACGGCGTACGATCTGCCCGACCCGTTCGGGCCGACCAAGATCCAACTAACGGTCGGATCGTCGGCGAAGGGCAAAGGCGGAGCCAATGCACCCGACACCAGGCGGCCGAGAGAACCGCTGGAGGCCTTTCCGCTCGAATCGCTGAAAATGGTCGGCACCCTGTCGCAGAAGGGCGTCCATTACGCATTGGTGCGCGCGGACAACAACTTGTATAGGGTAAAGGTGGGCAATTACCTGGGGCAGAATTTCGGTGTAATTACCGGCATCACCGACGATAAGATTAATCTCAAAGAGCTGGTGCAGGATGCGTCTGGCGACTGGACAGAGCGCAAGGTTTCGCTGCAGTTGCTCGAAGCGGGCGTGGCAAAAGGAAGGTGAGGATCCATATGGCTAAAATTTTCGGCGTAATCGGCTTGTTAACCGCGTCCCTATGGGCCGTTGTGGCGCTGGCGCAGACGCCGCCAAACAGCGTCGATGCCTTCAGCGTCTCGCAACAAAGCGGCAAGGTCATCGTCAAGCTGACACTGAAGGAGCCGCTCAAGTCGCAGCCGGGGAGCTTTACCATAGCCAACCCGGCGCGTATCGCGATCGACTTGCCCAACACCGTGAACGGTCTCGGACGCAACAGCCAGAGCATCGGCGAAGGTCAACTCGTGAGCATGCGCATGGTACAGGCGGGGCATCGCACACGCATGGTGCTGAATCTGACCCAGTTGGTCGGCTACGACACCCAAATCGACGGCAAGAACCTGATGGTCATCCTCGCCGGCGCGCCGGTCACGAGCGGTAGCGGCGGGGCGACGGTGACCCACTTCGTCGAAGCCAAGCGGGCCGATACGCATGCGGTGCGCGACATTGATTTCCATCGCGGAAAATCAGGTGATGGCCGTATCGTGGTCGATCTCTCCGACAATTCGACCGGCATAGACATTCGCACGCAGGGACAAAACCTGGTTGTAGATTTTTTCAAGACGTCGCTGCCGGACAAGCTGCGCCGGCGCCTGGATGTGACCGACTTCGGCACGCCGGTACAGTGGATTAACACGTTTACCCAGGGCAACAACGTCCGCATGGTGATTTCGCCCACGGGCCAGTGGGAGAACAGCGCCTATCAGACCGACAACCGGTTCGTGATCGATGTGAAAAAGATCGTTCCCAATCCCAACCAGCTGACGAAAACCGGCTTTAGCGGCGAGAAATTGTCGCTCAATTTCCAGAACGTCGAAGTGCGCAGCGTGCTCAACGTAATTGCCGATTTCACCAACCTCAACATCATCACCAGCGACTCGGTTCGCGGCAACCTGACCTTGCGTTTGAAGGACGTGCCGTGGGACCAAGCGTTGCATATCATCCTCGACGCACGCGGCCTGGACATGCGCAAGAACGGCAACGTGATTTGGATTGCGCCGCGCGACGAGTTGGCGACCAAGGAAAAACTGGAGCTTGAAGCGAAGAAGCAGATCGGAGAGTTGGAACCGGTGCGCACCGAGACTTTCGTGCTCAATTACGAGAAGGCAAAGGACCTACAGACACTGCTTACCTCCCCCAATCAAAGAGTACTATCCAAGCGCGGCAGCGCGGTGGTCGACGAGCGCACCAACACCCTGTTCGTGCAGGACGTGCCTACGCGTCTGGAGGAAGTGCGCAAGCTGATCGCACAGGTCGACGTGCCGGTGCGCCAGGTGATGATCGAGGCGCGCATCGTCGAGGCAAACGACACCTGGAGCAAGAATCTCGGCGCGAGGCTTGGGTACAACCAGGCAGTGCCAGGCGGCGACTACCTGGGCGGTCCGGCGTTGCGCACGAATCTCGGCCCGACGCTGGGCAACACCGTGGCCAACACCTCAAACGCCACGGATACGGCGACGGCGACGTCGACGCTCGCTGGCGCCGCGGCTACGTTCGCGGGTGGCCAGAACGTGAACCTGCCGGCTTCCGGATTGAACGGCTTCAACGCCGGCTCGATTGCCGCGGTTCTGTACAACCGGAATTTCACCCGCTTTATCAGCCTGGAATTGAGCGCGCTGGAAGCGGACGGCAAAGGCAAGATCATCTCCAGTCCGAGGGTGCTGACCGGAGACAAGGTCGAGGCCTTGATCGAGCAGGGCACGCAAATTCCCTATCAAATGGCGACTTCGAGCGGGGCAACCGCCGTATCTTTCGTCAAGGCGAACCTGAGCCTGAAGGTTAAGCCGCAGATTACGCCAGACGGCAATATCATCATGAACCTGGAAATCAACAACGATTCGGTAGGTACGGCGACTGCGGCGGGCATCGCCATCAACACCAAGCACGTCAAGACCGAGGTGCTGGTCGAAAACGGCGGGACGGTGGTGATTGGCGGCATCTACATACAGACCCTGAACAAAACGACCACCAAGGTACCGCTGCTCGGCGACCTGCCGGTAGTGGGAAATCTGTTCAAAAACACCGCCAACACCGATGACAAGAGCGAACTGCTGATATTCATCACGCCGCGCATCGTGGACGATCGTCTCACCGTACGCTGAGCGTTCATTTCAAAATGAGGGGACGAGTCCCCTCATGCTCCCTCTATATCGGAGGCCATTTCGGTAATTCTGAAATGGCCTACAAGAAAAGAAACTTCGGCGCGCGAAACGAGCCGAGCACCTGCTCTTGTTTGGCCTCGGCACAGACCGCTTGACTTTTCGGCCTGCGCCGGCCGCTCCGACGCGAGCGCGATGGCAGGGTGCGTGCTGCTAGAATAGCCGCGTGAAAACCTCGGATAACATATTTCTCGTCGGACTCATGGGAGCGGGAAAAACCACGGCGGGAAGGCAGCTCGCCGCCGGGCTTGCAAAGGTCTTCCACGATACCGACCACGAGATCGAGCGCCGCACCGGGGTAAGAATCTCGCTTATATTCGAAATAGAGGGCGAGGCCGGCTTTCGCACGCGCGAGAAGCAAGTGGTCGACGAGTTGACGCAGCTCAGCAACGTGGTGCTGGCCACGGGCGGCGGCGCGGTGCTCGATGCCGACAACCGCCGGCGCCTCGCCGAGCGCGGCGTGGTGGTGTATCTGCATGGCCAGCCGAAGGACCTGTGGCACCGCACGCGCCACGACAAGTCGCGGCCCTTGCTGCAAGACGGCGATCCGCAGCAAAAACTGCAAAGTCTGTATCAGCAGCGCGATCCACTGTACCGCGAGATCGCCGATATCGTGATCGATACCGGCCGGCAAAGCGCGCGCGCGCTGCTTAACCAATTGCTGCCCCAATTGCGCGAACGATGCAGACTCTCCGCGTAGAGCTGGGCGCGCGCGCCTACCCAATCCACATCGGCGAGCATTTGCTCACCGACGCGGCGCTGGTCGCGCCGCACCTGGACCTGCCCAAGGTCGCTATCGTCACCAACACCACGGTTGCGCCCCTGTATCTGCGGCAATTTAGCGAAGCCTTGCGCGCGCTGGGGGTCGAGGTGATCAGCATCGTGCTCGAGGACGGCGAGCGCTACAAGGACTGGGTTACCCTGAATCGTATCTACGACGTATTGCTCGAGCGACGCTGCGAGCGGAAAACCACGCTCATCGCCCTGGGCGGCGGCGTTATCGGGGATCTCGCCGGTTTTGCCGCGGCGACCTACATGCGCGGCATGCCCTTCATCCAGATTCCGACGACACTGCTCGCCCAGGTGGACTCTTCCGTAGGCGGCAAGACCGGGATCAATCACCCGCTGGGCAAGAACATGATAGGCGCGTTCTACCAACCGCGTCTGGTGCTGTCCGATACGACGGTACTTAGATCGCTGCCGCAGCGGGAACTTTCGGCTGGTCTGGCGGAGGTGATCAAGCACGGCCTCGTGTGCGACGCGGGCTTCGTCGCCTGGCTGGAACAGAACGTGGAGAAATTGCTGGCCTGCGACCCGCAGGCCCTGGCGCACGCCGTGCGCCGCTGCTGCGAGATCAAGGCCGCCGTGGTGGCCGAGGACGAGCGCGAGGCCGGCGTGCGCGCCCTGCTCAATTTCGGTCATACTTTCGGCCACGCCATCGAATCCGGCCTGGGTTACGGCAAATGGCTGCATGGCGAGGCGGTGGCCGCGGGCATGGTGATGGCTGCGGACCTGTCGCGCCGCATGGGTTTTATCGAGCAGGCCGACGTGGATCGCGTCATTGCCTTGCTCAGGCGCGCAAATCTGCCTGTCGCCCAGCCGGGCATCGCGCCCGGGCGCATGCTGGAGTCGATGGCGGTGGACAAGAAGAACGAGGCCGGCAAGCTGCGCTTCATCCTGCTGGACTGCATCGGCGCGGCATCGGTCCGTGACGACGTTCCCGCTGGCCTGTTGCAACAGACCCTGGCCAGCCCCGGCGCCCGCTGAGCCGGCCGCGCTGCACCGCAATGGGGCGTCAGCTGGATGCCTAAGCGCTTGAAGTGACATAGGTCCACAGGTAAAATTACCGGTCCCGCCGGAACCGGTCGCAGGCTTGCGCGCGACTTTTCCGGAGCCGATTTGCAGCGAAAGGTGCGCGCGTGACTCATCCGGCCCTACCCCTTAATCGTCCCGCGGCCCGGGCCCTGTCCCCCCAAGGGTTGTACGACCCCGCCAACGAGCATGACGCTTGCGGCGTAGGCTTTGTCGCCAATATCAAAGGCGCCAAGAGCCACACCATCATCGACCAGGGGCTGCTGATCCTCAAGAACCTCGCTCACCGCGGCGCGGTCGGGGCCGATCCCTTGGCGAGCGACGGCGCCGGCATCCTGATTCAGATACCGGACCGGTTTCTGCGCGAGGAAATGGCGGCGCAAGGGGTGCGCCTCCCGCCTGTGGGCCAGTACGGCGTGGGCATGGTGTTCCTGCCGCAGGAGCCGGCATCGCGTTTCGCCTGCGAATACGAGATCGAGCGTGCCATCAAGGACGAGGGGCAGGTGGTGCTCGGCTGGCGCGAAGTGCCGCGCGACAGTTCGGGGCTGGGAGAGTCCGGAAAAAGGATAGAACCGGTGGTGCGCCAGGTGTTCATCGGCCGCGGCGGCGACGTGACAGTGACGGACGCGCTGGAGCGCAAGCTCTACATCATCCGCAAGGCTTCCGGCCACGCCATCCAGTCGCTGAACCTCAAGCACGGCAAGGAGTTTTACGTGGCGTCGATGTCCGCGCGCACGTTGGTCTACAAGGGTCTGCTGCTTGCCGACCAGGTGGGCAGGTACTACAAGGACCTGCAGGATCCGCGTCTGGTGTCAGCGCTGGCGCTGGTGCACCAGCGCTTTTCCACCAATACCTTCCCGACCTGGGACTTGGCGCACCCGTTCCGCCTGATCGCCCATAATGGCGAGATCAACACCCTGCGCGGCAACGTCAACTGGATACGGGCGCGGCAGCAGGCCATTTCCAGTCCGATACTCGAGGCCGACCTGAACAAGGTCTGGCCGCTGATCTATGACGGCCAGTCCGACTCGGCCTCGTTCGACAACGCGCTCGAACTGCTGGTGATGTCGGGATATTCGCTCGCGCACGCGATGATGATGCTGATCCCGGAGGCCTGGGAAAAGCACAACACCATGGACGACAACCGGCGCGCCTTCTACGAATATCACGCGGCGATGATGGAACCCTGGGACGGTCCCGCGGCGGTCGCCTTCAGCGACGGGCGCCAGATCGGCGCCACGCTGGACCGCAACGGGCTGCGGCCGGCGCGCTACGTCGTCACCGACGACGACCTCGTAATCATGGCCTCCGAAGCGGGCGTGTTGCCGATCCCGGAAGAAAAAATCGTCAAAAAATGGCGCCTGCAACCGGGCAAAATGTTCCTCATCGACGTCGAACGCGGGCGCATCATCGACGACAAGGAGCTGAAGGACACGCTGGCCGCGGCGAAGCCCTACCGCGAGTGGATAGAGCGCATCCGCATCCGGCTGGACGACGTGGAAACCGACAAGCAGCAGCCCGAGCGTTCGGAGGTGTCGCTGCTCGATCGCCAGCAGGCCTTCGGCTATACGCAGGAAGAGCTCAAGTTCCTGATGCTGCCGATGGGCGTGGCTGGGGAAGAGCCCATCGGCTCCATGGGTAACGACTCGCCGCTGGCGGTACTGTCGGGCAAGAACAAGACCCTGTACCACTACTTCAAGCAATTATTCGCCCAGGTGACCAACCCACCGATTGATCCGATCCGCGAGGACCTGGTGATGAGCCTGGTGAGTTTCATCGGGCCGAAGCCGAACCTGCTCGGCATCGACGAGATCAATCCGCCGATCCGGCTCGAGGTGCGGCAGCCGGTGCTGGATTTCTACGAAATGGAGAAAATCCGGCACATCGACCGCAACACCGAGGGCAAGTTCAAGTCCTTCGAACTCGATATCACCTATCCGGTGGCCTGGGGTTGCGAGGCGGTCGAGGCGCGCTTGGCGAGTCTTTGCGCCCAGGCAGAGGACGCGGTCCGCGCCGGCTACAGCGTCATCATCATTTCCGACCGCCGCATCGACCGCGACAACGTCTCGATCCCGGCGCTGCTGGCGCTCTCGGCCGTGCATCAGCACCTGGTGACCAAGGGCCTGCGCACCAGCGCAGGCCTGGTCGTGGAAACCGGCTCGGCGCGCGAAGTACACCATTTCGCGCTGCTGGCGGGGTATGGCGCGGAAGCGATCCATCCCTATCTCGCGCTCGAGTCGCTGCTCAACATGCAGGACCTGTTGCCGCCTGGCGTAGATGGCGGCAAGGCGATCAGGAATTTCGTCAAAGCGATCGGCAAAGGACTGCTGAAAGTCATGTCCAAGATGGGCATTTCGACCTACATGTCCTACACCGGCGCGCAGATATTCGAGGCGGTGGGCCTGTCGCGCGAACTGGTCGACAAGTACTTCACCGGCACCGCTTCGAACGTAGAAGGCATCGACGTGTTCGATGTCGCCGAGGAGAAGATCCGGCTGCACCGGCAGGCGTTCGGCGCAGACCCGGTGCTGGCCAATGCGCTGGACGCGGGCGGCGAATACGCATTCCGCATCCGCGGCGAAGAGCACATGTGGACGCCGGAGGCGATCGCCAAGCTGCAGCACGCGACCAGGCAGTCGA
>CAZRMO010000053.1:0-26614 GCA_964601155.1 uncultured Enterobacteriaceae bacterium
CCGCGGCGATGCCGTCTTTGCCGGCCGGGCCCCAGAAATGCGCCTCGCCGCCCAGGCGCGCGATGGCCACGGCGGCGTTCGCCGCCATGCCGCCGCCGACTTCGGCGTAGGCCTGCGCCCGCAGCTTGGCGCTCCCCTGCGGCCAAGCGTCGACCGCAAACACCCGGTCGAGCGCGCTGTGCCCGACGCAGATTATCTTGGTCATGCCGCTGCGCCTGGCGTGAGCGCGCGTTTCAGTCGCGGTAGGACGAATCGATACGGTCAAGCCGACGCAGCAGAGCGGGCCAGGCGAGCATGCCGCCCAGACCCTTGGTCACTGCTTTGGCCTGCGCCTGGGCGCCGGCGATGATTTGCGGGTGAATCGGAATCAGCTCCCCGCCGCCAGCCTGCGCGCGCACTTGTATCGTGCACGCCGCCTCGAACACGTACATCGAGACAAACGCATCGGCGATGGTCTCGCCGACAGTCAGCAAGCCGTGGTTGCGCAGCATCAGAAACGTTCTGTCGCCGAGGTCGGCCGTGAGGCGCGGCTTTTCCTCGTCGCGCAATGCCACGCCCTCGTAGTCGTGGTAGCCGAGGCTGGCGAGGATGAATATCGACTGCTGCGACAGCGGCAGCAGCCCCGCCTTCTGCGCCGAGACTGCCACCCCGTTCAGGCTGTGGGTGTGCAGCACGCAGGCGATGTCGTGGCGCGCGCCATGGACCGCGCTGTGGATGGTGAAGCCGGCAGGATTCACCGGAAACGGCGACTCCGCGAGCTTATTCCCCTGCCCATCGACTTTGATCAGGCTGGAGGCGGTGATTTCCTCGAACATCATGCCGTAGGGATTGATGAGGAACTCGTCGGCGCCGCCGGGCACGCGCGCGCTGATGTGGGTGAACACGAGATCGTCCCAGCCGAAATCCGCCACCAGGCGGTAACACGCGGCAAGGTCCACGCGGACCGCCCATTCCTCGGGCGAAACCTTGGATTGCATCGACGGAATTTCAAGCTGGCTGCGCGCGTTCATCTTTCCCTCCTCCAAAGCTGCATCCCGTGGATGCGTACGGGCTACGATCGAATACCGGCTCTTGCTGATCGACCGGCGCAGGCCAGCGCGCCGGACGAGGGTATCGACGATAACATAGTCGGCCAAGCCGTCAGCGCGGCGAGCTCGGCAGATTGAGTGCGGAGGCCCTAAGTGCGCGAAGAATATCAATCCGGTCCTGCGCTGAGTAGCGACGAAGCCTTGCTTGCGTCGCGGCGATGATTTTTCAGGAAGGCACTCATGTGGAAGCGCGCCTGCGCCGGCGCATAGCGATAGCCTTGGCCGACCGGGCAGGCATGGCGTGCGAGGCAGCCGATGTCCATGCATGCAGGTTCCGGAGTCCGCTCAAGATGGCGTGCGCAGGCCGGAACGTCGTAGGCACTGCCGTCGAACGCCCGCACCGGACATGCGCCGAGGCAGGGACGATCGGCACAACTGGCGCAGGGACTCGCGCGGCGATCGGGCGGCGGCAGCGCGATCGCCTCGGCGAACAAGAGCGCGCCGCGATAGCCATGCCACAGACCGTAGTCCGGATGGATCAACAGGCCCAGCGGCGACGGGTAGCAGGCCTCGGCGCGCATGGCCCAGCGCTGGAACGGAAGATAGGGAAGCTGAAACGGGAACACGGCGCGCGCTCCCAGCCTGCCCGCCAGTTCGCCCAGCACCCGAGCGGACCATTCGTCCAGGGTCATCCCGCCCCCGGCGCGCTGGGCGTCGAAAGTGCGCCACATCTGCGGCCCGGCATTGCCGGCCAGCACCACGGTGCGCACAGCTACGTTCGCCGCCAGCGGCGGCGCACCGTCGCCGGGAGTCGGATGAAACGCCCCGCGCGGGCTGAGTCCCGCTTCCCGCATCGACCGCTCGATTTCGTCCAAATCCATGCACCCCCCGCGACTTCCGGCTGCCGCTTTCGCTTTCGTGGATCGCCTTGAGACGCTCCTGCAAGCGGCATACACTTGCCCCATGGCGTATTGCAGTCGGCCAGGCTGCATCCGTCCAGGGAGAACAAACAATATGACAGGCAATGATCCTCAAGCTGCAGCGGGATCGCAAGCGGAAAATTCGCATGACCCGGGACGCACGGTCGCGGCTGGGCGCGGCTGGGACTGGATCGTCGAGGGCTTCGCGCTGTTTCGCAAACAGCCCGGCATGTGGATCCTGACCGTCGTGTTGCTGGGCGTCATATCCATCGTTATCGGCACCGTCCCGCTGCTGGGATCGCTTGCGAACGCGCTGCTGTTTCCTGTTTTCGGTGGCGGCCTGATGCTCGGCTGCGAGGCGCTGAACCGGAACGGCACGCTGGAACTCAGCCATCTGTTCGCCGGCTTCAAGCAGAAGACGGGCGATCTGGTGCTGGTAGGCGCGTTCAACTTGGTCGGCTGGGTGCTCATCACGATCGCCGTCTTCGCGGTAGCCGGCGGCGGCGTCTTTATGGGCATCATGCGCGGTGGAATGCCCGGCGCCGGCATATCGATCGCGTCCGTCCTGATCGCCTTGCTGCTGGTCGCGGGCCTGTCGCTGCCGTTGTACATGGCGACCTGGTTTGCGCCCGCGCTGATTGTGCTGCACGGTCTGGCTCCCGCAGCCGCGCTCAAGGCGAGTTTCTACGCCTGCGTCAGGAACTCGATACCCTTCCTGGTCTACGGCGTGCTGCTCCTGGTCGCGTGCCTGATCGCCGCCATACCGGCGTTCCTCGGGTTCCTGGTCCTGATCCCGGTGCTGGTCGCTTCCGTGTACACCGCCTACCGCGATATTTTCTGCGCGGGCAAAGAAGTCGAACTGGTGGAAATTCCGTGAACCGGAGCGGCGCTCGCGCCGCCACAGGCGCAGGTTTGCGGTAAGCTATGCGCCGCAACGCGATCCCACAACCCGAAATCCCGCAGAAGGTACGACAAACGTGAGCACGAATTCACCGCGGCTGCGCCTGGGCATACCCAAAGGCAGCCTGCAGGAAACCACACAGAAACTTTTCATCCGCGCCGGCTACGACCTGCGCATCTCGGGCCGCTCCTACTACCCCGACATCGACGACCCCGAGATCGAGTGCATCCTGATCCGGCCGCAGGAAATGTCCCGCTACGTCGGCCAGGGGATACTCGACTGCGCCATCACCGGTCTCGACTGGATTCAGGAGAACGGCATCGATGTCGCGGAGATCGCCGACCTGCGCGCGCCCTGGCCGAACTACGGCCCGGTGCGCTGGGTGATGGCGTCCAAAGACGACTCGCCGTTTCACGGCGTGAAGGATCTCCAGGGCCGCCGCATCGCCACCGAGGCGGTGGGTATGACCAGGCGCTTCCTGGAGCAGCACGGCGTGCAGGCGAATGTGGAATTCTCCTGGGGCGCGACCGAGGTCAAGCCACCGATACTGGCCGACGCGATCGTGGACGTGTCCGAGACCGGCGCCTCGCTGCGCGCGAACAACCTCAAGATCATGCACGTGGTGCTGGAGAGCACGCCGCGCTTCATCGCCTGCCACGACTCGCTCAAGGATGGCTGGAAGGCGGCCAAGATCGACTGCGTGCTGATGCTGCTCAAGGGCGCGATAGCGGCCGCGACGCGCGTGTTGCTGTCGATGAACCTGCCGCGCGCGCAAGTCGACGCGGTGCTGAAACTCCTGCCGGCGCTGGCGACGCCCACGGTATCGACGCTGGCCGACCCGCACTGGATCGACCTGTCCACCGTGGTGGAGGAAAAGATGGTGCGCGACCTGATTCCCCAGCTCTACGCCGCGGGTGCGCGCGGCATCATCGAACTGCCGCTGAACAAGATCGTCGATTGACCGCTGTTGCCACCCGGCCGATGACGCCTGGTAGATGATAGCCGGCAATGGAAATTTCGCTCATTCCATTTGCCTCCGGAGCATGCGCCGAGTCGGTCACGGCAGCGCCCCCGCTATTCGGGCTGCGCGCCGGCGCGCTTGCCGCCTGCCACCGCAAACACGGCGCTTGCCCGAACGATCCGCTCTCCCGCGACGACGATATAGCAGTTCGCGAACGACAGGCGGCTGCCTTGTTTCTGGATATCCACACAGGCTTCCAGCCAGTCCCCGGCCTTGGCCGTGCCGGCATAGTCCACGGACAGATTTGCGGTTACCAGCCTCCCGGGCGGGTCCGATGAAAACGCCATTGCATAGCCCAGCGCCACGTCGGCCAGCGTAGCAAGGATGCCGCCATGCACGCTGCCGCGCGAATTGCAATGCTTTTTCTGCGCCCTCAGCCCGAGCACGCGCTGCCCGCCTTCTCCGCGCGAGTAGACCGGGCCGATCAGCTCCAACGCCGGGCTGGTGCGGAACAAAGGCTGGAAATCTGCAGGTACATCCATATCGTCTGGTATCCGTGCAATTGCCGCGATTGAAAATAACCAGGGCCATACCGGCCACGGCTTGCGGCCAGTATAGGTGTAATTACACGTATATGCTACGATCGCGCCATGGCTGCCCTTCCGAACTTCGGCTGCACCTGCGCGCGCATGCGCAAACTCACGCGCCGGCTGACGCGCATTTACGACGCCCACCTCGCGGCGCAGGCGATCAAGGTCACCCAATACTCGCTGCTCGTGAACACCGCGCGCGGCGAACGCACGCTGACGGAGTTCGCCGCAGAATTGGAAATGGACCGCAGCACGCTCAGCCGCAATCTGGCGCCGCTCGCCGCGCAGGGCTGGGTCGAAATCGCGATCGGCGCCGATCCACGCAGCCGCAGCATCCGCATCACCGCCACCGGCAGGCGTAAGCTCAAGGCCGCGCTGCCGCTGTGGCGCAAGGCACAGTGCGAAATCGAATCCGCGCTCGGCGCGAACAACGTAGGCGAGCTGCACCAGGAAATAGAACGCGCGCTCGCCGCCCTCCCCACCCGTTCAGGAAAACGCGCATGAGCGCCAAACGCCAATACTGGATGCTGGTCATTTCCGCCGCGCTGATACTCGCGGTCACCATGGGCATCCGCAATGCGCTGGGCCTGTTCGTGTCGCCGCTCAACAGCTCCACCGGCCTCGGCATCGTCACGGTGAGCTTCGCGCTCGCCGTGGGCCAGCTGGTGTGGGGCGCGGCCCAGCCGATCTTCGGCGCGCTGTCCGACCGGGCCGGCCCGGTCAGGATCATCGCACTGGGCGCGGTGCTGCTGGCGCTGGGTCTGGCGTTCACCCCGTTCATGCGATCCAGCCTCGGCCTGACGCTGCTTCTCGGCGTTGTGGCTGCGGCCGGAGCGGGCGGCGGCAGTTTTTCCATCCTCATGGGTGCCGCGGCGCAGCGCCTGCCGCCGGAACGCCGCGCGTTCGCTTCAGGCTTCATCAACGCCGGCGGATCTTTCGGCCAGTTCATTTTCGCGCCGCTGGCGCAGGCCCTGATCGCCGCTTTCGGCTGGGTCACGGCGCTGATCTCCCTGGGCGCCTCCGCCCTGCTCACCATTCCGCTGGCGCTGCCGCTGCGCGACAAACACAGCGGCAGCCCCGCCGTGCACACGGGCGGCATCAGCCTGTCGGAACAGACGCTGGCTGCGTTCAGGGACAAGAGCTATCTATGCCTGCACGCGGGCTTTTTCACCTGCGGCTTCCACATCGCCTTCCTGGTGACCCACCTGCCGGGCGAGGTGGCCCTGTGCGGGCTCCCGGCCTCGGTATCGGCGGCGTCGCTCGCGATCATCGGCCTCGCCAACATCGTCGGCAGCCTCGGCGTAGGCTGGCTGGCGCAAACCCACCGCATGAAATACCTGCTGGTCTGCGTCTACAGCATACGCGTGGTGGCGATCAGCTTCTACCTGATGGTGCCGCACACCGCGCTCACGTTCTATGTGTTTGCGGGCGTGCTGGGCCTGAGCTGGCTCGCCACCGTGCCGCCGACCGCGGGCCTGGTGGGCAAACTGTTCGGTGCGCGCTATCTCGCCACCCTGTTCGGGCTGACGCTGCTGTCGCATCAGATCGGCGGCTTCTTCGGTGCCTGGCTCGGCGGGCTGGCGGTCGCCGAAAGCGGCAATTACAACTGGATGTGGTATGCGGACATCGCCCTCGCGACCTTTGCCGCATTGATCAACCTGCCGATACGCGAAGCGCGGCCGCGACTTGCTGCCGCGGCGGCATAAGCAGGGACGAGCCCCCGGGAACCGGGGATGCGACCGGCCGCGATTGCCGCCGGACGCCGACATTGGCACGAGTCGGAATTGCAATGAACGCATTGGGGCGGCAGCACAACGGCGGAGGGCGGAAGCATGAGCGACAAAAAAGCGATTCTGGTAATGGGTGCGGGCGATGCGACCGGCAGCGCGATCGCGCGCCGCTTCGCGCGCGAGGGCTATATCGCCTGCGTCGCGCGACGGCAGGCGGACAAGCTCGCGCCGCTGGTGGCGCAAATCGAAGCCGACGGCGGCAGCGCGCACGCCTTCGGTTCGGACGCGCGCAAGGAAGACGCGGTGATCGCGCTGTTCGCGCAGATCGAAAAGGACGTCGCGCCGATCGAGGTCGCGGTGTTCAACATTGGGGGCAACGTGCGCTTCCCGATTACCGAGACCACGGCGCGGGTGTATTACAAGGTGTGGGAAATGGCCTGCTTCGGCGGCTTTCTCGTCGGGCGCGAAGCGGCCAGGGTAATGCTGCCGCGGGGGCGCGGCTCGATCTTTTTCACCGGCGCCACGGCCAGCATGCGCGGGGGCAACGGTTTCGCCGCATTCGCCGGCGCCAAGCACGGGCTGCGCGCGCTGGCGCAGAGCATGGCGCGCGAACTGGGCCCGCAAGGCATCCACGTGGCGCAGATCATCGTCGACGCGGCCATCGACACCGAATTTATCCGCGAGAACTTTCCGCAGCGCTACGCCCTCAAGGAGCGCGACGGCATCGTCGCTCCCGAGGCCATCGCGGAGAGCTACTGGCAGCTGCACCGGCAACCGCGCAGTGCGTGGACGCATGAAATGGACCTGCGACCGTGGATCGAAACCTGGTGACGCGGCTGCGCTGAAGAGGAAATTCCGATGACAAAAACAGTCGAGTTCTACTTCGATTTCGGCAGCCCGTACTCCTACCTCGCACACAAGGCGCTGCCCGCGATCGCGGCCGCGCGCGGCGCGCAGGTCCTGTGGCGGCCGATGCTCTTAGGCGGCGTGTTCAAGGCGACCGGCAATCACAGCCCGGCCGAAATTCCGGCAAAGAGCGCCTGGATGCATCGGGACATGCAGCGCTGGGCAGCGCGTTACGGTGCAGCGTTCCAATTCAATCCGCATTTCCCGATCAACACGCTGGTGCTGATGCGCGGCGCCGTCGGCATGCAAATGCGCGGGGCGGACTTTCACAAGTACATGGAAGCGATTTTTCACGCCATGTGGGCCGAGCCGCGCAATCTGGGCGACCCGGAGGAGCTCGCCGCCGTGCTGCGCCAGGCCGGATTGGACGCGGACGCCTTTGCGGCGCTTGCAAACGATGCTGAAGTGAAGGAACAACTGAAGAAGTATACGCAGGAGGCGGTGGCGCGCGGGGTGTTCGGCGCGCCGACCTTCTTCGTCGGCGAGGACATGTTCTGGGGCCAGGACCGGCTCGAGTTCGTCGCCGAGGCACTTGCCGGATAAGCAGCCTGTCCTCGAAAAGCGAGGGCTAGGCCTCGCTCAGCACCGCGCCGCCCGGCAGCACCTGAGCGGGGTGCGCGGCCGTCTCGAGTCGCACGGCGACTCACTCGTCGAACAGGAAGGTGGACTCATGGTAGTAACGAACCGCCTTGGAGGCCATCTTCTGCTTCAGCCAGTCCACCAGCCGGGCGTTCTTTTCGGACAGGCTTGCGCCGTTGCTTAGCGCCGTCAGGGGTAGGTTGATGCCCAGCGCGCGCCTTGGGATCAGGTGGCGCGTGATGCCGGCGGGAAGACGGGCGCCCACGCGTGCCAGGTCGATGATCTCCGCCGGCGCAAAACGGGGAAACACGACCAGTGCAGCGACATCGTCGTAATACGGCAGCAGCGACGGCAGGTGGTCGGAGTTGGCGCGAAAAATCAGGCCCTGCACTTTGTAGAGATCCACGATCTCGTTGAGCCGTTGCGTGCGCTGATGCAGGTCCCCCGAGGCTTGCACGGTCCAGGATTCGCCGTTCGGGTACTCTACAAGGACCAGAATCTCGCGGCGGGCAAGCTGCGCGCGCGCATGGGCCGCGTCTGCCAGTTCGATCTTGACACCTGGCATCGCATCCAGCATGCCTTTGAAGCGCTCGGTGCCGATCCCGCCGACCAGGTGATGCCATGTATCGAGAATCAGATCCGCGTCTTCGTAATCCACCACCTGCACGGCGATGTGAGCGATTCCCAACGCCTGCATGGCGGTCACGCGGTTGGCGCCGTCGAGCACGACGTAACGCTGCTCGCCGTTGATCGGGGCGACGATCGGCGGGTTCTTCAACAGCCCATCGGTTTGCAGGCGTTGCAGCAGCGGCTTGCTGCGCTGCGCGTCATGCTGCTCGTGCAGCAACAGTTCGGCCACCGGCACCACACGCAGGTCGGGCATTTCGGGTTGGCGTTGATGCGCGGTCATGCGAACTCCCTAAACCGGACTAGCCGGAACCAAGCAAAGTGCCTTCGGCGGGGAAAAACCCTTATCGCACGAACAAGGGGACTTTCCCCTCGAGGGGGATCGAGACCTTCGGGGCGTTGATCCCTCCGCGCACGCGTCCTCGCCATTTATCAAAATCTTTGCCATTTGCGTCAACTCTTGACTGATAAAACACTAAGACGTCGATCATTCCTTAACCATCGATGCCCGGGCACGCCCGGGCACAATACCCCACAGCGCTGCTTCAGAGCGCACGGCCCCGTTTCAGCGCTTCGAGATTGACATCCCTGCTCGCGGCTCCGCTTAAAGCCTCGGTGGCGACGCAGACTTCATCGTAGGTGAAGGGAAAGTGTTCGCGGCTCGATCCGAAGCCGAGCAGCACGAGGTTGGCCACCAAGGGGCGGTCCATCTGCAGCGCCACGGCGTCCGCATCGCAAATATGGACGCTCACGCCCATTTCGATCAACAATTCAGCCACGCGACGATCCGGAAACGCCCGCGCATCCCGGGCGTTGACCACGCATGTGGCGCCGCTGCCGTTCCGCTTTTCCCGCAGGTAGGGCAGAGTGCGATGCGCCTCCATGCAATCGAGCCCGAGCAGCAGGTCCGCGTCACCTTCGCATACCAATGGGCCGTTGAACTCGCCGATCTTCAGGTGGGTCATGACGGAACCGCCACGCTGGGACATTCCGAACGTTTGGGAACCGAATACCGGCTGTTGTCTGCGACGCGCCACTTCGGTCAGGACTTTGGCGGCGAACAGCACACCCTGCCCGCCGACTCCGGCGATGATCGCCTGGCAGCTCATATGCGGGCCTCCGCTTGCCGGGTTTGCCGAGGCCGTATGGCTCCCTGCGCGCATACCTGGACGCACAAACCGCAATCGATGCAGGTGAG
Organism: uncultured Enterobacteriaceae bacterium; assembly: GCA_964601155.1. Taxonomy (GTDB): domain Bacteria; phylum Pseudomonadota; class Gammaproteobacteria; order Burkholderiales; family SG8-39; genus 2-12-FULL-64-23. The sequence continues at coordinate 9,441 of CAZRMO010000053.1, forward strand.
CCTGTCGATATCGACCAGGCCATCTGCTCCGCGTTTTAGCGAGGGGCACTCGAACCAGGTGGTGCAGTAGCCGCAAGCGATGCAGACGCCCGTTTGCGGCATGCTGATGGCGCTGCGCGGACATTCGGCCGCGCAAACGCGGCAGGCCGTGCACTTGCTGTCGTCGATCCGGTAGGCGCCATCGATTTTCTCAATCGCGGCGCTCGGGCAGACATTGAGACATATGTCGCAGTGGGTGCAAACGCCGCAATGGAAGCAGCGCTTCCGGGCCTCTGCCGCGGCCTCCTCGGAACCGAGGCCGAAATTGACTTCGTCGAAGTTCCAGGTCGAATCGTTCGGCGCGCGACGCCGTGGTTCCGCGCGCGGCGACTTGGGAAAGAACTGGAACTTGATGGCCTCCGGACCCGCCGCCGGCGTTATCTGGCCGATGCGCGCGGATGGACGGACTGTAGTGTTCCCCTGTGCGACGGCGGCGGCGATACCGGGACCGGCGCCGAGTTGGAGCGTGCGCGCGTCGAGCGCTTTGCCGCCAAGCCGTTCATGGATTGCCAGGGCGGCACGTTTGCCGGCATTGATCGCGCCAACCACCGTGCCCGTGCCCACGCTGGAAGCATCGCCACCGGCGAAAATGCGTGGCTGGCGCGTTCGTCCCCACGCGTCGACCGCCAGTCTGCCGTCATCGCTCAGGTTCTGCTCGCCGAGGTAAGTCAGGTCTGTGTCACCGCCAATGCAGACAAGGACACTCTCGGCCTCATTGGTTTCGGTGCAGAAAACCGGCGCATCCTCGCTCGCGTCCGGTTTCGGCACGGCGAGATCGCGCAGCAGCAGTTTTACATTGCCGGCTTCGCCGTCTTCGAACATGACCGGAACCACTTGGTGATGAAACACGATGCCCTCGCCGCGCGCGGCGCTCACTTCTGCAGGAATTGCCAGCAGCAGGTCATAGTAAACATCGACCGCGGCACCCTCGCGCCTGGCCGTGCGGGCGGCGTCTATGGCAGTGTTGCCGCCGCCGATCACGGCGACGCGCTGACCGAGCGCGGGCGCTACACCGGCGCGCACCTGGTACAGATAATCGAGCCCGCTTAGAACGCCTGCGCGTTCTTCGCCGGCGACGTTCAGACGCCTTTGCTTCCAGGCGCCGGTGGCCAGGAACACCGCATCAAAGCGTTCCAGTTCCGACCAAGCCATGTCCCTGCCGAGGCGAACCCCGGTGTGCACGGTGACGCCGAGCGACTTGAATACCTCGAGCTCTCGTTGCAGCACGTTGGCGGGCAGGCGATATTCGGTGATTGCCCAGCGCAGCATGCCGCCGATCTCCGGCAGCGATTCGTAGATCTCGACGCCATAGCCCAGGCGGGCCAGATGGTAAGCAGCCGTCAGTCCCGACGGGCCGCCGCCGACAACGGCCACGTTCTTGCCGAGCACCCGCGTCCTGCTGGCAAAATTGGCGGCCGAATGGCCGCGGTCACCGGCCATGCGTTCGATGGCGTTGATCGACAGCTCGCCGTCATAAGCGCCCCGATTGCACTTGCTCTCGCATGGATGCGGACAAACGCGGCCCAGGGTCGACGGGAAGGGATGCTCTTCGTACAGGATCCTGGCGGCTTCGGTCCAGTTGTCCTGGGCCACCAGGGTCATCAAGCGTTCGATGTCGTTGCCGGCCGGGCAGGCCTCTGAGCAGGGCGACAGGCGGTCCTGGTAGCGCGGCATCCATTGCGGGTCAAGCGCCGCGAGGGTCTGCGCCGAACGCGGGCGTGGCCCGTGGTGCATTTCGACCGGCAGGGTTTTTCTGTCCGGACCCAATCCTTTTAGCTGCGTAACGCAGACATAGCGGGCGATGACCGCTGCGACGCCTCCATCGGCGGCACGCGTGTGCGCCAGGGCGTCCAGCAGCGTGCGCTGGAAACCGGCCAGGTCGTAGGGATCAGCGTGCGCAACGTGGTGGACGCCGCAGCCCCGGATCAGGCTTTCGAGATGAACCATGCCTCCGCTATGGCCATCGGCCGTCTCGCCGAATTCTGGCGTCGGCTGCATGCCGGTCATGCCGGTAGTCCCGTTATCCAGAACCAGGAGCACGAAGCGCGCGCCGTTGTACACCGCGTTCTCCAGCCCCGACGCACCGGAATGAAAAAAGGTACCGTCGCCGATAGTGGCGAAAATCGGCGGCGATTTTCCGTCCTGGGCATAGGCATGGTAGAAACCCGATGCCATGGAGATGGAAGCGCCCATGTCGTGCACGGTGTCGACCGAGCCCTGATTCAAACCCAGCGTGTAACAGCCTATGTCGCCGGGAAAAATAGCATCGGGAAACGCGCGCCGCAGCGAGTAGAAAGCGGCGCGATGCCCGCAGCCGGGGCAGAACGTCGGTCGACGCACGGGCAGCTCAAGCGCCGCCACCGCCTCGTGTAGCCGATTGGGAATTCGCGCATTGGCCGCCAAGCCGGCTTCACCGGCAGCCGCCAACAGCAGTTTTTCGATGACCCCGGGCGTCAACTCGCCATGCGAGGGAACATGCGCCGTGAGCCGCCCCCACACCGGTATCGACAACCTGATCTGCAGTTCGATCGCCGCGTCGGTTTCCTCGAACACGATGAGACGCTCGCAGCGGCTGGCGAAATCGCCGACCAGGGCACGCGGCAGCGGGTAGGCCGTGACAATCTTCAGCAACGGTAACTGCTGTGCCAGTCCGAGGGAGTGCAGCATGTCCTTCAGATAGGCGTAGCTGACACCTGCCGCGACAATGCCCAGCGGCGCGCGCTGCTGCGGCGAGCCTCCCGGAAAAAAAGCCTGATTGCCGCGCCAGGTCTCGAACTCGCTTTCGATCGCCGCCAGCTTCCGATTCAGCTGCTGGTGCAAGCGCATTCTGGCACGCGGCGTCGCTGCCCAGCGCTGGGGGTCTTTCTCGAAGCCGGCCGTGCGGGATGGCGGGTTCGGCTGCCGGCATTCGATCGATTGTTCCGAATGGCACACGCGCACCGTGGGCCTCAGCATTACGGGTGTCTGATGGCGCTCGGAAAGTTCGAAGGCCAGCGCCACCATGTCCTTGGCTTCCTGCGGACTGGACGGGTCGAGCACGGGAATTTTCGAGAACAATGCGAACAGGCGCGAGTCCTGCTCCGTCTGCGACGAGTGCAAGCCCGGATCATCGGCCACGATAAGTATCAGACCGCCCACCACGCCGACATAGGCCGAGGAAAGCGCCGGGTCGGCCGCCACATTGAGGCCGACCTGCTTCATCGCCACGGCCGCGCGCTTGCCCGAATAGGCGGCAGCCAGGGCGGTCTCCAGCGCCACCTTTTCGTTGGTGGACCACTCTGCATAGAGCTTGAGCCCGAGCTCTTTCCCGAACGCGACCACGGCCGGCAATATTTCGGAACTCGGTGTTCCGGGATAGGCCGTCATGAACTGGCAACCCGCTTCAACAAGACCCCTCGATATGGCCTCATTGCCCAGCAAAATGCGATGGTCCCCTGCCTTCATGTCCATGCTTTATCCTTTTCCGCTAGGGGTGCCGCTCTCCTTTTCTCATGTCTGCGGTGGCAGGTCGTGAACACTCAGCCCACCGCCGGATAGCGGCAATGGCGACGCGGTAAAAGCTGGATCAGCAGCCGCCCCTGGTTCAGCTTGGCAGGCCCGCCGCGCACCAGGCGCGGCGGATCCTGGTCTCAAGCTACCTTGGGCAGGCGCTCCAATGCGGCCTTGATCTCCGCTTCCGGATAGTCATAGTCCTCGAGCTTGCCCGCGAAGTAGCGGTCATAGGAGGCCATGTCGAAGTGGCCATGGCCGGAGAGATTGAAGAACAGGGTCTTCGGCTCTCCGGTCTTCTTGCAGTTCAGCGCCTCGTCGATCACGGCGCGGATGGCGTGGTTCGACTCCGGAGCAGGAATAATGCCCTCGGCACGGGCAAACTGCACACCTGCGGCGAAAGTCGCGACTTGCGGCACTGCCACCGCCTCGATCAACTTCTCCTTGAGAAGCTGGGACACCAGCGGCGAATCACCGTGATAGCGCAAGCCGCCGGCGTGAATCGAAGGCGGCATGAAGTTATGGCCGAGCGTGTACATCAGCATGATCGGGGTATAGCCGGACTCGTCGCCGAAGTCATAGGCATAGTGCCCCTTGGTCAGGGTCGGACAGGAGCTCGGCTCCACCGCCACCAGGCGCACCTTTTTGCCCGCCGCCTTGTCGGCGAAAAACGGGAAGGCGACGCCGGCAAAGTTCGAACCGCCGCCGCAGGGAGCGAAGATCATATCCGGATAGACGTTGATTTTCTCGAACTGCTTTTTCGCTTCCAGGCCGATGATCGTCTGGTGCAGCAGCACATGGTTCAGCACCGAACCCAAACCGTACTTGGTATCCTCGCGGCCGGCCGCCTCCTCAACGGCCTCGGAGATTGCCAGACCGAGCGAGCCGGGATTGTTCGCATCATGGGCCAGGGCATTGCGGCCGGCCTGGGTGAGATTCGTCGGGCTGGCCAGAACCTCGGCGCCCCAGGTTTGCATCATCGAGCGCCGGAAAGGTTTCTGCTCGTAACTGATCTTGACCATATAAACGCGCGTTTCGATTCCAAACATCTGGGTCGCGAAAGACAAAGCCGAACCCCACTGTCCGGCGCCGGTCTCGGTAGTCATGCGTTTGATGCCGGCCTGCTTGTTGAAATAGGCCTGCGCCACAGCCGAGTTCGGCTTGTGCGAACCGGCCGGAGAGACGCTTTCGTTCTTGTAATAGATTTTGGCCGGCGTGCCCAAAATTTTCTCCAGCCGCGCGGCACGGCACAGCGGCGTCGGCCGCCAAAGACTGTAAATTTCGCGCACCGGTTCGGGAATCGGAATCCAACGCTCCGGCGACATCTCCTGTTCGAGGATGGGCATGGAAAAGATCTGCAACATCTGCTCCGGCCCGACCGGCTTGCCATCCGGCCCCAAAGGGGGCGCGGGCGGATTCGGCATGTCGGCGACGACGTTGTACCAATGAGTCGGCATCTCCGACGCTTCGAGTATCACTCTGTTTGCGGCCATTTCGCTCCTCCTCGTTATATTTAGATTCAAGAAACTCCCAGCCTAAGCGCCTTGTATACAGAATACATTTGGCGAATTCTTTGACCTGGGTCAATGAAGTTGCAGTTATCAACTGACGCCTCAAAGGCCGCCCGCCACGCGTTTCGCGACGGGCAGCGCGATGCGTATTGTGCCGCACATTGAACATTTTGCCTCACATAATGCGTCGATCGACAAGAATCCACTGGCCCCGAGGACCGCGCTCAGGCATGCCTTGCGCCTAGAGTCCTAGAGTATCGGTTGGCCGTCGCTGCGCCGGCTTGGGGCTAGCAATGCCGCCGCATTTGCCTGTCGCGATTGCCTTGACAATATTTGCCTAGGCAATTAGCATCCCTCGCCTTTATTCCGCGCCCTCGTATCGCGATGCAGCCCATTTACGCCATCGAGACCTTCCGCCCCAGCCAGGCCATCGGCGCCCATATCGCTCTCGCCCGCCGGACCATAGTGGAGGCGATCGACCACGAACTCGCGCCGCTGGATATCAGCCACGCACAGTGGATCGTGGTCATGCTGCTGGGCGACGGCGCCGCCTCCACCGCGGCCGAGCTGTGCAAGATCCTGATTTACGACCCGGGCGCGATGACGCGACTGCTCGACCGCCTCGAAAAGAAAGGCGTGCTGCGGCGCGTGCGCACCGAGAGCGACCGCAGGGCGGTGCGCCTGGAATTGACCGCAGACGGCAGCAAGCTCTATCCGAGGATTCTCGAAGCGCTGGTGCAGGTGTACAACCGCCTGCTGCGCGGTTTCACCAAGAGCGAGGTGGGGCAACTCGAGCAGTTGCTCACACGCATGGCCGACAACGCATGATGCGGGCGCCAACTGCCATCGCCATCCTGGCCGCCGCCTTGCTTGCCGCGGGCTGCGCCAGTTTCGACGGACTTGCGCCCAGGGCCGTACGCACCGACCCAGCATCACTCGCGGCGAAAACCTCGCTCGCAACCGTGAATCCCTCGGCCGCATGGCCTGCCGCCGACTGGTGGCGGCGCTTCGGCGACCCGCAACTGAACGCGCTGATCGCCGAGGCGCTCGCAGGCAACCCGGGCATGTCGAGCGCGCGCGCGCGCATCGAGCGAGCGCGCGCGTTCGCGGCAAGCTACGGGGCGACGCTGGCGCCGCAGGCAAATGCCGGCGCCAACGTCACGCGCCAGCGCTACTCCAGCAACGGCATATTCCCGCCGCCGATCGCCGGCAACTGGTACACGCAGACCGACCTCGCCGCGAATTTCAGCTACGAATTCGACCTGTGGGACCGCAACCGCGCCGCCTACGACGCCGCGCTCGGGCGCGCGCGGGCCGCCGAAGTGGACGCATCCGCGGTGAGGCTGCTGCTCACCGCCAGCGTCGCGCGCAGTTATGTGCAACTTGCGCACAGCTTCGCGCAACTCGATCTGGCGCGCAGCGCGCTGGCGCAGCGCCAGGCGATATTCGATCTCACCCAGCGGCGCTTGAAAGCGGGACTGGACTCGAAGCTCGAATTGAAACAGGCGGAAGGATCGATCCCGGCCGCGCGCGAACGCATCGCGCAACTGGAGGAGGAAATCGCGCTCGGGCGCAATCTGCTCGCGGCGCTGCTCGGCAAAGGTCCCGATCGCGGCCTCGCCATCACGCGCCCGCATCTGCAGCCGCAATCGGTCGCGATTCCTTCGGTGCTGCCCGCGGACCTGCTCGGCCGGCGGCCGGACGTGGTGGCACAGCGCTGGCGCGTGGAATCGGCACGCCGCGACATCGACGCCGCCAAGGGGCAGTTCTACCCCAACGTCAATCTCAGCGCCCTGGTCGGCCTGGAGAGCATCAGCTTCGCCAAATTGCTTAACGTGCGCAGCGAGAATCCAGCGTTCGGCGCGGCGCTGCGGCTGCCGCTTTTCGACGGCGGACGCTTGCGCGCCAATCTCGCGGGGAAGGACGCCGACTACGACCTCGCTGTGGACCAATACAACCAGACGCTGATCGACGCCCTGCGCGAAGTGGTGGACCAGTTGGCGTCGCTTAAATCGCTGGACGCGCAGCGCGCCGAGAACAAACGCGGGCTCGCTGCCGCACGTGCCGCCTACGCACTCGCGTCCGAGCGTTATCGCGCCGGGGTCGCCAGCTATCTGCAAGTGCTCGCGGCCGAGACGCCGCTGCTCGAACAGCAGAATTTGCGCGCGAACCTGCGCGCGCGCCAACTGGAACTTTCGATCAATCTCATCCGCGCGCTCGGAGGCGGCTTTGACGACGCGAAGCCTGCGGGCGCGTCCTGATGCGGGAAACACAAAGGCTATTGAATGAACGAAAACGATAAAGCCGCCGCGACGCCGACGAACGGCCGGCGCAAGCGCCTGCTCTGGCTTCTGTTCGGCCTGTTCCTCGCCGTGGGCGTCGGCTACGGCATCTACTGGGCCCTCGTCGGCCGCTACGTCGAATCCACCGACGATGCTTACGTCGCGGGCAACCTGGTGCCGATCACGCCGCAGGTGTACGGCACCGTGCTCTCCATCGACGCCGACAATACCGACTACGTCAAGGCAGGCCAGACGCTAGTCGGCCTGGACCCGGCCGACTCGCGCATCGCGCTCGAGCAGGCCGAGGCTGCGCTCGCGCGCAGCGTGCGCCAGGTGCGCAATCTCATGGCGACCACCGCCCAGATCGAGGCAAGCGTGGCGCTGCGCAAGACCGATCTCGCGCGCGCCCGCGAGGACCTCGCGCGGCGCGCCCCGCTCGCCGGCAGCGGCGCCCTCCCCGCCGAGGAGCTGCAGCACGCGCGCGATGCTGTCGCGAGCAGTAAAGCCGCGCTGGACGTGGCCGAGCGGCAACTCGCCGCGCACCGCACGCTCATCGATCACACCACTGTGGAAACCCATCCGGACGTGCAAAGCGCCGCGGCGCGGGTGCGCGCAGCGTATCTGGCCTATGCGCGTACCGTCCTCCCGGCCCCGGTTTCCGGCATCGTCGACAAACGCAACGTGCAAGTCGGACAGCGCGTCAGCCCGGGCATGCCCCTGATGGCCGTGATTCCGCTCGACCAGCTGTGGGTGGACGCGAACTTCAAGGAGGAGCAATTGCTCGATCTGCGCGTCGGGCAGCCGGCGACGCTGACCGCAGACGTTTACGGCGGCGAAGTCAAATTCCACGGACGGGTGGCCGGATTCGGCGCCGGCACCGGCAGCGCCTTCGCCCTGCTGCCGCCGCAGAACGCGACCGGCAACTGGATCAAGGTGGTGCAGCGCGTGCCGGTGCGCATCGCGCTCGACCCGGCCGAGATCACTCGGCACCCCTTGCGGCTCGGCCTGTCGATGCAGGTCGACGTCGACACGCACCAGCGCGGCGGCGCGCGTCAGCCCGCGAGCACCAGCACAAGACCCACGTACCGGACCAAGGTCTTCCACTCTCTTACGGAACTCGCCGACCAGCGCATCGCGGCCATCATCGCCGCCAACGGCGGCAATGCCGCCGCCGCGCTGCGCGCAGAAAAAGCCGCTGAGGCCGTCCAGCCTGCGCCCGGCGCGCACTGAATCCCGTGGCTACCGCCGCTCTGCCGAGCATTGGGCCTGCCGCCGAGCACCGCACGCCCGTACTGCTGACCCTGCTGCTGTCGGCGGCGAATTTCATGCAGGTGCTCGACCTGACCATCGCCAACGTATCATTGCCCGCGATCACCGGGGACCTGGGCGCGGCAGTTGATCAGGGCGCCTGGGTCATCACTTCCTACGCGGTCGCCAACGCGATCACGGTGCCGCTCACCGGCTGGCTCGCGGATCGCTACGGCCAGGCGCGGATTTTCGCCACCGCGACGGCGCTGTTTACGTTCGCTTCATTCCTGTGCGGGCTGTCATGGACGCTGCCGATGCTGATCAGCGCGCGCGTGCTGCAGGGCGCCATGGCAGGCTTCATGGTGCCGCTGTCGCAGGCGCTGCTGATCGGCAACTACCCGCCGGAAAAGCGCGGCATGGGGCTCGCGATCTGGAGCATGACCACCACGGTCGCGCCTATCGTCGGGCCGCTGCTGGGCGGCTGGATCACCGACAATGCGCACTGGTCATGGATCTTTTTCATCAACGTGCCCACCGGGATGATCGCTTCACTCGGCACCTGGCAATTGCTCAAGGACCGCGAGACGCCGCTGCGCCGGCGGCCGCTAGACCGCGTCGGGATGGCGCTGATCGTGATCTGGGTCGGCTGCCTGCAGGTGCTGCTGGACAAGGGCAACGAACTCGACTGGTTCAATTCGAAATTCATCGTGGCACTGGCGGTGATCGTGGTGGTGAGCTTCAGCATATTCCTGGTGTGGGAGCTCACGGATCGGCACCCGATCGTGGACCTGGAGTTGTTCCGCCACCGCAATTTCGGCATGAGCGTGCTCGCGCTGAGCCTCACCTACGGGCTCTACCTCGGCACCATGGTGATCCTGTCGCTGTGGCTGCAGACGCAGATGGGGTATACGGCGCAGTGGGCCGGTTACGCGCTTGCGCCGGTCGGCATTTTCGCCATCTTGCTCGCGCCTATCGTCGGCCGCAACCTGCAGCGCACCGATCCGCGCAAGTTCGCCACCGCGGCGTTCATCATTTTTGCCGGCTGCTTCTACTGGCGCGCGGGTTTCACCACCGGCACGGACTTCGCCACCATCGCGCTGCCGCAGTTGTTTCAGGGCGTGGCCGTCGCCATGTTTTTCGCGCCGCTGGTGATCATCAACGTCGGCGGCATTGCTCCCGACCAAATGGCCTCGGCCACCAGCACGCAGAACTTCCTGCGCACCATGTGCGGCAGCTTCGGCACCTCGCTCTCGATCGCGCTTTGGACCCACCGCCAATCGGTGCACCACGTGCAGCTTGCCGAGCACATCAGCATCTACTCGCCCCAAACCACCATATACTCCGAGCACCTGGCCGCCGCCGGTATGCCGCCGGACCAAGTGCATGCCGTGCTCGACCGCTTGCTCTCCGGACAGGCCAATATGCTCGCCACCAACGACATATTCTGGCTCGCCGCCTGCCTGCTGCTCGCCCTGATCCCGGTGATCTGGCTCTCGAAACCCCCATTCGGGCGGCCCAGCGTGGCGGCAGCGGTCGAATAGCGCAGCCCGGTGGCCCGATGCGGCATAATATGCGTTTTCGGCAACATCAACATTTACCTTGAAGGCAAGTCCCATGAGCGCCCACGATGCCCCTGCTGCCTCCGCCACCTCGACCGCCGCTCAGACCAGAGACCTCGCGGCCCAAATCTATGTAGAACTGGTCGGTCGCGTCATGCTCACCGCACAACAAACCAAACCCGACCCGGTCGAGCTCGCCAAGTACTCCTACAAGCTGGCCGAAGCGTTCCAGAGCATTGAGGCAGAGGCGCACAAAGACGCGGTCGCCAAGATGGCGAAGTACGACGTTAAGGTCGACGACATGGCCAGCTGGAAAAAATAATCCCCCGCCGGAACGATGCCGAGTTGCATTGCGGCGAGTCCGCACACCGATCTTGCCTGGCCGGAGCTGCGTTCAAGCTGCTAACGATTCGGGACGCCAGGCGCGTTTCCAGGCTCGCCCATGACCAGAACGGCTGCGCCGCGCACCCGGCCCGAGGCGAGCTGCTGCAGGGCTTCGTTGGCCGATGCCAGCGGAAAGGTTTCCACCTCCGTTCTGACGCCAGCCTTGGGCGCGAGTTCGAGAAACGCCTCGCCGTCACTGCGCGTTAGATTCGCGATGGAGCGCACGCTGCGCTCGCCCCACAGGATGGAATAGGGGAATTGCGGGACATCGCTCATATGAATGCCGGCGCACACCACCGTTCCGCCCTTGGCGGTGTGGCGCAGCGCCTGCGGCACCAGCGCGCCCACGGGTGCGAACAGAATGGCGGCATCCATTTCCTGCGGCGGCGCCGCGCTCGAATCTCCCGCCCAGACAGCCCCCAATTCCCGGGCGAAAGCCTGCCCGTCGGCATCGCCCGGCTTGGTAAAAGCGAATATCTCCCGCCCCTGCCAGCGCGCCACCTGGGCGATGATATGGGCGGCAGCCCCAAAACCGTAGATGCCGACACGTTTTGCGTCGCCGGTTGCGACCAGCGCGCGATAACCGATCAGCCCGGCGCAAAGCAGCGGCGCGGCTTCGGCATCCGTGTATGCGTCGGGCAAGGCAAAACAATAGCGCGCGTCGGCGAGCGCGAATTCGGCGTAGCCGCCATCCAGGGTATAGCCGGTGAACTGCGCCGCGTCGCAGAGATTTTCGCGGCCGCTGGCGCAGTAGCCGCAACGGCCGCAGGTACGCCCGAGCCAGGGCACACCGACGCGCTGCCCTAGGGCGAAACTCTCCGCGTTCGCGCCTTTTTCCACCACTACGCCCACGACTTCATGGCCGAGAATCAGGGGCAGCTTCGGCAGCTGCAGGTCGCCGTCCATGACATGCAGATCGGTGCGGCACACGCCGCAGGCATGGACCTTCAGCAGGAGTTCACCGACTCCGGGTTTCGGGCGAGGCAAGTCCGCCTGTCGCAAGGGGCGACGCTGCGCGTCCAGAATCATTGCTTTCATTCGCCCCCCATCCCGCCAGGCACCTTCATCCGGAATTACGCCATCGGAACGGCAAGCAGCGGCTAATCATGGCCTGCCTGCCGCCGTGGTCCTCGTTCAAGTGACCCGCAACACGACGAACAGGCTTTGTCCGCGGCGTTTGACCAGGAGCAGAACGCTGTCCTTGGCCTTGTCCAGCACGCGCCGCAGATCGGCAACGTCGGCGATCGGTTGACGGTTTGCTTCCGTGATGAGGTCGCCCGTTTGCAGTCCGGCGAGGGATGCCGGACCTCCCTCGTCGACGTCGGAAACGAGCGCGCCCCGCTCGCCCTTCAGACTCAGTTGTTTCGCCAAGTCCGGCGTCAGCGTCTGCGCGCTGAGACCAAACTTGGCGAATTGATCTGTCGCGGGACCCGGCTGCTTGGCGGCAGCAGTCGCCTCCACGGGCATCTTGCCGATGGTGACAAGGAACGTTTCTTCCCGGCCATTGCGTACGACGTCGACTTTGGTTTTGACCCCTGGCGCGGTGGCGGCAACCAGGTTGCGCAGCTGACGGTTGTCCTGCACCTCCTTGCCGTCGAAGCGCACGATGACATCGCCCGCCTTGAGACCGGCCCTATCCGCCGGAGAACCCTTGTTGACCTGGGAGATCAGCGCGCCTGTGGCTTCGGCCAAATGAAACTGCTGGGCCAAGTCCTGGGTGACGTCCTGGATCACGACCCCGAGCATGCCGCGCGTGATCGGCTTACCTTTCAGCAAGGTGGGCAGCATCGTCTTGATCATGTTCGTGGGGATGGCAAAGCCCACCCCGGCGGACTGGCCTTCGCCGCCGAATTGCTGTCCGCCGGTGGCGATCGCACTGTTCATGCCGATAACCTCGCCATGCATGTTCACCAGCGGACCGCCGGAATTTCCGGGGTTGATCGGCGCGTCGGTCTGCAGAAAGTCCTCGTAGTCGGCGATGCCGACGTCCGAGCGCCCTTTGGCGCTGATAATGCCGATAGTGACCGTTTGCGTCAGCCCGAACGGCGCGCCGACCGCCATGACCAGATTGCCGTCTTCCATCGCGTCGGAATTGCCCAGTTGTACTGTGGGCAAATTATCCGGCACCCGGCCCTTGATCTTGATTATCGCCACGTCGGTCTTCGGATCGGTGCCGACGATTTCCGCCGGGAAGCGGCGCTTGTCGGCCAATTGCACCTTGATTTCATCCACGTCGCTGACCACGTGGTAGTTGGTCAGGATATGGCCCTGCTTGTCCAGGATCATGCCGGAGCCCATGCCCTGTTGCGGGACCTTGTGCTCTTTCTGCTCGCCGCGCTGATTCGGCTGCGGCAATTGGCCGCCGAAGAAGCGGCGCAGAAAATCGTCGCCGAACGGAAAGTCCTGGGACTGAACATTCACCATCTTCTCCGAATACACGCTGACCACCGCCGGCTTGACGTGCGCCGCGACCGCTGCAAAGGCTTTTCCCAACTGTACCGCCGGGGCGATCACCGACTCGGGAATGGGGCCGGAGGAAACACCTTGCGCGGACGGCGATCTGGCGGCCGCAAGCATCGGGAACGAGCCCAGCGCAACGAACACGGCAAGCCCCGCGGCTGCGCCCATGGCCCGGAACTTGTACGGTAGGTTCATAGCATTTACCTTTCATCGAACGCGCCGCGAATGCGCGGCGTCAGCAGTGTATTTACACTGGATTGGTTTCAATTTTCAATCGTAGCCTGCGACCTGGCTTGACAAACGTCAACGAACGACCATTTGGCCGGTTGCGTCCGTACGGCCGGATTTACCCGAGCACGCGCCACTACTTGACCGCGCCGAACGGTGAAGGTTCCGCGGCCGCAAAGGCTGGCAGGTCGAAGCCGATGCGCGTTCAGGCGCCGCGTTTGCCGGCCGCCTCCAGCATTGGCGCGATCAGATCCATCGGCACCGGGAACACAATGGTCGAGGTCTTGTCCCCGGCGATGAGGCTCAGGGTCTGCAAGTAGCGCAACTGCATCGCCCCGGGCTGCTGCGACAGCACCTGCGCAGCTTGCATCAGCTTTTCCGAGGCCTGCAGCTCGCCTTCGGCATGGATCACCTTTGCGCGGCGCTCGCGCTCGGCCTCGGCCTGGCGCGCGATGGCGCGCACCATCGACTCGTTCAGGTCCACGTGTTTGATCTCCACGTTGGAAACCTTGATGCCCCAGGCGTCGGTCTGCGCGTCCAGCACTTTCTGGATGTCGAGGTTGAGCTTCTCGCGCTCGGCCAGCAGCGCATCGAGTTCGTGCTTGCCCAGCACCGCGCGCAGCGTGGTCTGGGCGAGCTGGCTGGTCGCGCCGAGAAAGTCCACCACCTGGATGATCGACTTCTCCGGGTCTACCACGCGGAAGTACACCACCGCGTTCACCTTGACCGAGACGTTGTCGCGCGTGATCACGTCCTGCGGCGGCACATCGAACACCACAGTGCGCAGGTCCACCCGCACCATCTGTTGCACCACCGGGATCAGCAAGATCAATCCCGGGCCCTTCACACTCCAAAACCGCCCGAGTTGGAACACCACCCCGCGTTCGTACTCGCGCAGGATGCGCAGCGACGTCGCCAGCAATGCGACGACGACGAGGACCACACCTAATCCGAAATAGGACACCATGATTCAATCTCCTTCAAAAACCCGGCATTGGGTGAGCTGCAACGCGGCAGCGCCTGCCGCTTCACTCATCTCGCTTATCGGCCTGCGCGACCACGTCGAGCATCAGCCCGTCGACCGCTGCGACACGAATGCGCTGGCCGGCCTTGAGCGGCATCGCAGCGCGCACACGCCAGTTTTCGCTGTGCACACGCGCCCAGCCTTCGCGCTCGAAATCTTCCAGCACTTCGCCCGCCGCGCCGACCAACTCCTCGCGCCCGCTCACCACCGGTCGTCGGTGCGCCTTCAGCGCCGCGCCGACGACGAATATCAGGAACGCGACGCTGCCCACGGCGAAGCCGCCGATCAGCGCGAACGGGATGCGGTAGCCGGGAATATCGGTGTCGTACAGGATCACCGAACCGATGACGAAGGAGACCAGTCCGCCGACGCCGAGCGAGCCGAAAGCGGGGACGAAGGCCTCGGCCACCATAAAGGCGATGCCGAGCAGGATCAGGGCGAGCCCGGCGTAGTTCACCGGCAGCATCTGAAAGGCGTACAGCGCGACCAGCACGCAAATCGCGCCGACCACGCCCGGGAACACCATCCCGGGATTGGAAAATTCGAACACCATCGCGAAAATGCCGAGCAGGATCAGGACGTAGGCGATGCTCGGGTCGGTGATAACGGAAAGAAAACGCGTGCGCCAACCAGGTTCGTACCTGGTGGCGACCACACCCGCCGTGGCCAACACCTGCTCCGCGCCCCCGACCTCGACCTTGCGGCCGTCGAGCCGCTGCAGCAGTTGCGGCACGTCCGCGGCCACGAGATCGATGACTTTGAGTTTCAAGGCTTCGGCTGCGGAAAGACTAACCGCCTCGCGCACCGCGCGCTCCGCCCATTCGGCGTTGCGGCCGCGCAGCTGCGCCAGCCCGCGAATGTAGGCCGCGGCATCGTTCACAACCTTGCGCGTCTCCGTATCACCGAAAAGCGCGCCGGCATTCGCCCCGCCCTTGCCCGCCTCGCCTTTGGCGCCAGCGGCGCGACCCTGGTCCTTGCCCGCGCCGGAAATGGCGCCGATTTGCACCGGGGTGGCGGCGCCGAGGTTGGTGCCCGGCGCCATCGCGGCGATATGGCTGGCGTACAGAATATAGGTGCCGGCGCTGGCGGCGCGCGCGCCGGACGGCGCGACGAACGCGGCAACCGGCATCGGCGCGGCGAGGATGTCCTTGATAATGGCGCGCATCGAAGTGTCCAGCCCGCCCGGGGTGTCCATCTGCAGTACTACGAGCTGCGCCCCTTGCGCGCGCGCATGTTCCATGCCGCGATGCACATAATCGGCGGTCGCGGGTCCGATCGCGCCGTTTATGCTGAGCACCAGCACCGGCGCCAGCGGCGCGGACCACGCCGGCAACGCGAACCAGAGTACAGCCAGCAGAACAACATAAACGCTGCGCATGCAAAACCCCGCTTCTACCCACACAGTCAAACTATAGTTCTTTTTCGCGCACCCGACAGCGCTTCCGGTAAACTGGCGCTCCAACTATCCGATACCTGCACCCTGCCCCATGCGCGAACCCCCATCCAAGACTATTTATCTCAAGGACTACACCCCGCCGGCCTTCCTGATCCCCAGGATCGACCTCGACGTCGATATCCGCGAAGACCACGCGCTGGTGCGCGCGACCCTGGAGCTGGCAAGAAACCCCAAATCCATCGACATGCGGGCGCCGCTCGTGCTCGACGGCGAGGACATCGAACTGCTGTCGGTGGCGCTGGACGGGCGCGCTCTGGCGCCGGAAGAATACGCGCTCACCGAGGAAAGTCTTTGCATTCCCACGGTACCCGAGCGCTTCACGCTGGAAACCGTGTCGCGCATCCGCCCCCAGCAGAACACCCGGCTCGAAGGCCTGTACGCCTCGAGCAACGGCTTCTTCACGCAGTGCGAGGCGCAGGGCTTTCGCCGCATCACTTGGTTCATCGACCGCCCCGATGTGATGGCGCGCTACACCAATACCATCCATGCCGAGCGCGAGCGCTATCCGGTGCTGCTGTCCAACGGCAACCGCGTCGCCGCAGGCGAGGAGGCGGGCGGCCGGCACTGGGCAAAATGGGAGGACCCGTTTCCCAAGCCTTCCTATCTCTTTGCCATGGTGGCGGCAAAGTTGGAGAAGCTGGAGGACAACTTCGTCACCCGCTCCGGACGCACGGCGCAACTTGCCGTCTACGTCGAGCCGGGCAAGCTCGACCAGTGCGGTTTCGCCATGCGCTGCCTGAAAAGCGCGATGAAATGGGACGAGGACGTGTTCGGCCTGGAGCTCGATCTCGACGGCTACATGATCGTGGCCGTGAGCGATTTCAACTCCGGCGCGATGGAGAACAAGGGACTCAACATTTTCAACACCCGCTACGTGCTCGCCCGACCCGACACCGCGACCGACATCGACTACCAGAACATCGACCGCGTGGTCGCGCACGAGTACTTCCACAACTGGACCGGCGACCGCGTCACCTGCCGCGACTGGTTCCAGCTGTCGCTGAAGGAAGGCCTCACCGTATTCCGCGACCAGGAGTACGGCGCCGACATGTACTCGCGCCCGGTGCAGCGCATCGTCGAGGTGCGCGGCCTGCGCGCGGCGCAGTTTCCCGAGGACGCAGGGCCGATGGCACACCCCGTGCGCCCTGCCGCCTATATGGAAATCCGCAATTTCTACACCATGACGGTGTACGAGAAGGGCGCGGAAGTGGTGCGCATGCAGCACACGCTGCTCGGGCCGGCACTGTTCCGCAAGGGCATGGATCTTTATTTCGAGCGCCACGACGGCCAGGCGGTGACCACCGACGATTTCGTGCAGGCGATGGCCGATGCAAGCGACATCGACCTCGCCCAGTTCCGCCGCTGGTACGAGCAGGCGGGCACGCCGGTGGTGCTGGTACAGACCCATTACGATGCGGCCGCGAAGCGCTATACCCTCACGCTGGAGCAGTCCTGCCCGCCCACGCCCGGACAGGAGACCAAGCTGCCGTTCCA
>CAZRMO010000054.1:0-26606 GCA_964601155.1 uncultured Enterobacteriaceae bacterium
TTCGCCCGCGGCGAGCACTCGGCGCGCGTCGGTTTCCCCAAGCGCTTTCATCACGCCCAGATCGGTGTGCGGAAACGCATCCGGCCAGGCGAGGGAACGCATCGCGATGTACTGCGCCGTCCATTCGCCTACGCCCGGCAGCGCACGCAGGCGCGCTAGCGTCGCCTCGATATCGGCATTGGGCATCAGCACCAGTTCGCCGTCCGCGACTGCGCGTGCGAGCGCGACGACGCTGCGGGCACGCGCGCCGGGCATGCCGAGGCCTGCGATGCGGCCATAAGGCAGTTCCGCGACCGTCGCTGCCGCCGGGAACACGGTGGCGAGCGCAGCAAAGGGCGTCTCGATCTGATCGCCGAACGCCGCCGCGAAACGGCCTGCCACAGTGCGCGCAGCCGTCACCGAAACCTGCTGGCCGAGGATGGCGCGCACCGCCACTTCGAAACCGTCGAACGCGCCGGGCACGCGCAGGCCGGGGTGGCGCTTCGCCATGGTCCCCAGCGCCTGCGCGACCTCCTCCGGGTGACAAGAAAGATCCATCAGCGCCTTGATGCGCGACAGCACCGGCGGCAAGGCCTTGGCGAGCGAGGCCGATACCGTGACGCGCAGCGCCGGCTTCTTCTGCGACGGCGCCACCTCGATCCAGCCGCGATGCTCCATTTCGCCCACGGCAATGCGCACCGTGCGGCGATAGCAGTTGCCCTCCACCGCTTCGACTCCGGCCACAGCGCGCGCGCCCAGGAACGCGCTCAGCGCGGGCCAATCGTAAGGCGGCCGAAAACTCAGCTCGAACTTAAGCACGTCGGCCGCAGCGGACGCGGACGCATGGCGCCGCAGTTGTCCGGGCTGCAGCCGGTAGCGCTGCTTGAACAGCGCGTTGAACCGCCGCACGCTGCCGAAGCCGCTCGCGAACGCGACTTCGGTGAGCGGCAGCGCGGTGTCGGTCAGCAGGCGTTTCGCCAACAGCAGCCGCTGCGTCTGCGCGAACTGCACCGGCGAGACGCCGAATTCGGTGCCGAACGCGCGGCGCAGGTGCCGGTCGCTGATGCCCAGTTGCGCGGCGATGCTGTCCAGCCCCGCTTCGTCCAGCGTGCGGTCCTCCATCAGGCTGGCCGCAGCCTGCGCCAGGCGCGAGCTCGCGTCCACGCTCGAATTGCCCGGCGCGAGCTCGGGCCTGCAGCGCAGGCAGGGTCTGTATCCGGCCGCTTCGGATGCCGCGGCGCTGGGATAGAAACGGCAGTTCTCGCGCTTGGGAGGCTTGACGGTGCAAACCGGACGGCAGTAGATGCGCGTCGACGAGACCGCGACAAAAAAGCGGCCGTCGAATCTGGCGTCGCGCGCCTTGAGTGCCCGGTAGCAGGTTTGGGGGTCCAATGTCATGCGCGCAGTATGCCCGCTAGGACCAGCGCTGTCTGGCCGTTTTCGGACATCGTGGCACCCGCATCGATGCAACGCGCAAACACCGGCGGGCAAGAGCGCGCATGCCCGCGCGTTCAGTGCGCCAGCGACAGTCTGCCGATATTTCCTGGCTCGGGTTACTGCCCGCCGCCGCGTTTCTGCGCAGTGACCCGCGCGATCAATGCCTTCAGACGCCCGATGACCGCAGTGGCAGCGGCCTCGCCCTCCTCGATCGCTTGTTTGCGCGTGGCGAAACTCACGCTCGCGAGACCGGCAGTATCCGGATGCACGACGATGTCGGCCGACTTGACCTCCCGGTTCGAGAGATTGTTGATCATGATTCCCAGCGCTTGCACGATCACCTCGGTCGTAGTGGCGATGACCTTCCTGTCCTGGGGCCGCTTCGCGATGTCGACCGCGATCACGATGTCCGCCCCCATGTCGCGCGCGCTCTGCACCGGCACCGGGCTCGCCAGGCCACCGTCGACGTATTCATGTCCGTCGATATCCACCGGCTCGAAGATGCCGGGGATCGCGCTCGAAGCCCGCACCGCCATGCCTACGTTGCCGTGCGTCAGCAACACGGTCGCGCCGCTGTGCAGATCCGTGACGACCGCGCCGAAGCGGATCGGCAGCTCTTCGATCGTCCGGTCATGCAGGCGCTTGTTGATGAAGTCCTGCAAGCGATAGCCTTTTACGAAACCGCGGTCGGGCCAGACAATGTCGCGCAATTGATCTTCCTTCATTTCGTCGGCGAGCGCCAGCAGCTGCGCGCTGTCGTAGCCGGCGGCATAGAACGCGCCTACGAAGCTGCCGGCGCTGGTACCGACCACGATGTCCGGGTGGATACCGTTTTCCTCGAGCACTTTGATCACCCCGATATGCGCGAAGCCGCGCGCTGCGCCACCGCCGAGCGCAAGGCCGATGACGGCCCGATCGGGCGCGACGACGCGCGGCAGCGGCGCCGCGCCGGGCAGTTCGAGCACCGGATACTTGAGCGCCGGGGTCGCGCATGCGGCCAGGAGCAGGAGCAAGGGCGCAAGCACTGCGAGCCGCATGGCTCTGCGCGCCGCCGCGGTGGCCGCGGCCGCGCGCGGACTATTTTTTGCCCGGTCGATCAAGTTCAAGCCAGCGCGTAGCGATGCAGCCAGTCCTCGGGCACCGCAAGCGGAAAATCGAGCAGCATTTGCGCGTAGCCCTTGGCCAGCGGGTCCACCCGCAGAGAGGCCATGCCGCCCCCGCCCAGCGCTTCGTGCAGCAGGAAATTCAGCGCGTGTATGCCCGGCACTTCGTAGCGTTCGACGTCACCCTGCACCAGATGCGCGAAATACTGCTGCACCGCCACGGCAGTCAGCTGCTCGCGCAACAGCGGCAGGAATTCGGGACGGCGCGCGATGATGCCGATGTTGGCCGTATCGCCCTTGTCGCCGCTGCGGCCCCAGGCGAGCCGCAGCAGCGGCAGCGGCCGTGTCGCGCCATGCGGCGCCAGCGTCCCGGCATGCGCCGGCACACTGGTGTGCGCGTGCCCGGCATAGCCGCCCCTGTTCGGGACCGCGACCACCTCCCGCTCGCCATCGAGCGTAAAACTCGCCTCGCAGTTCGGTTTATCGAGCAGAAAAAAGCAGGGCTTGACCGCAGGCGTCACCTTGGGCCGGCCGCCGCCCATGCCGGTGGTGCCCGGCGACCAGGAAGTGCCCGCCGGCGCGATCTCGCGCGCGAAAATCTCCAGCGCCTCGCGCTTGCCATGCGCCACCGCGAGCCGCATCACCGCTTCGCGCGTGTCGCTGGTGCGCGCATGCTCGCCGTACACGGTTTCGGCGCCGAGCACCTCGATGCGGGTGGCCGAGTAATCTGGCAGGCCGAGTTCGTGAAATATCGCGCGCGTGCGCGCGAGTATCGCTTCCGCCGTGCGCTGCGCCTTCTTCGCCGCGTCTATGCCGATGATGTTCAGGATCGCGGTGCAGCGATAGCCGTCGGGATAAGTCGCGCACACCTTGTAGGTCGGCGTGGGCGGCAAGCCGCGCGCCCCGCTCACCCGCACCCGCTGCGGCCCGAGCTCCTCGATCTGCACGCGGGTGAAATCGCACACCACGTCAGGCAGCATATAGGCAGCCGGATCGCCCATTTCGTAGAGCATCTGCTCCGCCACGACCGGCCGGCTCACCAGGCCGCCCGTGCCCGGCGCCTTGCCGACGACAAAGCTGCCGTCGGCATGGCACTCGAGGATCGGATAGCCGATGTCTTCCCAGTGCGGCACCGACTCCCAGTCGGTGAACAGGCCGCCGGTCGCCTGGCAGCCGCATTCGATGATATGGCCAGCGAGGCTGCCCGCGGCGAGACGGTCGTAATCGTCCTCGCGCCAGCCGAATTCGTGGATGAGCGGCCCCAGCGCCACCGCGCTGTCGACGCAGCGCCCGGTGATGACCACATCGGCGCCGGCGGCGAGCGCGCGCGCGATCGGCAGCGCGCCGAAATAGGCGTTAGCCGACAGTATCTTTTGCGGCAGTTCGGCGTGCGTGTACATTTCGCGCGCCCCGGCCGCGCGCAGTTCCGCCATGCGCGGGAGCACGTCGTCGCCCTCGACGATGGCGATCCTGAGCTTCACGCCGGCCTCCGCGGCGAGTTTCGCCAGCGCCGCGGCGCAGCCCGCCGGATTCACGCCGCCGGCGTTGCTCACCACTTTGATGCCCTTCGCGGCGATGTCGCGGATTACGCTTTTCATCGCCACGTCGACGAAATCGGTGGCGTAGCCCGCATCCGGAGACTTGGCGCGCGCCGCGGACAGGATCGACATCGTGAGCTCGGCGAGATAGTCGAATACCAGGTAATCGACCTGGCCGCGGCGCACGAGCTGCGCGCAGGCGACCGAACTGTCGCCCCAGAAGCCCGAGGCACCGCCGATGCGTACGATCTTGTCTGTCATGGTGACCTCAATAATCGTCATTCCGAGCGCAGAGAGGAATCTGCTTTGTTTCTTCAAACGAGAAGCAGATTCCTCGGCACAAGGCCTCGGAATGACACACTCTAAATTGTCGGAGTTGCCTTCATGACTGGTCTTTGGGCAAACGTTCGATCTTCTCCACCCAGGCCGCATCGCGCTTGTCGCGGAACGCGGCAACGCCCTCCGCGCCTTCGCTGCGCATCTGGCGCGCGAACGAGCGCGCGGCCTCGTCCAGGATCGGCCCGAGATCCACCTCGGCGCAGCGCTGCAGCAGCGCCTTGGTGGCCGCGTTCGCCCCCGGCGCGCAGCGGGCAACGCCCTGGAGAACCACCAGCAACTTGGCTTCGAGGGCGGCCGCATCGTCGCAGACGAAATCGACGAGGCCGATGCGCGTGGCCGCGGCGCCGTCGATGCGTTCGCCCGTGAGCGCGAGCCGGCGCGCGCTCGCCTGGCCGATGCGCGCGACGACGAAGGGTGCGATCTGCGCCGGCACCAGGCCCAGCGTGGTCTCGCTGAGCGCGAATTTCGCGTCGCTGCGCGCGAGCACGACGTCGGCCACACAGGCGAGGCCGAAGCCGCCGCCCATGGCCGCGCCCTCGACCACCGCCACCAGGACTTTGGGTAGACGCGAAAGCGCGATCATGAAGTCGCCGAAAATGCGGTTGTTCGCCGCGATCGGATCGTCCTCGCCGGCAGCCGCAGCGCTTTGCTGACTTTTCTGGAAATTGCCCATGCTGCCGCCGGCGCAAAAGAAGCCGCCGGCGCCGCGCAGCACCACCGCGCGCAGGCTTGCGTCCGCGGCTGCCGCATCGAGCGCGGCCCGCAACTCTCCGACCATCTCCGGACTCAGCGCATTGCGCGTGGTTGCATCGTCCAAAGTCAGAAACAGGAAGCCGCCCTGGCGATCGCTGCGTACCTTTCCCACTCGTAAGCCTCAGCACATTGTCATTCCGAGGCCATCGGCCGAGGAATCTGCTTCTCGTTCGAAGAAACAAAGCAGATTCCTCGCTGCGCTCGGAATGACAGAATTAAAATTGCTAGAGTTGAGCACCGGCTATTCCTTTCTCGGCGCAATGCCCATGTATTTGGAGATGATCCCGAGCATGACCTCGTCGGCACCGCCGCCGATGGACGTCAGACGCGCGTCGCGGTAGGCGCGCCCTATCGGGTTCTCCCACATATAGCCCATGCCGCCCCAGAACTGCAGGCAGGCGTCGGGCACTTCGCGCGCGAGCCTTCCCGCCTTGAGTTTGGCCATGGAAGCGAGTTCAGTCACGTCGTTGCCCGCGATATAGAGTTCGGTCGCGCGATACACCAGCGAACGCAGGCACTCGACCTCGGTCTTGAGTTCGGCCAGACGGAAATGCACGTACTGGTTGTCGAGAATAGGCTTGCCGAAAGCCACCCGTTCGCGCGCGTAATTCGCCGTTTCGTCGATCAGGCGGCCGATGGAGGCGCTGCGCGCCGCCGCCCACAGGCGCTCTTCCTGGAACTGCAGCATCTGATAGGTGAAGCCCATGCCCTCTTCGCCGATGCGGTAGCGCTGCGGCACGCGCACGTCGTCGAAGAAAATCTGCGCCGTGTCGGAGGACCACATGCCGAGCTTCTTCAATTTGCGCGCAATGCTCACGCCTTTGGTTTTCATCGGCACGCAGATCAGCGATTTGTTCTTGTGCGCCGCGCCCGATCCGGTGTTCGCAAGGAGGCAGATCCAGTCGGCCTGGGTGCCGTTGGTGGTCCACATCTTGCCGCCGTTGATGACGTAGTCGTCACCGTCTTTGCGCGCCGTGGTCTTGATCGAGGCGACATCGGACCCTGCGCCGACTTCGGACACGCCGAGGCACGCGACGTAATCGCCCGCGATCGAAGGCGCGAGAAAGTCCTCGCGTAAGGCGTCCGAGCCGAAGCGCGCCAGCGCCGGCGTCGCCATGTCGGTCTGCACGCCGATCGCCATCGGAATGCCGCCGCACTGGATATGGCCCAGCGCCTCGGCCATCGCCACCGAGTAGGAATAGTCCAGCGCCTGCCCGCCGTATGCCTCCGGCTTGCACACGCCGAGGAAGCCGAGCTGCCCCATTTTCTTGAACACCTCGTGCGCCGGGAAGATCTCGGCTTCCTCCCACTCGTCCACATGCGGATTGATTTCCGCGTCGATGAATTTTTTCAGCTGGCGCTGCAGCTCTTCGTGCTCGTGGGTGAATAGCATGTGTCTCTTCCTCGGTTTCGTTCTACGGCCGCGCAACGCCGAACTGTATCTTCTGCACCTGCCGCGCATCGGCTTCCGCGCAGATCGCCAGCGCGGTGGCCAGCACCCTCCGGCTATCGCGCGGATCGATCACGCCGTCGTCGAGCAAGAGGCCGCTGGTATGGAATGCGCTCATCTGGCTTTCGAAGTTGTCGATGATGTCGCGTTTCATTTTTTGCAGCGCCTGTGCGTCGACCGTCCGGCCCTTGCGCACTGCGGTGGCCTCGGCCACGATCGCCATGGTGGTCGCCGCCTGCTCCGGCCCCATCACCGCGGTCTGGGCATTGGGCCAGCTGAATACGAAGCGCGGATTGAACGCGCGCCCGCACATGCCGTAGTTGCCCGCGCCGAAGGACGCGCCACACATGACGGTGATCTGCGGTACGGTCGCATTGGACACGGCCTGGATCATTTTCGAGCCGTGCTTGATCATGCCCCCGGCCTCGGACTTGGTGCCGACCATGTAGCCGGTGGTGTTCTGCAAATAGACGAGCGGCGTTCGCGTCTGGCAGCAGAGCTGGATGAACTGCGTCGCCTTGGTCGCTCCGGCCGGATCCAGGGGGCCGTTGTTGCTGATGAAGCCGACCTTATGCCCCGCGATCGCGGCGAGGCCGCAAACGGTGAACCTGCCGTACAAGGGCTTGAATTCGAGCAGCTCGGAATCGTCGACGATGCGCCAGATCACTTCGCGCATGTCCACCGGCTTGCGCATGGAAAGCGGCATCAGGCCCGCGATCTCCTGCGCATCCAGTATCGGCGGACGCTCCGGCGCCGCATCGGCTTTGACCCGTTCCCACTTGATGCTCGCGAGCAGATCGCGCGCGATGCGGATCGCATCCGCGTCGTCCTCGGCGACGAATTCGGCCAGACCCGATACGCGCGCGTGCATATCGGCCCCGCCCAGGTCTTCGTCCGTGGCGATTTCCCCCGTTGCCGCTTTCAACAACGGCGGCCCGGCGAGGAAGGCCTTGGCGCGGCCGCGCACCATGATCACGTAATCGGACAGGCCGGGCAGATAAGCCCCGCCCGCGGTGGACGAGCCGTGCACCAGGGCGATCACCGGCAGGCCCGCGGCCGACAGGCGCGCCAGATTGTAGAACAGGCCGCCGCCGGCGATGAAGCGCTCGACCTTGTAGGTGAGCAGATTGGCGCCGCCGCTTTCCACCAGTTGCACGAACGGCAGCTTGTTTTCCAGCGCGATTTCCTGGCAGCGCATGACCTTGCGCCCGCCCAACGCGCTCAAGGCGCCCGCGCCTATGCCCGAATCGTTCGCGACCACCATGCAACGCACGCCGGCGATGATGCCTATGCCCGCGAGCACCGCAGCGCCCGGAATGCTGCTGTCGGGATCGGCATCGTCGGTGCAGTAGCCCGCGAGGCTTGCCAGCTCCAGGAAGGGAGCGCCCGGATCGAGCAGCCGCGCTAGCCGCTCGCGCGGCAGCAGCGCGCTGCGCTTGTCGAACACCGGTTTCGACGCCGCAGACGCGGCGACCGCGCGGCCTTCCAAAGTGCGCAGCTGCTCGATCAGCGCGAGCATCGCGCTGCGCTGTTGCTGAAAAGTCTCGGACTGGGGATCGATGCGGGTCTTGGGCGGGTTCATTGTTGCCTGGCGCGAACGGAGTGGCCTTATTATGCCTCGGTCCCAAGCCGGATGCGCGATGGCTACGCGCGGCGCAAAACGAGAGATAGGATTTTGCGCCGGACCTGCGGCCTGCGATAATGACTGCCCCCTGCATACATCAAGGATCTTCCATGCCTGCAGCCCGGCCGCCAGCCGATAGCGCGCCCGACTCGGAACGGCCGAAAATCGGCCCGCTCGACCTCTTCATCGCGTTTTCGCAGCTCGCGCTGTCCGGCTTCGGCGGGGTGCTGCCCTGGGCGCACCGTGCCCTCGTCGAAAGAAGAGGCTGGCTTACGCAGCGCGAATTCGTCGATACGCTTGCACTGGGACAACTGCTGCCGGGGCCTAACATCGGCAATATGGCGGTGATGATCGGCTACCGCTTCGCCGGCTACGCCGGGGCGGCGGCGGCCGTCGCCGGACTGGTGGGCGGCCCGTTCGCGATCATGATCGCACTGGGTCTGCTCTATCGCAGTTACGGAGAATTGCCGCTGGTGCAGCACGCGCTCTCGGGCATGTCGGCTGTGGCCGCCGGCTTGGTGCTCGCCACCGGTGTAAAGATGACCGGCAGCCTGAAACGACACTGGCGCCCCTGGCTGTTCACCGCGCTCGCCCTCGTCGGCGTCGGCGCGCTGCGCTGGCCCTTGCTCGCCGTCGTCGGCGCAATGGCACCCTTCGCAGTCGCCGCCGCCTGGCGCGAAGAAGCCTGATGGACGACGCTGATTTCCCTGGGCTGGGGCTGCATTTCGCGCTGTTGTCGTTGATGGCGATCGGCGGCGTAAGTTCCATCCTGCCGGGAATGCAGCGCTACCTGGTGGATGTCAACCACTGGTTGAGCAGCACGCAGTTCGCCAACGCCTACGCCCTCGGTCAGGCTGCCCCCGGCCCGAACATGATATTCGTGGCACTGCTGGGCTTACAGATCGGCGGTCTGGCCGGCGCGATCGTCACCACGCTGGCGGTAGTCTGCCCGCCCGTCCTGCTGACCTTGGCAGTCACGCGCATGAGCGCGAACAACCCCGATTCGCGCCTGGGCCGCGCAGTTCGCGGCGGACTCGGTCCCATCGCCATCGGTCTCACGCTCTCCAGCGGCTGGATCCTTGCGCAATCAGCCGATCACGACTGGCGCCGCGCCCTGCTCACGCTTGCGACCGTGTTGCTGATGTTGCGCACCCGCTTCAATCCCGTGTGGCTGATCCTGGTCGGCGCAATTGCAGGGATGAGCGGCATCCTCTGACAGGGTCTCAGCGAAGGTATCAGCGCACGTCAAACGTCGAGGGCCTCACTTCGGGCACTGTGGCCGCGCGCCGCGCAAGCCAGTAGCGATAGGGCGGCGGCGCCAGCGCGAACTCCGCATCGAAGCCCAGTTTCTGCGCGGCGTCCATGGCCCAATTCGGGTTGTAGAGCATTTCGCGCGCGAGCGCGACCAAGTCCGAGCGTCCCTCCCGCAGGATGCGTTCGGCCTGCTCTGCGTGCACGATCAGACCTACCGCCATGGTCTTGATCCCAGCCTCTTTCTTGATTCTCTCCGCATAAGGCACTTGGTAGCCGTAGGCGGGTTTGAGCGCGCCGGCGGGCGGCTTGCCGAGAATGCCGCCGGAGCTGCAGTCGATCACGTCCACGCCCATCGGTTTCACCAGCTTCGCCAGCGCCACGCTCTGCGCCGGATCCCAGCCCGCGTCATCCTCGGCCGACAGGCGCAGGAACAGCGGCTTCCCCGGAGGCCAGTTCTCGCGCACGCACTCGCACACCTCGAGCGCGAAGCGCATGCGCTTCTCCTCGGAGCCGCCGTACTCGTCGGTGCGCTGGTTCGCCAGCGGCGAAAGGAATTCGTGGATCAAAAATCCGTGCGCACCATGAATCTCGACGACGTCGAAGCCAGCCGCGTGCGCGCGCGCCGCGGCCTTGCCCCAGGCTTCGGCGACAGCGCGTATCTCCTCGCGTTCGAGCGCGCGCGGCAGCGGCGTGCCCTCGTCCGCGGGCAACGCGCTGGGGGCCACCAGCTCCCACGCGTCCCAGTCTTCGATCCCGGCCTCCGCCCCTGCGGCACGTTCGAGCGGACGGCCGCCTTCCCAGGGACGCTGGATGCGCGCCTTGCGCCCCGAGTGTCCGAGCTGGATGCCCACCGCGGCCCCGCACTGATGCACGAAATCGGCGACGCGCGCGAGCTGCGGCACGAAAGCGTCGTCCCAGATGCCCAGGTCGCCGACCGTGCCGCAACCGCGCCGCTCGATCTTGGTCGACTCTATGATCACCAGACCCGCTCCGCCGGCTGCGTAGCGTCCCGCGTTCATCAGATGCCAGTCGGTGGCGAAACCCTGCACCGCGGAATACTGGTGCATGGGCGCGACCACCACCCGGTTCCTGAGCGTGAGCTCGCGAATGCGCAGCGGCGTGAACAAGAGCGGCTGGGTCATGCTGTCCCCCTGTCGTTTTCGTATGCGGTGCACCTGCTCCGGTGCAGTCCCGGGCGGCGTTAAGTCGCAAGCCTACCCAATTACTGAGGCTGCGTCGAGAAGCGTACTGCGCGTATGATGACCGGCACCGGCATGCAGGTTACGGAATGCCCGCCGCCCCTTTACAGCGTAAAGTAGAGAAAGCAGAATGCGAGACCCGTGCATCGGGCTGACTTTCGGACGCAGGGCGATGTATCACGTATCGGCAAGCCGCAACACAAGGCGGCATTTGCGCCCATCGCGCCCGCAGCAAAAACAGAAGACTTGATCGCTTCAACCCAGGAGGAATCACATGAGCCTTATCGACATCAAACAATTCGAGCGGCGGATATTCAATGGCCAGTGGATCGCGGCTGCAGCCGCTGTGCCGGTGCGCGAGCCCGCCACCGGCACGACCCTGTTTGAATCCGGCCTCGCAGGCAAAGGCGAGGTCGCCGCTGCGGCGAAGGCGGCGCGCGCCGCACAGCGCGCCTGGGCGGCGAAGCCCAACGAGGAGCGTGCGGCGATCTTTCGCAAGGCGGCCGATTTGTTCGAGCAGCACGGCGAGGCGATCACGCCGCTGCTGATGCGCGAGACCGGGTCGATCCCGCCCAAGATCGGCGTGGAACTGCACATGGCGGCCGGCATCTGCCGCGAAGCTGCTGCAATGCCCAGCCAAGCGCGCGGCCTGCTGCTGCCGTCAGACGGCAGCCGCCTGTCGATTGCACGGCGCGTGCCGCACGGCGTGGTCGGCATCATCTCGCCGTTCAATTTTCCCCTGATCCTGTCGATCCGCGCGGTCGCGCCGGCGCTGGCCGCGGGCAACACCGTGGTGCTCAAACCCGATCCGCGCACCCCGATCACCGGCGGTTTCCTGATCGCGCGCGTATTCGAGGAAGCGGGCCTGCCCGCGGGCTGCCTGAGCGTGCTGCCCGGTGCGGCGGAGGCAGGCGAAGCCTTGTGCTCCGACCCCAACATCGCGATGGTGTCGTTCACCGGCTCGACCGCGGTCGGGCGCAAGGTCGGCGAACTCGCCGGCCGTCACCTGAAGAAAGTCACGCTCGAACTCGGCGGCAAGAATTCGCTGGTGGTGCTCGACGATGCCGACGTCGCGATTGCCGCCTCCAACGCGGCCTGGGGCGCGTTCCTGCATCAGGGCCAGATCTGCATGACCACCGGCCTCGTGTTCGTGCACGAAAAAGTGTATGACGCGCTCACCGCGCAGCTGGTGGAGAAGGCGCGGCACCTGCCCGTGGGCGATCCGTCCAAGGGCCAGGTGGCGCTGGGGCCGATCATCGACGACAAGCAGATCGCGCGCATCGGATCCATCGTCGCCGACACGGTCGCGGCCGGCGCGAAGTTGGAAGCCGGCGGCACGCACGAAGGGCCGTTCTACAAGCCCACGGTTCTGACCTCGGTCAAGCCCGGCATGCGCAGCTTCGACGAGGAGGTGTTCGGTCCGGTCGCCTCGGTGGTCAAATTCTCTTCCGAAGACGAGCTCGTAGCGCTTGCCACGCACACCGAGTACGGCCTGTCTCTGGGAGTGATCACGCGCGACGTGAGCCGCGGTCTGGCACTCGCCGAGCGCATTCCTACGGGCATCGTGCACATCAACGACCAGACCGTCGGCGACGAGCCGACCATACCGTTCGGCGGGCGCGGCGCCTCGGGCAACGGCGGCCGCCACGGCGGGCCGGCCAACTGGGAAGAATTCGCCCAGTGGCAGTGGGTGACCATAGACGGCGCCGCGCATCCTTATCCGTTCTGATCGATCGAAGACGCTGCGGAATGCTTGCATTCCGCATCCCCGATCAGAGCGAATCCGGGCACTCCTGGCGGCTCAAGTCAGCGAAGAGGCGAACGGCCGGGCGATGGCCATTTGATCGATCTCAGTTCGGTGGGCTTATGCGCCGCAACGGCCGAGAGGCGCCTCGCAAGCCAATGCCGTCGGTGGCGCCCGCAACCAGTACGCGTCAGGTTTGCGTCAATCGATCAGGATCAACTGATTGGCGAGTTCATTGACATCGCCGACGGTGGGCGGCAAGTGCGGGGCGAGCAGCTCGGCCGTCTTCTTCACGGCTTGGAGCAGGCCATCGGCGGGCCGTCCCTGCTTGAGCCCGCCGACTACCAGCGCACAGACGACTTCCAGCGCATCGCTCGACAAATTCGCCGTGACCCTGTCGTCGCCTATAACCTTGACCAGATGCTCGTATAGCGATACGTAGATCAATACCCCGGTGCCACCCGATGTATCTCGGACGCGCTGCCGTTGGAAGGTTTCGAGCGCACGCCGTTCAACCTCCTCGATCATTTCAGCCCGCGCGATAAACGGTAGCCGTAACACCGGAAAATGGGTGGCGAGTGTCGCGCCGATAACGAACCCACCCATGAGGATGCCCACGATCGCGGGGAGCCCGAGAACGTGGGTCTGCGTTGCCGACCAGGCTGCTTGTGTCGTGTCCTGAAACAAGAGCCAGGCAAGCGACAATGCAATCAGGGCGAACAACAGCCCGAATAGGTCTTCGGCGCGATCATAGCGTCCTGATACGGTGGCCACGACAGGGACGATTTCGCCGGCCGTCAGCTTCTCGGCATCGGCGATCGCCGCTTCTACGGCTTGCTTGTCCTCGGTGCTGAATACAGAGCTCGCGGTTTTCATCGTCTTGTGCCTACCACGAACCGGTCGCGCCGCCGCCGCCGGACGAACCGCCGCCGAAGCCACCCGCCGAACCGCCGGATTTCGCGGCGGCACGCATAATAAAGAACAGCGCCACCGCAATGAACGCAATGAGCGCCCACGCCCATCCTGAGCGGCCGGTTTTGAACAGGTTATAGATAACGAATCCCAGGAATATAGCGACACCAATCAGGGCCGGCCAGAACCACCACGGCGCCGTCGGCTTTGGTAGTTGTAGCCCGCGCGCCATGGCATCCATACCGCGCACGCCGTCGGTAATCCCGGTCTGAAAATCGCCACGCCGGAACGCCGGGACGATAAGGGACTGCATGATGTCGTTTGCCTGTGCATCGTATTCGTGCTCGAAGCCCGCCCCCAATTCGATGCGCGCCTTGCGATCGCCGACGGACACGAGCAGCAGCATGCCGTAATTACGCTTCTGCGAACCGATACCCCAATGGTCGAACAACTGGGTCGCGTAGCCATCGATGCCGAGCGCGCTGCCCTCGTGAGACGACAGTGACGGTATGGTGACGACAAACAGCGGGATCTGTTCTTGCTGCAGCAACGCGAGAGCGGTCTCGTTGACCTCTTTTCGCGCATCCGCCTTGAGCAGGTTCGCCTCGTCGACAAAAAAATCCGACTTAGGCGGCTTTGCAGGAAAATTGACCGCGAAGGCGCTCTGCACGACAACTGAACAGGCGAACCCGATCGAAAGCACTAAGAGGAATCGCCGAATATTCATCATTCGCGGATGGTGAACGGAATTTGCCGATGCGTCAAATCGGTGCGCCGCTCGAACGGGCAGAACGGCGAGCGGTCGATGCACAGTTACCGCAATTTGCCATTGTTCATGTTCAGTCGTGGAACGGCGCTTACCTCTGGCCGGGACGAAAAAAAGCGACTCTCGCGAGCTGCTTGCGAGGGGAGACTACTTTGCGACCTTGGCGCAGCAGGGCCACCGAGTCGATGAGGCGAAGGACGCCGAGTCAGAGTGCTCTGGTCGCAGCGCTTCGGTGCCAATTGTAGAGCTGCGCCAGAGGCAAAATGGCCAAGGGATCCAGGAATACAGCAAAGAATCGCAGGCCGCCCTCCCGGCGTTCGGCCGCCGCCGCGCCGAGTTGATCGAAAAGGGGCTGCAGGGCTTCAGGTTCCCGACGCACTAGCGCTTCGAAGCCGCTAAAAAGAAGGACATCCCCGTCGGTGCGCCTTGAAGCTGCATCCGCGGCGATGCCGCAAAGCGCAGCGCCGGGAATTCCTTCGAGCACGATGCGGGTGAGCGCAAAGCCGTTGAGCGCCACCGCTTCTTCGAGCGCCTCCGTCAACTCCACCCGGTATACGCCCGAGCGCCCCGCATCGGACAGCCGCTCGGCAAGCTTTCCCATCGCCCCTCCATTTTTCGTTCGCGCAAGTTCGTTACGCAGCGCGTTACGTATCTATCCGCCAGACAACTCAAAACAGTGCCATCGCAAGAAAATGCGATAGGCGTGTTCAGCGTCAGGGGCAATTGTTCACAGGTGGGCCGCCCGATAGGCGTGAACTTCCTTTGGCTTCATCGGCTTCTGACGGGCCTTGCCTACCGCCGCTGCATCCACGTCGACAAAGCCCGCCGGCCGCAGCTTATCGTTACCCCATGCCGAGCGCACATAGGCCAACACCGCTGCCAGTTCGGCGTCCGACAGATGGTCAAACGGCGGCATGACTCCGTTGTATTGTTCGCCTTTGATGGTCGCTTGTCCTTCCAGGCCGTTCAATACGACGTATACCGGGAATAAACGGTCGATGAACAGATCCGGATTGCTCGCCAGCGGCGGGAACGTCTTGGCCATGCCCGTGCCTTCCGCTTGATGACAGGCCGAGCACTGTCTGGCGAACACCGCTTTGCCATCCGCGGGAGTCTGGGCTACCTGCTGGCTGGGCGGTGCCGCCTTGGGCCCGCCGGCACCGAGATAGGTAACCAGATATTGAACGATCTTTTGCCGCTCGTCGGCCGGGATGCGCAGCCCGTACTGGCCCATGTCTTCGATCAGCGCTTCCCAGTTGTCGCTCGTGATACCGGCCGACTCGACGACATATTGCAGGTCATGGCAGGTGCGGCAACGGCTGTAGACCAAGTCCCGGTTCGGGCCTTGCGGTAATTCGATCCGGTCCGCAGCGCCGGCATCCAACGCGGAGAATGCGATGGCCAGGGCTGCAAGCAACAAAACAAATCCAACACGCATCTTGCCGTGCCTTTTCAACGAAGGAATAAGAGGAAAGGGACGCCGCAAGGGCGGCGTCCCCGGGGACACTGCTAGACGGTGATGAACACGCGGTCGGCGCCGTTCCACTCGTAGCCGCGCGGGTTCCAGCGGGTAAGGCCGTCCAGCGGCTGAGACCGGCCGAGCGCATCGGTCGCCCGTGAGATCAGCGTGTTCGCGCCTCGGTTGAGCTTTGCGTCGACCTGCCAGTGATACCAGGCCCAGGGACTCTCGGCCGGCTTGATTGCCGCCTCCTGCCAGCTCTTGCCGCCGTCCGCCGACACCTGCACGCTGGTGATCGGTGCGGTGCCGTCGTTGAACGCGACGCCGGTGATCTGTACCGTGCCGCTGCCCGGCCTGTCCTCCGGCAACGGCGAGAAGATCACGCTCTTAATCTGGTGCGCGTAAGTCGGCCGGCTGTTCTCTAGCGTGTAGTCGTTGGCCTTGAACTGGCCGGGCTCGACGGGCCTGAGCGGAAATCGATAGCCCATCGACTGGAACACGCTCGGCGCCTCTTCCGTCATGTACATCAGCTTGGTCAGGATTTTTACGTTCATGTTGCCGTAGTAGCCCGGGATGATCAGGCGCAACGGCCCGCCGTGCGCTGCCGGGATCGGTTCGCCGTTCATCTTGAGCGCGAGAATGGCGTTGTCGAGCGCGCCGTCCTCGAGGTGGTAACTCTTGGAGAAGTCGGAGCCCTCCGGCGTCGCCGGCTGGTCCCAGCCCTCCGCGGTCAGCCAGCGTGCCGACGGCGACGGCATCACCTTCTGATCGGCCAGGAATTGCCGCAACGGCACGCCTTCCCACTCGACGTTGCCCATGCCACCGTTTTTCCACTGCCCGCCACCGACCTTCTGCTTGGCGGCATAGTACGAGCGCCCGTTGCCGGCGCACTGGATTACGGAGACGCGCTTGACCTGGGGCATCTTCTCAAGGTCGGTCAGCTTGACCTGACGCGGCCGCGCGACCAGGCCGTCGATCTCGAGCACCCAGTCTTCGCGCTTCGGGGGCTGCAGGCTCGCGTACCAGGCAGCGTTGCCTTCGTGCGGATAGTGAAAACGGCAAAACAGGATTTCCTTTGGGGTGTGTTCGTACTTGCGCAGCAGGACGAGTGGTGTCTCCATCACGCCCAGCTTGGCATTGTGAATGATCATACCGGCCGACTTGCCCGGAATGATTTGGTCTGCGGTCTCGGCTGCAAAAGCCGTACGCGCGAGTCCTGGGATCATGTTGAGCGATAGCCCGGCGGCTGCCGCGCCGGTGAGTTTCCCGAAATCGCGTCTAGACAGTTGAAACTGCTTGGATTTCTTGTTCATTGGTACATCCCCCTTTCTGGTTTTACGGTTTATGGGTAAACCCTCGTTTTTCGCGATTGTTACCGAGTTTCAACTGGATTGCAAGACGCGTTTGCGAAGTATTCTCAATACGTGAATAGCTACACGTTATGCGCCCAAAACAGGGCCGCTCAAGACCGTATATAGATACCCGCCGTCACTTCGCGCTCCGCATCTAACATCGCTGGCACTTGGGCTGACCGGCGCTCCCCAACCAATTTTCTTGCCTGAATGAGCGTTTGAAGGATGCTCTCCCAGATCGCTTGAGTGAGCATCGAGGAAGCGAGGGATTGCGTGGATGTACTCGGGCGGCTTAGAGGAAGAGACTGGCGGAAGGTGCGAGATTCGAACTCGCGAGGAGCTTGCGCCCCTGCCGGTTTTCAAGACCGGTGCCTTCAACCACTCGGCCAACCTTCCCTTTTGGACTGTAGCTGCCGGTTTTGGCTCCGGCATGAATTTGCCCGACTCGGCGGGTGGTTATTCTAGCATCGGACGCAGCTTGGCCCACGAATCGCGCAAGGAATGGAATCAGCCTCGCGCCGACCTGCCTCGGTCCGCTCAGAACGAAGGCCGGGATCCGCTGGCAGCCCCGGGCGTTGCGCCCGTGTCCATCGCGCCCGCTTCCTGGTTCGGCGCGATGCGGCCAGGCGACGGCGTGTCGGCGATTTGCGCCCTGTTCAAATCGGCGGCGGCGGCGCCGATTCCCGCTGCTGCTTGCGCGCCGAGGTCGCAGCGGCCATCGCTGTAAAACACGCCGCCGCAGGGTTCGGCCTTCGCTTTCTGCCGCAGGTATTCCCGCATCGAAATCCCCAGATTTCTTGCCGCAGTGGCATCCGCCTCGTCTTCGGTCGACGGACTCATACCCTGCAAATAGAATTTTTTCAAATCGGCGGCGGTCAGTATGCTTATCGATTCCGGCGGCACCACCATAATCGCTTCATACAGCGACTCCGGAAAATCGAGATCTTCGACATATTGCCGCAGCCGTTTTTGCAGCCAGCGATAGTACTTGGGATGGTCCGGCACTTTGCGCGTCGAAGAGTAATAAGGCCGGTGAATGCCGATGCGCCCTGCGACCGAGCGCCGGGTTCCTCCCATGAATGCGAACACGCAGGAACTCAGGCATTGCCTGCCACTCGCCACAAACGTGGCAAGGCCGAGCTCGCGCAGCAGGCGGCCCAGTTCCATCGCCGTGTCGACGTCGCCGCCGCTTCCGGAGAGCGACACTGCGTTGCCGGCTATTCTTTGTCTGCCGCCTTTGATCAGGCTTTCCATCACCTTGGCGGCATACAGATCCTCCGGCGTTATGGAGCCTTGAAGAAAAACCTGCACTTCCTCCGAGGAAACTTGCGTGCCATTCGCCAGCGTGCGCGGGTAAACGGTATCCGCCGGATGGGCGTAGTTCCTCAGTGCCGACCAGTGCTGTCGACCATCGACCTGTTCCGCGCTGCGGAACAGCAAGTCGGCGTGCAGATCGAAACATTGCAGCAGTAGGGCAAACAGCAGCGCGGTCGCGGCAATGAACGGGCGGCAGGCGTACATCGGTTTGCGCGGAACGCAAAGGACATCGGCTGCGCGCCGAATATCCTCGCGATAATTTCGTCTGCTGCTCATGACACTCCCTTTTGCTTCGCCGGCTGACGCGGGCAACGCATATGGTGTGGCCGTACAGGATGATGCTGCGCCCGTCGCGCCGGCAGCGCAATATGACGAAAGTCATGGTCAGCCTATCGAACGGGGCTTGAATTAGGCCTACCCGCCCCGAAATAAACATTTCGAAACGGGTATTTAAGCTCGCCAAGGAGTAGAATCACTGACTTGCAACTTTTTCGCGCTTGACTTAGTCTAATAGCGGTATTGCAATTTTGCGGAGGAACACCATGCAACCTGAATTCAGAACCGTGCGAACCGGCGCCCCGGGCGCGACACAGGGTATCGCGCTGCAACAGCAGAAGGTGCTGCGCAACACCTATATGTTGCTCGCGCTGAGCCTGATTCCGACGGCCATAGGCGCCGCGGTCGGCACCAACATCGACCTCGGTTTCATGCGCACCAGCCCGATGCTGTCTTTCGTCCTCATCCTGGCCGTGTTCTACGGCTGGATCTATGCCATCGAGCGCAACAAGGAAAGCTCGCTCGGCGTGGCGCTGCTGCTCGGCTTCACCTTGTTCCTGGGACTGCTGCTTGGACCGCTGCTGCATAGAACGCTAGGCTTCAAGAACGGCACCGAACTGGTGATGATGGCTGCGGGGGGCACGGCTGCGGTGTTCTTCGTGATGGCTGGCATCGCATCCACCACCAAGCGCGACTTCAGCAACCTCGCCGGTTTCCTCACCGTGGGCGCGGTGGTTATCATGCTGGGGGTCGTGGCCAGCCTGTTCATGCACAGCCCGGTGCTGTACGTGGTGGTGCTGGGCGGCTTCGTGGTGCTCTCCTCGCTCATGATCATGTGGCAGGTGAACCGCATCGTACAAGGCGGCGAGACCAATTACATCTCGGCGACGCTGACGCTGTACATCTCGATCTACAACCTGTTCTCCGCGCTGTTGCAACTGCTGGGCATGGGCGGCCGCAACTAGAAACGGCAGGCTTCAATAGAAAGGGCGGCTGCGGCCGCCCTTTATTTTGGCGGGAAGTCTGCCCTCGGGCCGAACGCACTTCTGCTTGGCCCTGATCGGGGCGAGGGCGCCCCTCCTACACTCCACCGCTCGCGGCGAGGGCGCCGCTCCCACGACACCCTCTCATTCGCGCGAGCGTGCCTTTCCCACAAGGGCCAACTCACCGTTCGAACAGCGCCATCGACTCCACGTGCGAGGTATGCGGGAACATGTTGATCACGCCGGCGGCCGCGAGGCGGTAGCCTTTGGCATGTACCAGCACCTCGGCGTCGCGCGCCAGCGTCGCCGGATCGCAGGACACGTAGACGATGCGCCGCGGTCCGCCTTCGCCCAATGCCTTCACCACCTCGACCGCGCCGTCGCGCGGCGGGTCGATCAGCAGCTTGTCGAAGCCGCCGCCAAAACGCGTGCAATTCGCGCCGTCGAACAGGTTGGCGCTCTCGAAATGCGCCAGCGTGTCGAGCCCGTTCTCGCGCGCGTTGGATTCGGCGCGCCGCACCAGTTCCGCGCTGCCTTCGACGCCCAGCACCTCGGCGCCGCGGCTCGCGATCGGCAGGCTGAAGTTGCCCAGCCCACAGAACAGGTCGGCGATGCGCTCTCCCGGACGCGGATCGAGCAAGGCCATCGCGCGCCGCACCAGGATGCGGTTAACGGCATGATTGACCTGGGTGAAATCGGTCGGGCGAAAGTGCACGCGCACGCCGAATTCGGGCAGCGAGTAGTAGAGCGGCGGCGCATCCGTAGGATGGAAGGGCTCGGCCGTATCCGGCCCCGCGCGCTGCAACCAGAACTGGATACCATGCTGCACCGCGAAGCCCCGCAGCGCGTCCTCGTCGGTGGCGCTCAAGGGATCGAGTATGCGCAGCACCAGCACCGTGACCGCTTCGCCGACGGCGAGTTCGATCTGCGGCAGGCGCGTGGGATTCGACAATCCGGCAATCAGGCTGCGCAAGGGCAGGAGCAGATCGGAAACCGGCCGCGGCAGGACTTCGCAGCTCCTCATGTCCGCAATGAAGCTGCTTCTCCTCTCGTGAAAACCGACCAGCACGCCGCCCTTCTTGGGCACCAGGCGCACAGACAGCCGCGCGCGGTGGCGGTAGCCCCAGGATAGGCCGTACACCGCGGGCAGCATTGTCTCCGGCCGCAGCTTGCCGATGTGCCACAGATTGTCTTCGAGTACGCGCTGCTTCGCCGCTACCTGCGCACGCGCCTCCAGGTGCTGCATGCTGCAGCCGCCGCATACGCCGAAGTGCGGACAGCGCGGCAGATCCCGCTCCGCGCTCGGCTCATGTATCGCGGTAGCGGTCGCCTGTTCGTAGCTGGGCTTGCGCCGGTAGCTGGCGTAGGAAACCGTCTCCCCGGGCAATCCGCCTTCGATGAATATCGCCTTGCCCTCGACGCGGGCGATGCCGCGCCCCTCGCGGTCCAGCGATTCGATCACCACAGTCATTGATTACTTCCAGGCTTCCAAGAATTCGCGCCAATGCGACTCGGCCGACTTGCCCAGGGTCGCGCGCACGAGTTCGGCCTCCCGCTGGTACTGTGCCGCATCGAACACGCCGCGCAGCAGTTGAAAGCGCAAATACAGCAGATAGGTGTTGGCGGCATCGGTTTCGCAGTAACTGCGGATTTCGCGCAGCTTCCCGTCGAGGTAGGCGCCCCACACCTGCGAGCCGTCCATGCCGAGCTTGCCCGGAAAGCCGATCAGCTTGGCCATCTCGTCCAGCGGCACGTTGTTGCGCGGCTGATACAGCGCGAGCAGGTCCATCAAGTCGAGATGGCGCGCGTGATAGCGGCTGATGTAATTGTTCCACTTGAAGTCGCGTTCGTCCTCGCCCTGGTCCCAGTAGCGCGGCGCGGAAATGCCGTGTACCAGGCTGCGGTAGTGCAGCACCGGCAGGTCGAAGCCGCCGCCGTTCCAGGACACGAGTTGCGGCGTGTATTTCTCGATGCCGTCGAAAAATCGCCGGATCAGCTCGGCTTCGCCGTCCTCGGGCGTACCCAGCGACCAGACGCGCAAGCCATCGCCTTCGCGCAGCGCGCAAGCGATGGCAATGACGCGCTGCTGGTGCAGTTGCAGGAAATCGTGGCCCGCTGCCGTGCGCCGGCGCTGAAATGCGATCTCCGCCACGTCCCTGTCGGAGAGCGTCGGGTCGAGGTCGTACAGACGCCGCAGACCGTCGCAGTCGGGTGCGGTTTCAATGTCGAACGCTAGGACTGGTGTCACTATGGGCTTCTATTCAGGGAAAATGCCGGTCGACAGATAGCGGTCGCCGCGGTCGCAGACGATGGAGACGATGACGGCGTTCTTGACCCCGGCCGCGATGCGCAATGCAACGCACATTGCGCCGCCCGATGAAATGCCGCCGAAGATCCCCTCTTCGCGCGCCATGCGCCGAGTCATCTCCTCCGCATCGGCCTGGCTCACCGACTCGACGCGATCGACGCGCGCGGCCTCGTAGATGCGCGGCAGATAAGCTTCGGGCCACTTGCGTATGCCGGGAATCTGCGAGCCCTCGGTCGGCTCGCAGCCTACGATCTGCACCTGCGGATTCTTTTCCTTGAGAAAGCGCGACACCCCCATGATCGTGCCGGTGGTGCCCATGCTGGACACGAAGTGGGTGATCTTCCCCGCGGTGTCGCGCCAGATTTCCGGCCCGGTGCCTTCGTAGTGTGCGAGCGGATTGTCCGGATTGGCGAACTGATCGAGGATTACGCCCTTGCCCTCATCGCGCATTTTCTCGGCCAGGTCGCGCGCGCCCTCCATGCCGCCCGCCTGCGGCGTGAGGAGGATCTCGGCGCCGAAAGCGCGCATGGTCTGACGCCGCTCCACCGACAGGTGCTCGGGCATGACGAGCACCATGCGATAGCCGCGCATCGCCGCGGCCATGGCGAGCGCGATGCCGGTGTTGCCGCTGGTGGCTTCGATCAGGGTGTCGCCGGGCTTGATCGTGCCGCGCCGCTCGGCGCGCACCACCATGGACAGGGCCGGCCGGTCCTTGACCGAGCCCGCCGGGTTATTGCCCTCGAGCTTGGCCAGGATGATGTTGCCCTTGCCGTCATTGCCCGGACCGGGGATGCGCTTGAGGCGCACCAGCGGCGTGTTGCCGACGCTGTCTTCGATGCTCGGGTATGCGCTGCGCGTAGTGCTCATTTGCCCAGCAACTCCTCGCAATAGTCGGCCACGCCCTCTTCCACCGTCAGGAACGGTGCATCATAGCCGGCGCGCCGCAACGCGGAGTTATCGGCTTCGGTATAGCTCTGGTACTTGCCCTTGAGCGCATCGGGGAAAGCGATGTATTCGATCATGTTCTTCGCGCGCATTTCATCCAGCGTAAGCGCAGCCTGGCCCTGGGCGCGCAGGCAGGCGTTGATCGTCGCCGCGGCGACATCGTTGAAAGTCTGGGCGCGGCCGGTGCCGAGGTTAAATATCCCTGACAGCGACGGCCGCTGGAGAAAATGCATGTTCACCTCGATCACGTCCTCGACCGAGACAAAGTCGCGCTTCTGCTCGCCGTCGGCGTAGCCGTCCAAGCCCTGAAACAGCTTGACCCTGCCGTCGCTTTGGAACTGGTTGAAAAAATGGAACGCGACCGAAGCCATGCGCCCCTTGTGCGCCTCGTTCGGGCCGTAGACATTGAAATAGCGGAAGCCCGCGATCTGACTGTCGGCATCGGGCAGACGCCGACGCACCACCTGGTCGAACAGAAACTTGGAATAGCCGTAAATATTGAGCGGCGCCTCGTATTCGCGTTCCTCGAGGAACACCGTCCCCGCGCCGTAGACCGATGCGGACGAGGCGTACAGCAGCGGCACTTCCTCTTCCTGGCAATAATCGAGCAGGGCCACCGAATAGCGGTAGTTGTTCTCCATCATGTAGCGCCCGTCGGTCTCCATGGTGTCGGAACAGGCGCCCTCATGCAGCACCGCCTCGATGATCCCTTCGAATTCGCCGGCGTTCAAGCGCTCCACGAAGTCGCGCTTGTCGATGAAATCGGCGATGTCACAGTCGGTCAGGTTCAGGAACTTGTCCGCTCGGGAGAGATTGTCCACCGCGATGATGTCCCTTTCGCCGTGTTCGTTCAGCGCCCGGACCAGATTTGAGCCTATGAATCCGGCAGCGCCGGTGACTACGTAGTACATGGTTTCCCCTCTCAGTCCTGTGTTAGTGCCGCCTGCAATTCCTCGCGGTGAATCACGGCGGTGCCCAGCTTGCCCACCACGATGCCGGCGGCGCAATTGGCCACGTGCATCGCCTGCGGCAGCGCCGCGCCGCTGCCGAGCATCGCGGCAAGGGCCGCGATCACGGTATCGCCCGCGCCGCTCACGTCGAACACTTCGCGCGCCTTCGCCGCCTCGTGCAGCACGCCGCTCTCCTGGTACAGGTTCATTCCATCTTCGCTGAGCGTGAGCAACAGCGCCTCGGCGCCGAGTTCGCGCCGCAGCGCCTGCGCCCGTTCGGTGAGATCGTCCTCGCTTTTCCAGCGTCCCACCACTTCGCGCATCTCGGCGCGATTGGGCGTGATGATCGTGGCGCCATGGTAACGCGAATAGTCGTCGCCCTTGGGATCGACCAGTATGATCTTGCCGGCCGCGCGCGCGAGTTCGATCATGGTCGCGATATGGGTAAGCCCGCCTTTGCCGTAGTCGGAAAGCACCAGCACGTCGCAGTCCGCCAGCAGCGATTCAAAATCGGCCAGCTTGTCCG
This sequence comes from uncultured Enterobacteriaceae bacterium, assembly GCA_964601155.1. GTDB lineage: Bacteria > Pseudomonadota > Gammaproteobacteria > Burkholderiales > SG8-39 > 2-12-FULL-64-23. The sequence continues at coordinate 24,215 of CAZRMO010000054.1, forward strand.
CCAGCACCTCGTGGCTGGGCAAGGTCTCGAAATCGATGCGCAGCAGCTGCTGCTGCCTGCCGATCACGCGCAGCTTGACCGTGGTGGGAATGCTCGCGTCCTTCAGCAGGCGGGAAATGACGTGCTCGGCCTCGACCAGCTCGCGCAGGCGCGCGCCGGCCTCGTCGTCGCCGACCACCGACAGCAGCGTCACGCGCGCTCCCAGCGCAGTCGCATTGCGCGCGACGTTGGCTGCGCCGCCGGGACGCTCCTCGGTGCGTTCCACCTTGACCACAGGCACCGGTGCCTCGGGCGAAATGCGGCTCACCTCGCCGAACCAATAGCGGTCGAGCATCACATCGCCGACTACCAGCAGCCGCGCCTTGGACAAATCCGGCAGCAATTTCAATTCCTAAACCCTCGTGGTTCGTGATTCGTTGCTCGTTGTTCGTTGTTCGTTGGTTGTTGTTCGTGGTACGTAAAACGAACAACGAGCCACGAGCAACGCGCCTTACAGTCGTCCGATCGGATAGTACTCCAGGCCGTTCTGCCTGACCTCGGCCGGATCGTACAGATTGCGCCCGTCGAAGATGGCCGGCGTGCGCAACAGTTGCTTTATCCGCTGGAAATCCGGGCTGCGAAATTCCTTCCACTCGGTCACGATCGCCAATGCGTCCGCGCCCTCAAGCGCCGCCATCGGCGAATCGGCAAAGCGGACCCGGCTTTCGCTCCGGTAAATATGCTGCGCCTCGGCCATCGCCACCGGGTCATAGGCGGTGACGCTCGCGCCGCGCGCAAGCAGTGCGCCCAGCAGCACCCGGCTCGGCGCCTCGCGCATGTCGTCGGTATTCGGTTTGAACGCCAGCCCCCAGAGGGCAAAATTCAGCCCTTTCAAGTCAGCGCCGAAGCGCTTTGCGATCTTCTCTCCCAGCACCAGTTTCTGCGCGGCGTTGGCCTTCTCCACCGCGTTCAGAATGAGCAAATCCATGTCCGCCTCGCCTGCGGTGCGCATCAGCGCCTGCACGTCCTTGGGGAAGCAGGAGCCGCCATAGCCCACGCCCGGGTAGAGAAAATGGTAGCCGATGCGCGGATCGGCGCCGATGCCGCGGCGCACGTTTTCGATGTCGGCGCCCAGGCGCTCGGCCAGATTGGCGAGCTCGTTCATGAAGGAAATGCGCGTTGCCAGCATGGCATTGGCGGCATACTTGGTCAGCTCGGCCGAGCGCACGTCCATCACGATCACGCGCTCGTGACTGCGCTGGAACGGCGCGTAGAGGTTGCGCATGATCTGCGTGGCGCGCTCGTCGTCGCTGCCCACCACGATGCGATCCGGGCGCATGAAATCCTCGAGCGCTGCGCCTTCCTTGAGGAATTCCGGATTGGACACCACGCTGAATTCGACCGCATCAGCGCGCTGCTTCAGCTCCTCTGCGATGGCAGCGCGCACCTTGTCCGCGGTGCCCACGGGCACGGTCGATTTGTCGACGACGACGCGGTACTCGCGCATGTGCCGGCCGATGCTGCGCGCCGCCGCGACCACGTGCTGCAGATCGGCCGAGCCGTCCTCGGCGGGCGGGGTTCCGACCGCGATGAACTGCACTGTGCCGAATGCCACGGCCTGCTCGACGTCGGTGGTGAAGTTGAGCCGCCCCGCCTTGTGGTTGCGATTCACCATTTCCTGCAGTCCCGGCTCGTAGATCGGGATGCCGCCGTCGTTCAAAATCTTGATCTTGCCCGCGTCCAGGTCCAGACACAGCACCTCGTTGCCCACGTCTGCAAGGCAGGCGCCGCTGACCAGTCCCACGTACCCCGTACCGACCACTGTTATTTTCAAACCATGCTCCCACTTGACGTTGTCTATGACAGGCGCCCAGCTTGCGCCACGCGCCGAAGTTCCCCCCTGCCCTCAGGGAGTCAAATCGAACTCCTCGCTGCGCCGCGGCGGATAGGTTTCCCAGCCGCCGCAGGCCGGACAGTGCCAGTAGAACTGGCGCGCCTTGAAACCGCAGTTCTCGCAACTGTAGCGCGCGACGCGCTGGGTATGGCTGTGCACCAGATTCTTGACCAGCTGCACGTCGCTGCGGCGCTCGGGCCGGACCACCAGCAGCTCGGCATCGAGCAGCCGGTCCAGGCCGAGCAGGGTCTGGTTGCGGCGCAATTCGTCGCGCACCAGCGTGTGCGCCGCTTCCGGCCCTTGCGCCTCCAGCGTCGACTGAAACACCACGTCGAGCAGGTCGAGCGAAGGCGAGCTGGTGAGGAAGCCACGCAGCAGGGTCAAGCCCTCGTCGCTCTTGCCGAGCGCGCGGTAGCTCTCCAGCAGCCGCCGCGCCACCAGAGCGACGTAAGCCGGGTTCTGCTGCTCGATGCGCTTCCATGCCTCGATCGCCGCCGCGTGATTGCCGGCGGCCGCATG
>CAZRMO010000055.1:0-5719 GCA_964601155.1 uncultured Enterobacteriaceae bacterium
TCCAAGCTTGCTGCGCTTTGCGCCTTGTCTGGCGCCGATTTCGCCGCTTTTCTGCGTCAACCATTGTTTCGTCCTCAGGCAATTGTTCAACGAACTAACGATTCGGGACACTAGCGGCCGGAAGGCGCGCGCAGCGCCCGCGCCAACACCTGAGCAACGTGCACCGCCCCGCGTGCGGCGACGCCGGGATCCGCGTCGCCCTTGAGGCCGTCGTGTATCTGATGACGGCAGCTGGTGCCGTCGGCCACGAGCAGCGTATCGGCGCCGGCCGATCGCAGCGCCGGCAGCAGCGATGCTTCGGCCATTTTCATGGAAACTTCGTAGTGCTGCGCCTCGTAGCCGAAAGCGCCGGCCATGCCGCAGCAGCTGGACTCCACGGTTTCCACCTGCAGCTCCGGGACCAGGCGCAGCACCTGCTCCACCGCGGACATGGCGCCGAAGGCCTTCTGGTGGCAATGGCCGTGTAGGAGGGCTTTTTTCTGCGGCAAGGCCTGCAGTTCCAGCTTCAGCCGGCCGGCTTTGTGCTCCGCCGCGAGGAATTCCTCGAACAACAGCGCGTGCGCCGCGAGCGCATCTGTCTCGGCACCGGGCAGCATGGATTTGAATTCGTCGCGCAGAGTGTATAGACAGGACGGCTCCAGCCCTATGACGGGAACGCCGCGCGCCACATAAGGCGCAAGCGCTGCGACGGTGCGCCGCGCCTCTGCCCTGGCCTCGTCGACCAGGCCGCTGGCAAGGAAGGTGCGGCCGCAGCATAGCGGGCGCGCATTTCCGCTAGGGTCATCGGCCGCGCGCGCAAGGTGTACGCGATAGCCGGCTGCCTCCAGCACCGCCAGCGCTGCGCGCGCATTGTCGGGCTCGAAGTAGTTGTTGAAAGTGTCGACCAGCAGCGCCACTTCACGCTGGCCCGTCTGCGTTTCCCCGGCTGCAGCACAGGACCGCGACAGGAATGCGTCGCTGCGCCACCGTGGCAGGGAGCGCTTGGCCGACATGCCCAGCAGCGACTCGCCCAGGCCGGCCAGGCCGGGAATGGCATCGCGCAGATTGGCAAGCGCTGGCAGGCGCGCTGCCCAGGGCGCGTAGCGCGGCAGCCAGGCGACCAGCCTGTCCTTCAGCGAACGCCCATGACGCTTGCCGTAGTGGTACAGGAACTCGATCTTCATCTTCGCCATGTCGACACCGGTCGGGCATTCGCGCTTGCAGCCTTTGCAGCTCACGCACAGGTCCATGGCCTCGCGCATCGCCTCGGATGTGAATGCCGCGGGACCCAGCTGTCCGGAAAGCGCCAGGCGCAGGGTATTGGCGCGGCCGCGGGTGAGGTCGCGCTCGTTGCCGGTGGCGCGGTAGGACGGGCACATGGTGCCGGCGTCGAACTTGCGGCAGTGGCCGTTGTTGTTGCACATCTCCACCGCCGCAATGAAACCCTTGGCGGAGCCGCCGCCCGCGGCTTCGCCAGGCGCGCTCCATTCGCTCCAGTCCAGCGCGGTATCGAGTTGCTGCGCGGCATAAGCCGGCTTGAAACGGAACAGGCTGCGATCGTCCTGCCTGGTGCCGCGCACGATCTTGCCCGGATTCATCAGGCCGCGCGGGTCGAACAGATCCTTGATCTCTTCCAGCGCGCGCGTCAGGCGAGAACCGATAATGGGTTCGATCCATTCGGTGCGCACCAGGCCGTCGCCGTGCTCGCCCGAATAGGCGGCGCCCTTGTAGCTGCGCACCAGCTCGCATGCCTCTTCTGCAATGGCGCGCATCTGCTTCGCGCCGCCTTCCTTCATGTTGAGCACCGGGCGCACGTGCAGGGTGCCGACCGAGGCATGCGCATACCAGGTGCCGCGCGTACCGTGCTTGGCGAACACCCGCGTCAACTTGTCGGTGTATTCGGCGAGGTGCTCCAGCGGCACCGCGCAGTCCTCGATGAAGGACACCGGTTTGCCTTCGCCCTTCATCGACATCATGATGTTGAGCCCGGCCTTTCTGACCTCCCATACCTGCTTTTGCAGGCCGGAGTCCGGGATTTCCACCACCCCGCCGGGAAAGCCGAGGTCGGCCATCAATTCGACCAGCTGGCGCAGCTTGGCGATTTGTTCATCGCGGTCGTCGCCGGCGAATTCGACCAGCAGAATTGCATCCGGGTCGCCCTTGAGGAAGCGGTTGACGATAGGTTTGAACGCCGCATTGCCGCGCGCGAGCTCTATCATCGTGCGGTCCACCAGCTCCACCGCCGTGGGCGCGAGCTTGACGATATGCTGCGGCGCCTGCATGGCCTGATGGAAAGTCGGGAAGTGGCACACGCCCAGGGTTTTGTGGGTCGGGAGCGGCGCCAAGTCCAGATGGATGCGCCGCGTATACGCGAGCGTGCCCTCCGAGCCCACCAGCAAGTGAGCCAGATTGTGCGCGAGCGGCGCGCCTTCGGCGCCGGGCTGCACCATGTCGATGTTGTAGCCCTGCACCCGGCGCAACACCCTGGGCCAGCGCGCCTCGATTTCCGCAGCCTCGCGCCGCACCACGGCATGCACTTTCGCCACCAGTTCCCGATAGGCCGGGGACGCGGCGGCGAGCTGATCGCTGGCGCTGAAATGGAATTCGGAGCCGTCGGCGAGCAGCGCATCGATACCGCGTACGTTGTGCACCATGTTGCCGTAACGTATCGAGCGCGAGCCGCAGGAGTTGTTGCCCGCCATGCCGCCCAAGGTAGCCTGCGCGCTGGTGGAAACATCCACCGGAAACCACAGGCCATGCGGCTTGAGATACGCGTTAAGCTGATCCAGCACCATGCCTGGCTGCACTACCGCGGTGCGCGCCTGCGCGTCGAAGGCGAGGAGGCGGTTCAGGTATTTGGAATTGTCTATCACCAGCGCAGCGCCAACGGTCTGGCCGCACTGGGAGGTGCCGCCGCCGCGCGCCAGAATGGGCACGCTCTCATCCGCGGCGATCTGAATGGCGATGCGCGCATCCTCTTCGGTCTGCGGCACCACCACGCCTACCGGCTCGATCTGGTAAATCGACGCGTCGGTGGAATAGCGGCCGCGGCTCGCGGCGTCGAACAAGACCTCGCCGCGGATCTCGCGCCGCAGCCGCACGGCCAGCGCCCCGTCGCCCGCGCGCACATGCGACGTAACTGCGACAACCTGCCTGGACGCTCGATCCACCTGGGTCTCGGACGCGGACGAATCGTGTCGCTTACGCGACTGCGGTTTCCGCTTGGCGCATGGCGTCGAGCAATGCCGCGGAACCCTGCGCGCCGGACACGGCAAGCCTGCCGTTGAAAATGAAAAAAGGCACGCCTTCGACACCGATGGCGCGCGCGCGCTGGTCTTCCTGTTCCACCGCCTGCCGGGACTTCGGATCCGCGAGGCATTGTTCCGCCATGGCTGGCTCCAGGCCCGCGGCGGCGGCGATCGCAAGCAGGTTTTCGGTCCTGGTCAGATCGACGCCTTCGAGGAAGTACGCCTTCAGGAAAGCCTCCTTGACCCTGCTTTGCAGACCGTCGATCGGCTGTCCCGTCGCGCCCGCGAGTGCAATCAGGCTATGCGCAGCGACCGTGTTGGGCTGGCGCGCAATCCGGTCGAACGCGAACGCGATGCCGTGGTCGGCGCCGACCGCGGCCACACGCGCATAGATGTCCTTGCTGCGCGCGGCGCCGAATTTCTGTACAACATAGTCCTGCCGGCTCATGCCCTCCGCGGGCAGTTGCGGATTGAGCTGGAACGGCCGCCAGATGAGGCTGGGCCTGTCCGCCTCGGGGTTTTGCTGGGCGTACAGATCGAGCGCCGCCTCGATCTGCCGCTTGCCGATGTAGCACCAGGGGCAGACCACGTCCGAAATGATGTCGATGTTCATGTCTTCTCCTTGCGCCTGCGCGCAATCCTGTCCTTGGGGATCGAAGGCGAGCTCGCCCTCCAGACATACAGCCCTACCTTACTACATTACTCAACCGGCTTGCTCGCCTAGCTCCTCCAGCACCACCAGCATCTTGTTGCGCAGGTGGCTGCGCAGCAGCGCCGACAGCGATGCACCGTCGCGCCGGATTAAGGCATCGAGGATTTTCTCGTGCTCCTCCACCGCGTGATCCCAGCGCTCGGGCGACAGATTTGCCATGTATCGGGCGCGGCGCACATGGCCGTTCAAAGCACGGTAGGTGTTGGCGAGCGCGGCATTGCCGCCGCTCTCGACCAGGCGCAGGTGGATCTGCTGATTGCAGCGGAAATACGACGCGAGTTCGCCGCGCGCGTGGTGCGCCAGCATTTCGTAATGCAGTGCCCGGATCTCGGCGATGTCGGCGTCGCTCGCGTTGGCGCAGGCGAGCTCGCCGGCGAGCGCCTCGAGCGCGCCGAGGAGCACGAACGTTTCCCGCACAGTTGTGACCGTTATGGGCGTAACGATCGCGCCACGGTTGGGCAGCAGCTCGACCAGACCTTCGGACGCGAGATACTTGATTGCTTCGCGCACAGGCGTGCGCGAAGTGCGCAGTCGCTCGCAAAGAACACGCTCGTTCAATTTCACCCCCGGCGCGAGTTCGCCCTGGATGATCAGATCGCGCATGCGCTCAAGTACCTCTTCCGTCAGCAGGCGCGGCTCGGCCGCAGTTTCGGCGTTCAGGCTCAGCGAAGGACTTTCAGAGTTAGGATTCATTTCCATGTAGGCATCATTTTGTATGCATAATACGCTGTCTTCCTAAGCGCGGCAATGACTATATACTATAGATAATACAATGTGTTATAAATGTTATTGACGAATAATAAGTGACTGTGGTTAGATTGCATACAAAATATGCAGGCTGTAAGCATAAGCGCGCAATTCGTCCGTACACGCACATATCAGGAGCATCGCCGTGGCTTTCAACAGTGGCCGTCATTTCCTGCAAATCCCTGGGCCGACCAACGTACCCGACCGCGTCCTGCGGGCTATCGACTATCCGACCATGGACCACCGCGGGCCTGCGTTCGGCAAGCTCGGCCTGGAGATACTAGCAGGGCTTAAGCAGGTATTTCAGACACAGCAGCCCGTGGTGATCTACCCCGCGTCGGGCACCGGCGCCTGGGAAGCGGCACTGGTGAACTGTTGTTCCCCCGGCGACAAGCTGCTGATGGTCGAGACCGGGCATTTTGCCAGTTTGTGGCAGAAAATGGCGGGCAGACTCGGCTTGCAGGTGGAATTGATAACCACCGACTGGCGCCGCGGTGCCGATCCGGCGGCGGTCGAAGCGAAGCTGAAGGACGACAAGGCGCACGCCATCAAGGCAGTATGCGTGGTGCACAACGAAACCTCCACCGGCGTCACCAGCCGCATCCCGCTGGTCCGCAAAGCCATCGACGCGGCGGGGCACCCGGCGCTGCTCATGGTGGACACGATTTCCTCGCTCGCGTCGATCGACTATCGTCACGACGAGTGGGGCGTGGACGTGACCGTGGCGGGTTCGCAGAAAGGCCTGATGCTGCCGCCGGGCCTGTCATTCAACGCGGTGAGCGAGAAGGCGCGCAAGGCGGCACAGTCCTCCAAACTGCCTAAATCTTATTGGGCCTGGGAAGAAATCATCGCGGCGAACAAGAACGGATTTTTCCCCTATACGCCGGCGACAAATCTGCTCTACGGCCTGCGCGAAGCAATCGCGATGCTGCAGGAAGAAGGTTTGCAGCAGGTATACGCGCGCCACGCGCGCCATGCCGAGGCGACGCGGCGCGCGGTGCGCGCCTGGGGCCTGGAAATACTCTGTGCCAGC
>CAZRMO010000055.1:5819-26223 GCA_964601155.1 uncultured Enterobacteriaceae bacterium
AAGGGCGGGGCGCAGACCGCGATGGACTATCTGACCGAGTGCGCCCGCGGCAAAGGAGCGCAACGCGCAGCCGCTTAATTGCAATACCCACCCCGAGCCCCGCGGCGCGGTGGTGGTGAGACTGTCCGCATCCGCAGGGCAGTAATCACAAAGGAGGAACAGATGAAGCTAGTCACACTGGGAAGCATCGTAGCGCTGTGCGCAGCGCCCCTGATTGCCACGGCGCAAGGGATCGAACTCAAGCTCGGGCACGTGGGCGCTCCAGGCTCGCTGCTGGGCGCCGCAGCCGATGAATTTGCCAAAAACGCCAACGCCAAGCTCGCAGGGAAAGCCAAGATCGTAGTCTACGGATCGAGCCAGCTCGGCGGCGACAAGGAAATGCTGCAAAAGCTCAAGTTGGGAACGATCGACATGGTGGAGCCTTCGACCGTGATGGGCTCGGTGGCGGACATCTACGGCGTATTTGAGATGCCCTATCTGGTCAAGGACCGCGAGCATATGAAGCGCATAGAAAAAGCGCTGTACTGGTCCAAGTTCGAGCCCGTGCTGGAGAAGAAAGGCTACAAGACCCTCGCGGTGTGGGAAAACGGCTACCGCCAGATCACCAACAACAAGCACCCGATTTACACACCGGCCGACCTGAAAGGCATCAAGCTGCGCGTGCCCAACAGCAAATGGCGGGTAAACATGTTCAAGGCCTACGGCGCCAATCCGAGCCCGATGAAATTCTCCGAGGTGTTCACCGCGCTGCAGACCGGCGTCATGGACGGCCAGGAGAATCCCTTGGCGCAGATTGACAGCGGCAAATTCTACGAAGTGCAGAAATACCTGTCGATCACCGGACACGTCTATTCGCCCGCGTACCTGATCGTCAGCACCAAGTATTTTTCCAAGCTGCCGGCCGACGTACAAAGAATCCTCGAAGAAACGGCGAAGGAAACCCAAGCCTTCGTCTATGCGAAGGCGGAGAAGGACGACGCGGCATTGCTGGAAAAAATGAAGAAGACCGGCATCAAGGTGAACTATGCCGACAAGGACGCGTTCATTGCGGCGTCGAAGCCGATATACGACGAATTCTCCAAACAAGTGCCGCTCGGCAAGGAAGTCATCGAACGCGCGATCGCGCTAGGCAAGCAATAGCCGCAACGCACCGGGGGCAAACGCCCCCGCCTGCGGCGCCCATGGTTTCCATTCAAACAAGATCGGAGGCGGCGGCATGAGTCTCGATGTGATCCGCAGGGGCTACGAACGCGCCCTGGAGTGGCTAACCGTGATTCTTATGGCGGCGCTCGCCATAGAAGTCACGATCGGCGTTATTTTCCGCACCGCCGGCTACTCTTTGGTTTGGTACGACGAATTCGCCGCCATCCTGCTCGCTTGGCTTACCTTCTACGGTTCGGCGCTGGCTTCGGTAAAGCGCGCCCACATCGGCTGTCCCGAGGTGATGATGATGCTGCCGCGCAAGCTCAAGTTCGCTTTCCGCCTGGTCGCCGAAGTGCTTACCATCGGCTTTTTCCTGCTGATGGGCTGGATGGGATACCAGGTCCTGGACGTGCTCAGCACCGATTACCTGATCACCATGCCGTCGATCCCGGTGAGTTGGGTACAGTCGGTGGTGCCGATCAGCGCGGTGCTGATCGTCCTTGCGGAGCTCATCACGCTGCCCAAGGTGCTCGCCAACTCTCTGTCAACCTGTGAAATCTCAGGTGGAGCGTCGCACTGATGGAAATCCTGCTGCTGTTCGCATGCGTATTGGCGCTGGTTATCATCGATGTGCCCATCGCCGTATCGCTGGGCATCGTCGCAATCGCCGCGACCGTCTATACCCAAGGCACCGCAGGGCTGCCGAATTTCCCCATCGTCCTGTTCAACGGCGCCACCAATTTTCCGCTGATCGCGATCCCCTTGTTCATCCTCGCCGGCGCCATTATGAATTCCTCCGGGATTTCCAGGCGGCTGATCAACTTCGCCTCGGCCCTGCTCGGATTCATACGCGGCGGACTGGCAATGGTAGGCATCGGCTCCTCGATGTTCTTCGCCGAACTTTCCGGTTCCGCGGTCGCAGGGGTTTCGGCACTGGGACCGATCCTGATTCCGGCGATGAAATCCCAGGGATATCCTGCGCCGCTGGCGGCGGCGGTGATGTCCTCGGCCGCCACGCTCGCGATCATCATTCCGCCCTCGATCCCGATGATCCTGTATGCGGTCATGGCCGAAACCTCGGTGGTAAAAATGTTCGTCGCCGGCATCATCCCCGGCATTCTCGGCGGCGGCGGCCTGATGCTCACGGCCTATGGATTCGCGCGCAAGTACAACCTGCCGATCGAGGAAAAATTCCAGTTGGCGCGGCTGCGCAGCACCTTTCGCGAGGCGTCCTGGTCTTTCGCGCTGCCGATCATCATCCTCGGCGGCATATTCGGCGGCTTCGTGACGGCGACCGAGGGCGCGGCGCTAGCCGTGGTGGCGGCACTTTTTCTCGGGATGGTGGTGTACCGCGAACTCGACCTCAAGCAGCTCAAGATCACCATGATAGACGGCGGCGTGCAGACGGCGGTCGTGATGCTGCTGGTGGCGGCCTCCGCGCTGCTCGGCTCGTATCTGACCGAGATCCAGGCGCCGCAGAATCTTGCCAAGGCGGTCTCCGATCTCACCACCAACAAGTTGTACGTCCTGATGCTGCTGAACGTGGTATTCCTGCTGCTGGGCATGTTCCTGCACTCGGCCGCGGCGATTATTCTGGTGGTGCCGGTGGTGATGCCGCTGGTGCACGCGGCGGGCATCGACCCGATCCATTTCGGGCTTATCGTTACCCTCAACCTCGCCATCGGCCAGCAGACCCCGCCGGTCGCGAGCGTGCTGATGGTGGCCTGCTCCATCGCCAAAGCGAGCGTTTGGGACGTCAGCAAGGTCAACATCTATTTCATCGGCGTGTTGTTCGCCCTGCTGATGCTGGTCACCTACGTCCCGATCACTGGCCTCGGGCTGGTGAACCTCTTCTACCACTAAAGATCATGAACAACTCCATCCTAGTAACTCGCGACGCGTCTATCGCGACCGTGGTGCTGAATAATCCTGAAAAGCTGAACGCACTCAACTTCGCCATGTGGATGCGGCTTGGCGAGGTCATGCACGAACTCGAACACGACGACAGCGTGCGCTGCATCGTGCTGCGCGGCGCCGGCGACAAGGCATTCGCGGCCGGCGCCGACATTTCCGAATTCGAGACCACCCGCAAGAACGCGAAAGTCGCGAAAGATTACGGCGACAAGATCGAGGGCACGATGCGCGCGGTGGCCGAATGCCGCCACCCGACGCTGGCCATGATCCACGGTGTGTGTGTCGGCGGCGGACTGGAGATTGCCTCGCAATGCGATTTGCGCATCTGCGGCGCCTCGAGCCGTTTCGGCATCCCCATCAACAAACTCGGGCTGGTGGTCGGCTACGGCGAAATGGCCGCGCTCATAGACCTTGTCGGCCGCGCCGCAGCGCTGGAGATTCTGCTCGAGGGCCGCGTGTTCGGCGCAATCGAGGCAAAAGAAAAGGGGCTGGTCAGTCGCGTCGTCGCGGACGACCGGGTCGAGGCTGAAGCGCTCGCCGCGGCCGCGCGCATCGCTGCCGGCGCGCCGCTGGTGGCGCGTTGGCACAAGAAGTTCGCGCGCCGCCTGGCCGATCCACGTCCCTTGAGCGCAGCCGAACGCGACGAGGGCTATGCCTGTTTCGACACCGAAGACTACCGCACCGGCTTCAATGCTTTCCTCGCCAAAGCCAAGCCCGAATTCAAGGGGAAGTAATCGGTTACGTCGAGAAGCCGAAGGCCGCTCCGCAACCTACAGCTCGCCACCGCGCCGACAACCGAGCCCAAATGCTGCGGCGGAACGCCGCCAGGATTTGTAGGTTTCGTTTGTAAGGCCGTGTGCGGCAGCCTAAAATACGCCCGAGGATTGCTGCATGGCCGCCCGATCACATGATGGGCGGCCTTCATCGAACCCGCGCCGCGTTTCTCTGGCTACAACCGGGTAAAATCGCAGCCTTTTTACAGAAAGTCTGATTCCATGCCCGGACCTTTATCCCACATTCGCGTACTCGACCTTTCCCGCGTGCTCGCCGGCCCCTGGGCGGGCCAGAACCTGGCCGACCTCGGCGCCGAAGTGATCAAGGTCGAACGTCCCAAACACGGCGACGACTCGCGCACCTACGGCCCACCATGGATCAAGGATAGGGAAGGGCAGGACACCAAGGACTCGGCTTATTTCACCTCGGCCAACCGCGGCAAGAAATCGATCACGCTCAATATCTCCAAGCCCGAGGGCCAGAAGCTGGCGCGCGAGCTCGCGCGCGTCTGCGACGTTCTGATCGAAAACTACAAATTCGGCGACCTCGCGCGCTACGGTCTTGCCTACGACGACCTGAAGCAAATCAATCCGCGCCTGATCTACTGCTCGGTCACCGGCTTCGGCCAGACCGGCCCGTACCGGGAACACCCCGGCTACGACTTCATGATCCAGGGCATGGGCGGGATGATGAGCGTCACCGGCGAACCCGACGGCGCCCCCGGTGGCGGCCCGCAGCGCGCCGGCGTCCCGGTGGCCGACATCATCACCGGCATGTACGCCAGCATCGCCATTTGCGCCGCGATCGCGCACCGCGCCGAGACCGGCATCGGCCAGCAGCTCGATCTCGCCTTGCTCGATTCGCAGATCGCCCTACTCGCCTACCAGAACACCAATTACTTCGCCACCGGCAAGCCGCCCAAGCGCATCGGCAACCTGCACCCGAACATCGTCCCCTACCAGCCGTTCAAGACTGCCGACGGAAACGTGATCCTTGCCTGCGGCAACGACAATCTGTTTCGCAAGTTCTGTGCAGCGGCAGGCTGCGCGGAGCTCGTAGACGATCCGCGCTTTGCGAGCAACGGCAAGCGCGTGGAAAACCGCGCCGAACTGACGCGCCTGCTGCAGGCGGTATTCGCGCAGCGCGGCACGCACGAATGGGTGGAGATCCTCGAAGCCGCAGGCGTGCCCAACGGACCGATCAACGACGTGGCGCAGGTGTTCGAAGAGCCGCAGGTGAAAGCGCGCGGCATCAAGGTCGAACTCGAGCATCCGGTCGCAGGCAAGCTGCCGACGGTGGCGAGCCCGATGCGATTTTCCGCTACGCCGGTGGAGTACAAACTCGCCCCGCCGGTGCTCGGCCAGCACACCGAGGAAATCCTGCGCGGCCTGCTCAAGCTGGACGAGGCCGCGATCGCCAAGCTCAGAGCCGAAGGCACCATCTAGCCGCTGCCGGGACGTCCCGACGCGGGCCTGCCGCTACCACAGACTCACCAACATCTTTGTCGCCAGCAGGTAAAGGAGCAGCGCGAAAATCTGCTTCAGGCGCCGGGTCGGCAGGCGGTGCGCGACAGCGGCGCCCACCGGAGCCATGAGCACGCTTGCCAGCGAAATCCCGAGCACCGCCGGCAAATACACATAACCGATGCTGTGTGGCGGCAACCCGCTTTGCCCCCAACCTGCGACGATGAAGCCGATGCTGCCGGCAACTGCGATTGGGAAGCCGATGATCGCCGACGTGCCGATCGCCTGCAGCATCGGCACGTTGCAATAGAGCGCGAAGGGGACAGTGAGGAATGCGCCGCCCAGGGCGGCGAGGGAGGAGACGAAGCTGATCCCCAGGCCCACCAGTATCGACCCGAGAGCGCCTGGCAGCTGGCGGCTGGGCTTGGGCTTGCGATCGACCAGGATGTTGGTCGCCGCAAAAAACACAACTAAGGTAAACACGGCGGCAAATACTTGCGTCGAAATCCAGACCGTAAGGCTCGAACCCAGCAGGCCGCCGACGAGGATGCCGGGTGTCAGCGCGAGCGCCAGCTTCCAGCGCACCGCGCCGCGGAGCGCATGCGCGCGCATGCTCGAAAGCGAAGTGAATAGAATGGTCGCCGTGCCGCTGGCGACGGCAAGGTGCATGATCTGCGAATGGGGCAGCCCCTGCGCTTCGAACAGCATCACCAGCAGCGGCACCATGATGGCGCCGCCGCCTATGCCGAGTAAACCGGCGAAGAATCCCACCGCCGCGCCGACCGCGGCATAGCCCAGCCACCATTCCATGGTTTATCCGATCGTGTCCAGCAGGTGTTCGACGACTTCGACGAAACCGTCGCCGCTGCGCCGGCTGCTTACGTAGGCGGGCGCGTCGCTCAGACGCGCGCCGAAATCGGCCACGTTCGCCACGCCCACCGAATTGGAAAAGAACCTGAACATGGGCGCGTCATTGGGCGAGTCGCCCACGAACAGATATCCGGCCTCATCGCGCGCGAGATCGACGCCGTAGCGCTCCTGCATCAGGGTGCGCGTCATGCCCAGCTTGTCGTAGTCGCCGAACCAGCCGTTGACGTGGATCGAGCTGATTTTCGCCGTCATGCCGGCCGCGTGCATCAGCGCGACGATCCGGTCCACTTCGGCGTCGGGCAGGCGCGGCACGTCCTCGCAGTAGTCGATCGCGAGATCGGCCACGCGGTACAACTGATCCGAAGCGAGCGCGCAGCCCGGCACTTCGCGCAGGATGCGCCCGCGCACAGCATCCATTTTTTCGCGGTTGGCAGCACGCGTTTGCGCGTCGAACAGGAAGCGCTGCGCCAGGCTTTTGCGTGTGCCGTCGTAATAGAAATAGAAGGCGCCGTTCTCCCCCACCACCGCATCCACCGGCCACATGCGCGCGATATGGTCGCACCAGCCCGCCGGCCTGCCGGTTATCGGAATGACCCGCTTGCCGCTCGCGTGCAGCCGCTCGAGCGCTGCATAGGCGCGCGCGGTGAGCTTGCCCTCGCTGGTGAGCGTGTCGTCGATGTCGCAGAACACGCCGCGAATGCCTTCTAGCACCGTGGCGGACATGGCCGCGAGCGGTTTCATCGCGCACCCGCCATGCGTTCGGCAACGCGCCGGCGCTGCGCTTCGCTCATGTGCAGGCCGCATTTCGTGCGCCGCCACAGCACATCGTCAGCCGAACGCGCCCATTCGTGCTCGATCAGATAAGCGAGCTCGCGTTCGTACAGTCCGCCGCCAAAGTTCTCCCCCAGGTCGGCCTCGGTGTTCGCGTTGTCGAGTATCTTCGCGCTCAGCGTGCCGTGGCGGCGCAGCAGGCGGGCCAGCCAGTGCGGGTCCAGCCCGGAATTGCGCGTGCGGAACTCTCCCAGCACCGCCGCATAGTCGCGTCCGCCGAAATCGCCCCCCGGGAGCGGCTCGGTGTGGGTCCAGGGCCGATGCGCCGGTATCCAGCGTCCGAGCTTGTCCATGACGTGCTCGGCCAGCTTTCGGTAGGTGGTAATCTTGCCGCCGAAAACCGACAGCAGCGGCGGCCCGTGTTCGTCGAGCAACAGCTCGTAATCTCGGGTGATGGCCGAAGGGTCTGTCTTGCCGTCGTCGTACAGCGGCCTCACACCGCTGTAGCTCCAGACCACCTCGTCGGGGGTGATTGCGCGCGCGCTGTAGCGGCTCGCCGCCGCGCACAGGTAGGCGACCTCCTCGGGCGAGATCGTCGCCGGGAGATCCTGCTCCGCAAGCTGCACATCGGTCGTCCCGATGAGGGTGAACTCGCGCTCGTAGGGAAGCAGGAATACCACGCGCCGGTCAGAATTCTGCAAAATGTAGGCATGACGTTTGTCGTGGATGCGCGGCACTACGATGTGGCTGCCTTTCACCAGGCGCACCTGGCCGGGCGAGGCAATGCGCAGTTCGCGCTCGAGCAGGCTTTTCACCCACGGGCCGGTGGCATTGACCAGGATGCGCGTTTGCACATCGCTCTGCTTGCCGCTCGCCTGCTCGTGCAGGCTCACGCGCCAGACATCGCCCTCGCGCCTGGCGCCGGTGCAACGCGTACGCCCAAGCACGGTCGCGCCATGCGCGCGGGCCGAGGACAGCGTCAGCACCACCAGGCGTGCGTCGTCCACCCAGGCGTCGTAATAGGCGAAGCCGCGGCTGAACCCAGGCTTCAGCCCGGCGCCATGCCCTTGCGGCGATAAGCTGAGGCTGCGCGACCTGGGCAGGCTGCTACGGCCGCCAATATGGTCATACAAAAACAGGCCGGCGCGGATCATCCACGCCCGACGCAGATGCTTCTCATGCGGCAACACAAATTCCAAGGGCCAGATGATGTGCGGCGCGATGCGCAGCATCACTTCGCGCTCGGCCAGGGACTCGGACACCAGGCGGAATTCGTAGTATTCGAGGTAGCGCAAGCCGCCGTGGATCAGCTTGGTACTGGCCGAGGAGGTCGCCGAAGCGAAATCATCCTGTTCGGCGAGCAGCACCTTGAGCCCGCGGCCGGCGGCATCGCGCGCAATGCCCGCGCCGTTGATGCCGCCGCCGATGACGACGATGTCGTAGAGTTCCATTGAACGAGGTGTGCGAGGGCCATGCGGCGATAGCGGCTGAGCGTTGGATTATAGCAGTGGTGCATTTCCGACCCCGTCATTGACGGCGAACGGGACTGCAGATCGGCGAAGCACTACAATGACGTCTCTTTTTTCAAATCGAGGCTGCCATGGCATCCACCCAGACCCCCAGCGGTTTGACCATTGAAGACCTGGTTCTTGGCGAAGGCGCAGCCGCGGCCGCCGGCCAGAGCGTCACCGTTCACTATACCGGCTGGCTCACCAGCGGCAGCAAATTCGACTCGAGCAAGGACCGCAACGATCCCTTCGTGTTCCACCTCGGCGCCGGCCAGGTCATCCGCGGCTGGGACGAAGGCGTGCAGGGCATGCTGATCGGCGGTAAGAGAAAGCTGACCATCCCGCCGGAGCTTGGCTACGGCGCGCGCGGCGCGGGTGGCGTGATTCCGCCGAATGCGACGCTGGTGTTCGAGGTGGAGCTGCTCGCGATCGGCTAATCCGGCCGGGACTCGGTCGGGGCGCGGCCTAGCCATCCTTCGGGCGCTGTTTTTCCGCTTCCAACATAGAGGGCGTGACGCGGGCGCGAGCTAAATACTCGCGCAGGATCTTGACTGCCGATCGGTCCAGCGTGTTGCCATGATGCGGGCGGTGCAGAACGTCCTCGTGACCGTTGAGTTTCACGCGCAGGCGCGCGCCCGAAAGCGATTCGACCTCGGCTCCGAGGTGATGCAGCAGCGATTCCACCTCGCGCCAGTGAACGTTGCCGCTGATCGGGTCGCGGAAAATGGACTGTATCAGGTGGTCGTGCTTGTTGCTCATGGCAGGCGGCCTTGTGCAAGAGTAGCCCTGCACTAATCATAGCCGAAGCCGCGAAAGCGTGTTCACAGCGCAGCTTTCTCCGTCCGCGCCTTGGCGGCGAAGCGGGTACTTCAGTGCCGCCGATGCGAATTCAGCTGCCGCCGAGCGTTAGCGCCTCGGCAAACTCGAAGCCGAACAGGGGCGAGGCATCGTAGATGCGCCAGCCGCTTATCACCATGATCAACACCGCGAGCGCATTTATCCAATGCGTCGCGCGCAGCCAGACCGGATGGATAGGCGGGGTAGCGCTGTTCATGGGTGCGTCCTGTTGAAGCTCAGGAGCCGGCGCACTGCCGCGCGCTCAATGCCTGCAGTACACCACCCGTGCGTTCGTCCTGCACGAATGCGACCAGCTCCAGCCGCGCACGCTTCCAGGCCGCCGGCAGCGCGATTTCACGCCGCACCCGGGCTGCACCCGCCACGAAGCGTACCGGTCCGATCCATACGCGCGCCACATGATCGTGTGCCAGCGTCGCGCCGCTGTTTTCCCCGCGCGTGACTTTCGATGTGAGACCGTTCTCGGCGAGCGCGAGATAAAGTGCGGCCGGGTCCGCCCCGGCGTGCGTCTTCGCTTCGACGTCGAGTGCCAGCACGCCGTTTGCCGCGATGTTAGCCCGCAAATGTATCGAGGCCGCTGCGGGTTCGGCGTTCAACAGCCGCACTTTCGTCTGCAAAGAGCTCCGCCACGAACGCAGCTCCATCCCGTTGACGAAGAACTGCGGCGTATAGATCGTATGCAGTCGGTTGGCGCGCACCAGCCAGCTTTGTCGTTGCTCGAAAACTGGCTGCGCATAGGTATCTTTCCAGCCGATGTAGTCCCAATAGCCCACGTGTAGCGCCAGCGGGACCGCTTCCGCCACCGGGTCCAGCGATTGGCGCAGACGGCTGAGCTGCCGATCGGCCGGCGGACAGCTGGAACAGCCTTCGGAGGTATAGAGTTCGACCAGTGCCGCCGTCTTCGGCCCGCTGCGCGCGTCGCAAGCCGCAATGGCGGCAAGCGGCATCGCCGCCGACGATGCGGCTGCGATGATGCAAACGGCGAAGCCACGCGAATTCATGAGTAATGCGCCCTGTGACTGGAGGAATCGGCCGCGCATCGGGCATCGGGAACGAAACATTCGACGCGCTCTGAAGGGTAGTTCGCCGGCGAGCGGCGCGCGGTTACACGGCCGGGCACAATTCGCGATCAAGCGGCGAATTTAAAAGCGGCGAATCTAATTATCGTACGGCGGCGCTTTCCTCAGCACGCGGCACGTGCCAGCCGCCGCCCATCGCCTGGATCAGGGCGACCGCGGCCGCCTGCCGACTCGACATCAGCTGCGACAGCGTCTGGCGCGCGGCGAGCGCGCTTACCTGGGCAGCCACCACGCTGGTATAGGGCACTTGGCCCTGCAGGTACTGGTTCAAGGTCAGCTGCTCGGTGCGGTCGGCGTCGGCCGATGCCGCGCGGCGCTGGCTTTCCTGCTCGGCCAGCGAGCGGCTGGTTGCGAGTTCGTCCTCAACCGCCTGGAACGCGCCAAGCACCGTCTGCCGATAGTTCGCGACCGCGGCGGCGCGTGCCGCCTGCGCGCCCTCGACGCGCGCCGCGATGGCCCCGGCGTCGAACAGGGTCTGCGCCGCCGACAGACCCAGCGACCAGAGGTTATTCGAGGCCCGGAACAGACTCGGCAGGGTGCTGCCGACGCCGCCATAGGACGCCGACAGCGCGAGGCTGGGGAAATAGGCTGCTCGTTGGATGCCGATCTGCGCATTGGCCGCGGCGACTTCACGCTCGGCGGCCGCGATGTCGGGGCGGCGCTGCAACAGCGCCGAAGGCACGGCCAGCGGGACGGCCGGCACCTTGGCGTCCCAGGGCGCGACGGCGATGCTGAACTCGGCCGGCGCCTTGCCCACCAGCAACGCGATCGCGTGCTCGAGCAACGCGCGCTGACCGACCTTGGCGATCAGGTTGGCGCGCGTGGTCTCGAGCTGGGTCTGCGCCTGTAATACGTCGGTGCGCTGGGCGATCGCTGCGTCGTACTGGTTCCGGGTGATGGTCAGTGCACGTTGGTAGGCGCTTACAGCGGTGCCAAGCAGCGCAATCTCATTGTCGGCCTCGCGCAACGCGAAGTAGTTGGTGACCAGGGCGGCCTGCGCCGACAGCCGCGCCGCGGCGAGATTGGCCGCGCTGGCCTGGGCGTTGGCCTGCGCGCTGCTCACCGTCAGGCGCAAGCGGCCCCAGACGTCGGGCTCCCAGCTGGCGCCCAGGCCGAGCTGCAGGCTGGTCGGCTTGCCCAGCGCGGCCGCGCCGCCGCTGCGCGTCGCGCCGGCGTCAATGGCCAGCGAGGGGAACAGCGCCGCACGCTGCTGCCGCACCAGAGCCTGGGCCTGCGCATACGCGGCGACGGCGGCGGCGACGTTCTGGTTCGACACCTCGACCTGCTCGACCAAACTCGACAGTATCGGATCGCCGAACAGCTGCCACCAGGGGCCGCGGTCGAGCGCGTCGGCCGGCGCCGCCGGGAACCAGGTGGAACCTGCGGACGGCGCCTCCTTGAACGCTGCCGGCGCGGCCGCGCTCGGCCGCTCGTAGCTAGGCGGCATCGTCGAGCATGCCGACAGCATGGCCAGTGCCGTTGCTAGCAGCCAGGTCGTTGGACGGAGAAGTGGAGCGAAGATTGTGTTCATGTCGTTTCCAGGGGCTGCAAAGCGCCGCTGCCGGCGCGGCTGAGGTAACGTTCGTCGGCCTTGCGCCTGCGCAGTTTGTCGACAAGCATGTAGACCACCGGCGTCGTCAGCAGGGTGAGAAGCTGGCTGGCGATGAGGCCGCCGACGATGGCCACGCCCAGCGGCTGGCGCAGCTCTGAGCCCTCGCCGAAGCCGATTGCCAGCGGCAGCGCGCCGAAGGCAGCCGCGAGCGTCGTCATCAGGATCGGCCGGAAGCGCAGCAGGCAGGCTTCGCGCACGGCCTCGAGCGAACTCAGGCCGCGGGCGCGCTCGGCGTCCAGCGCAAAATCGATGATCAGGATCGCGTTCTTCTTGACGATGCCGATCAGCAGAAACACCCCAATCAACGCGATCAGCGAGAAGTTCATGTGGAACAGCAGCAGCGCCAGCACCGCACCGACGCCGGCCGAGGGCAGCGTTGACAGTACCGTCAGCGGATGCACCAGACTCTCGTAGAGCACGCCCAGCACAATATAGATCACGACCAGCGCGGCCGCGATCAACAGGAACTGCTGCGCATTCGTCTGCTGCGCCAGCAGCGCGGTTCCGGCGAATGCGCCGCGCACCGAGGTCGGCATGCCGATGTCGGCCTCGGCCTGGGCAATGGCACTGCGGGCGTCGGCCAGCGTCGCACCTTCGGCGAGATTGAACGAGATCGTCGTCGCCAACTCGGTGTCCTGGTGATTGACCGAGCTTGCGGTGGCCCCCTCCACAAAGCGAGCGATCACCTTCAGCGGCACCATGCTGGCCGGCGTATTGCTCAGGACATTGCCGCCAGACGCATTGCGCAGCGCCGGGTTCGGCGAGACCGGCACGCCGGCGGCCGGTGTCGGTGCCGCCGCGCCGGATTTGACTGGCGTGCCCGTCGCTCGCGCGCTCTCGATGGCGACCAGCTTGCCGCCGTTCCTGACCAGTGTTGTCCCCGGTACATAGACGTCGCCAAGCGCATTGGGGCTCTGCGTGTACTGCGGCGCCCATTCCATCACCACGTGGTACTGGTTCAGGTTAGTGTAGATGACCGCAACCTGGCGCTGGCCAAAGGCGTCGTACAGCGCGGCGTCGACAGCCTTGGCGCTGATGCCGAGCCGGCTGGCGCTGTCATGATCGACCAGGACGTTGGTCTGCACGCCGTTTTCCTGTTCGTCGCTGTCAAGGTCGGTCAGCTTGGGATATTTTTTCAACGCTTCCAGCAGCTTGCCCGACCATTCACGCAGCGTCGCGCTGCTCTCGCCCTTGAGCGTGTACTGGTAGGTGGAGGCGGTATGGCGGCCGCCGGAGCGGAAATCCTGCACCGGGTTCAGGAACAGCCGCAGTCCGGCGACCCGCGCCAGCTTCGGCCGCAGCCGCGCGATCACTGCCAATCCCTTGACGCTGCGCTCGGACAGCGGCTTGAGGGTCACGAACACGAAGCCGCCGCCGGCGCGCGAGCCGCCGGTAAAGCCGACCACGGTGGCCACAGCCGGATCGGCGCGAACGATGTCCACGACCTGGCGCAGCTTCTCGCCCATCGCTTTGGTGGAGATGCTCTGATCGGCGCTCAGCCCGCCCGCGATCTGGCCCGTGTCCTGCTGCGGGAACAGGCTCTTGGGCACGACGACGAAAAGGTAGGCGTTGAGCGCAATCACCCCGAGCAGGATAAGCATCACCAGGCCTTTGCTCGCCAGCGCCCAGTCCAAACTGTCGGCGTAGCGCGCCAGCATCCAATCATAGCCGCGCTTGGCCTGGCGCGCGGCCCAGCCCGGCGGGCGCTGTGCATTGGCCGCGCCGCCCGACTGGAGCAGCCAAGCGCACATCATCGGCGTGGTCGTCAGCGACAGCACCAGCGAGATGAGCACGGCCACCGACAATGTGACCGCGAACTCGCGGAACAGGCGCCCGGCCTGGCCGCCCATGAACAGCAGCGGGATGAACACCGCGACCAGTGACAGGCTGATCGATACCACCGTGAAACCAACCTCGCGCGCGCCTAGCAAGGCGGCTTTCATGCGCGTCATGCCGGCTTCGATGTGACGGCTGGTGTTCTCGAGCACGACGATGGCGTCGTCTACGACGAAGCCGGTCGCCACCGTGAGCGCCATCAAGGTGAGGTTGTTGAGGCTGTAGCCGAGCAGATAGATCACGCCGAAGGTGCCGAGCAGGGCGACGACGGTCGCCACCGCGGGCACCAGCGTCGCGCGCACGCTGCGCAGGAACAGGCCTACCACCAGCACCACCAGCAGCACCGCCGCCAGCAGCGTCAGTTCGACTTCGCGCAGCGAGGCGCGAATGGAGGTCGTGCGGTCGGCGACGACGTTCAGCTTCACGTCGGCCGGAAGCTCGGCCTGCAGCTCCGGCAGCAGGGCGTGGATCGCATCCACGGTCGCCACCACGTTCGCCGAAGGCTGGCAGATGATCAGCACGATGATTGCGCGCTCGCCGTTGAACAGGCCCAGCGTGCGCGTGTCCTCGACCCCGTCCTCGACATCGGCGACGTCGCGCAGGCGCACCGCCGAGCCGTTGCGCCACGCGATCACCATCGGCGCGTAGTCGCTGGCCTTCAGCCCCGGGGTCTGGGTGTAAATCTGCATGCGGCGACCGCCGCCCTGTACCATGCCTTTGGGCCGGTTGGCGTTGCTCGCCTGGATCGCCGCGCGCACGTCCTCGGTGCTGATGCCGTAATGGTTCAGCGCGAAGGGATTGAGTTCGATGCGCACCGCCGGCAACGTGCCGCCGCCGATCCGCACGTCGCCCACGCCGTTCACCTGCAGCAGCCGCTGGTTGATAGTGTTGGAGACCTCGTCGTAGATCTGCCCCGGCGTCTTGGTCTTGGAGGTGAGAGCCATGATCAACACCGGCGCCGCCGCCGGATTGGCCTTGCGATAGGTCGGGTTGCTACGCATCGTGGACGGCAGATCGATACGCGCCGCGTTTATCGCCGCCTGGACGTCGCGCGCCGCGCCGTCGATGTCGCGGCTGAGGTCGAACTGCAGGGTCACGCGCGTGGCGCCGACCGAACTCGTCGAGGTGATCTCGTTGACGCCGGCGATCGTGCCCAGGTATCGCTCCAGCGGCGTGGCCACGGTGCTGGCCATGGTGTCGGGGCTCGCACCCGGGATGTTGGCGTTGACCTGGATCACCGGCAGCTCGATCTGCGGCAGAGGCGAGACCGGCAGGGCGAAAAAGCCGGCAATGCCGGCGAGCGCGATGCCCACCGTCAGCAGCACGGTGCCGATAGGGCGCAGCACGAACGGCCGCGAAAGGTTCACGCCCCGGGCTCCGCCGCCGCCCCGGCCGGCTTTGTGGGATCGTCGTCATCGTCGTCCAACGCGCTGCGCTTGCGCACGCCGCCGCCGATGCGGTCGAACATGAGGTAGATCACCGGCGTCGTGTATAGCGTCAGCAGCTGGCTCACGATCAGGCCGCCGAAGATCGCCAGGCCCAGCGGGCGCCGCAGTTCGGCACCGTTGCCCCAGCTCAGCATCAGCGGCATGGCCGCGAACATCGCCGCGAACGTCGTCATCAGGATTGGCCGCAGGCGCAGCATCGCCGCCTGGTGGATCGCGTCGTGCGCGCTCAGGCCCTGATTGCGTTCGGCGTCGATGGCGAAGTCGATCATCATGATCGCATTCTTCTTCACGATGCCGATCAAGAGAATGATGCCGATGACGCCGATCACGCCGAGGTCGTTGCCGGTGATGATCAGCGCCAGCAGGGCGCCCACTCCCGCCGAGGGCAGCGTCGAGAGGATGGTCAGCGGGTGGACATAGCTCTCGTAGAGCACGCCCAGCACGATATAGACGCAGACCACCGCGGCCAGGATCAGCCACAGTTCGTTGGCGAGCGATTTCTCGTAGGCGCCCGAGGCACCGAGAAAACTCATGGTGATCGAGGGCGGCAGCGCGATGTCCTTCGCCGCCTGGCGGATGGCATCGACCGCGTCGCCCAGCGCCACGCCAGGCGCGGTGTCGAAATTCAGCGTGCTCGCCGGGTACTGCCCGACATGGGTGACCTGCAGCGGCGCGTACTGTTCAGTGATGTTGGCGAACGCAGCCAGCGGCGTCGGTTTGCCGCTGCTCGAGATCAGATTGAGCTTGCCCACGCCCGCGGCGTCCTGCGCCAACCCGGGCTGCGCCTCGAGGATCACGCGGTACTGGTTGGTGTCGGTGAAAATGGTCGAGACGATGCGCTGGCCAAAAGCGCTGTACAGCGCGTCGTCGACCGCGCTGGCGCTGATGCCCAGCCTCGATGCGGTATCGCGGTTGACGTCGACCAGGGTCGCCAGACCGGTCGCGCCGGCATCGCTGCTGACGTTGCGCAGCTGCGGAGAGTCGCGCAGCCGGGCGACTAGTTTGCCCATCCACTGCGTGATGTCGGCGGCGTTGGCACCCTCCAGCGAGGCGCGGTACTGCGTCGGGCCGGTTTCGGCGTCGATGGTCAGGTCCTGCGTGGGCTGCAGCGCAAGGCTCACGCCGGGCACCGCGCGCACCCGTTCGCGCAGCCGCTCCATTACCGCCTGCTGGTCGCCGTGCGAGGGCTTGAGGTTGATCAGCATGCTGCCGGTCTGCAGCATGGTGTTGTTGACGCCGTCGACGCCGACGATGGAACTCAGGTTGGCGACTGCCGGGTCGGCCAGGATCGCGCGCGCGGCCTGGCCCTGCAGCTGCACCATGCGCTTGTAGGAGACATCCGGCGCTGCCTGTATGCGCCCCTGCAACTGGCCGGTGTCCTGTGTCGGGAACAATCCCTTGGGAATCGCGATGTAGAGCAGTACGGTGAGCACGAAGGTCGCGAGCGCCACCAGCAGCGTAATCGTCTGGTGGTCGATCACCCAGACCAGCGAGCGCTCGTAGCGCCGCATCACGCCGCGGAACATGCGCTGCGTACCGGCGGCGAAGCCGCGGGTTGGCCGCTCCTCCCGTTTGTCCTTGAACCAGCGCGCCGACATCATCGGCACCAGCGTGAGCGCGACCACGGCCGAGATCAGGATGGTGATTGCGAGCGAGGTCGCGAACTCGCGGAACAACCGCCCGACCACGTCGCTCATGAACAACAGCGGGATCAGCACCGCGATCAGCGAGACCGTCAGCGAGATGATGGTGAAGCCGATCTGCGTCGCGCCCTTGAGCGCGGCGCGCATCGGCGGCTCGCCGGCTTCGCGGAAGCGGGCAATGTTTTCTATCATCACGATCGCATCGTCGACGACAAAGCCGGTGGCGATGGTCAGCGCCATCAGGCTTAAATTGTTCAGGCTGTAACCCAGCAGGTACATTAGGCCGAAAGTGCCGATGAGCGAAATCGGCACCGCGATGCTGGCGATCACCGTTGCGCGCAGACTGCCGAGGAAAGCGAAGATCACGAGCACGACCAGCACCACGGCCAGGATCAGCTCCATCTCGACCTGGTCGACCGAAGCGCGGATGCTACTGGTGCGGTCGGCCAGCACGTCGATGCGCAGCGACGCCGGCAGTCCGGCCTGCAACGCCGGCAGCTGCCGCTTGATCGCGTCGACGGTGGCGATCACGTTGGCGCCCGGCTGGCGCTGCACGTTCATGATGATGGCCGGGATCAGGGCCGCGCCGTCGACGCAACGGCCGCCGTCGGCGGCGGCCGCCGCCGCCGTAGCCGCGGTACAAGGCAGGCCGGCCCAGGCGCCGAGCTGCTTGTTTTCCGCGCCCGCGACGATGTTGGCGACGTCGCTCATGCGCACCGGGGCGTTGTTCTTGTAGCCGACGATAAGCTTGCGGTAGTCGTCCACCGTCAGCAGCTGGTCGTTCGAATTGATCGTAAACGCACGCTTCGGCCCGTCGAAGCTGCCCTTGGCGGCGTTCGAATTGGCGTTGGCGATCGCGGTGCGCAGCGCGTCGAGACCGATGCCGAACGAAGCCAGTGCCTGGGTGTTGGCCTCTATGCGCATCGCCGGCCGCTGGCCGCCCGACAGCGACACCAGCCCTACGCCGGAAATCTGGCTGATTTTCTGCGCGAGCCGCGTGTTGACCAAGTTCTGTACGTCGGTCAGCGGCATGCTGTCGGAACTGATCGCCAGCGTCAGCACCGGCGCGTCCGCAGGGTTGACCTTGGCATAGATGGGCGGCGCCGGCAGGTCGGCCGGCAACAGGGAGCTGGCGGCGTTGATCGCCGCCTGCACCTCCTGCTCGGCCACGTCCAGGGAGAGGTTGAGCGCGAATTGCAGCGTGATCACCGAGACCCCGGCGGCGCTGGTCGAACTCATGCGGTCCAGCCCCGACATCTGGCCGAACTGTCCCTCCAGCGGCGCAGTGACGGTATTGCTCATCACCTGGGGGCTGGCGCCCGGGTACAGGGTCTGGACTTGAATCGTCGGGTAATCGACCTGCGGCAGCGCCGACAGCGGCAGGAACCTGAACCCCACCAGCCCAGCGAGCACGATCGCCAACATCAGCAGCGAAGTCGCGACCGGACGCTCGATGAAGGGGCGGGACGGGCTCATGCCGGCTGGACTCGCGCCAACGGCCTCGTCATTGCGCGGAGCCGCCGCCTCCGCGACGTCTCAACACCGTCTGCTTCCAGCGTTCCAAAGCCGCCGCATCGCCGTGATCGAGCGCCTCGAGAAAGCGCTGGCGGCGGGCGAGCTGTTCGGGGTCGCCCTTCACCGCATCGAGCATGCGCTGGCGCTGTTCGGGGGTCGGCAATGCAACGGCCACACCCGGTGCGACCGTCGCCGCCACCGCGTCCGTAGACGCCGGCGCACCGGCCTCGCGCTCGCCGCTACGGCCGCCAACGCCTGAAGCGGCCGCTCGATCGGCACTGGTCTTCACGCGCTCGCCGTCCTTAAGCCGGTCGCCGCCCTCGGTCACGACGACTTCGCCGGCCGCCAGCCCTTTGGCAATCGCGACATCGTCGACCCCTGAAAGCCCGGCCGTCACCGTGCGCAACGAAACTATGTGCGCCGGGGTCACGACGTAAACGAAGTCACCGTTCGGACCGTGGCGCAGCGCCGTCACCGGCACGACGACGGCTGCATCGACCGAATTCAGCAGCAACCGCACGTTGACGAATTGGTTGGGGAACAGCGCGCCGTCGGCGTTCGCCAGTCGCGCCTTGGCCTTGATCGTGCCGGTCGTGGTGTCGATCTGGTTGTCCAGCGTCAGGAATCTGCCGGTGGCTATCTGCCGCGTGCGGCTGCTGTCCCAAACCGTGACCGGCAGCGTTGCGCCGCTGGCTCGGCGCTGCTGTATCTCGGGCACGCGCTCCTGCGGGATCGAGAACACGACATCGATCGGCGAAACCTGGGTAATCGTTGCCACGCCTGTGCTGCTGCCGGCGGCGATGAAGTTGCCGGCGTCGATCGGCCGCAGGCCGACGCGGCCGGTCACCGGGGCGACGATGCGCGACCATTGCAGGTTCAGCCGCGCCGCATCCTCGTTCGCCCGGTCCAGCGCCACGGTACCGGCCAACTGCTGCACCAACGCCGCCTGGCTGTCCACGGTCTGGCCCGCGATCGAGTCCTGTTTGATCAGCACCCGATAGCGCCCGAGCAGTTGGCGCGCGGCGTCGAGTTGTGCGACGTCGCGCAGGCGTGCGCCTATTGCCTGGTCCAGCGCCGCCTGGAACGGCTGCGGATCAATGGTCGCCAGCAGCTCGCCCTTCTTCACCAGCTGGCCTTCCTTGTAGAGCACCTGCGTGATTACGCCCGAGACCTGCGGCGTCACGGTCACGCTGGCTACCGAGGTCACAGTGCCCAGTGCTTCGATGATCACCGGGATGTTGGCATGGCGCGCGGTGGCCACGCCCACCGTACTCGGCGGACTGCCCCGCCCGCCGAACCTGCCGGGCGCACCCGCCGGCGGTCGGTGGGTCAAATACCAGGCCAGCCCAACCACCAGGACGAGGCTGACGATCGCGATCAGGCTACCGAGCCAGTGTCGTCGCGGTCCTTTGGACACAGTGGACTGGTTGACGGGCGCATTACGCGTGTCGGGTTCGGGGGGAGTCATGGCTGGCGCCGGTCGGTGTAATCGCGACGCAGAGCGCCGGGAGATGGATGATTATATCAGCCGCTACCCGGCGTCGGCCCGACTGACGTTGGCGTCTGCCGTAACCGTGCGCAAGCTGTCGGTCACCTGCCCCGATGCGGCGGGCTTCTGCGCACTGCAGCAGCTTCCGCCGGCTGTGCTCACCCACGGTGTTGGTACGGGAAACTGCGAGACAAATTGCGGGACCATTGCATCCAAACCAAGCGGCATGCCAGGCGACCTCCTGCGGCGTGCGGCTATGATGCGTTCTGTCCCGCGCGACTTCAACGCAAATTGTGTAAAAAAGTATTTCTGCCGTACCGGTCGCAGACCTTGCGCCGTCGCAAGCGGATACACTCGCTGCGAAAATACCCGCCAATTGCCATGCCTGCCCCACGACAGACGGCCGCTTGCTGCGTCTGAACGCTAGCCTGCCTCGCGGATTTGTTTCCTACTTGTCGCCCCAGACCTCGTGCACCCGTGCGTC
>CAZRMO010000056.1:0-26148 GCA_964601155.1 uncultured Enterobacteriaceae bacterium
GTGCTGCTGCTGGTCGACGCGGTCGAGGGCCCGATGCCGCAGACGCGCTTCGTCACGCGCAAGGCGCTCGCGCTGGGCCTGAAGCCCATCGTCGTCGTCAACAAAGTGGACCGCCCGAGCGCGCGGCCGGATTGGGTGGTGAACCATACTTTCGAGCTGTTCGACAAGCTCGGAGCGACCGAGGAGCAACTCGATTTTCCGGTGATATACGCTTCGGCCCTGCATGGCTGGGCGGCCGCCGACATGAAGAATGCGCCCAAGTCCATCGACGAACTGAAAGACGACACGAAGTTCAACATGCGGCCGCTGTTCGACGCCATTCTCAAGCACGTGCCGGTACGCGAGGACGATCCGGACGGCCCGCTGCAGCTGCAGATCTGCTCGCTCGACTACTCGAGCTATGTCGGCAAGATCGGCATCGGCCGCATTTCGCGCGGCCGCATCAAGCCGCTGCAGGACGTGGTGGTGATGAACGGCCCGGATTCGCAGCCGCTCAAGGCGCGCATCAACCAGGTGCTGACGTTCGAAGGCTTGGAGCGCGTGGTGTCGGAGGAAGCCGTCGCCGGCGATATCGTGCTGATCAACGGCATCGAGGACATCGGCATTGGTTCGACCCTCTGCGCGCCTGAGCGAGCCGATGCCCTGCCGATGCTGCGCGTGGACGAGCCGACGCTGACCATGAATTTCATGGTGAACAACTCGCCGCTGGCAGGTCGCGAGGGCAAGTTCGTCACCAGCCGCCAGATCCGCGAGCGGCTCGAGCGCGAGCTCAAGAGCAACGTCGCGCTCAAGGTCGAGTTCACACAGGATTCCGATACTTTCATCGTCTCCGGGCGGGGCGAGCTGCACCTGACCATCCTGCTGGAAAACATGCGCCGCGAAGGCTATGAGTTGTCGGTGGGCCGCCCGCGCGTGGTGATGAAGGAAATCGACGGTGTGAAGCAGGAGCCGTACGAGTTGCTGACGGTCGATGTGGAAGAAGGCCACCAGGGCGCGGTGATGGAAGAACTGGGCCGGCGCAAGGGCGACATGCAGGACATGGTGCCCGACGGCCGCGGCCGCGTGCGTCTCGAATACCGCATTCCGGCGCGCGGGCTGATCGGCTTTCAGGGACAGTTTCTGACGCTGACGCGCGGCACCGGGCTTGCCAGCCACATATTCGACGACTACAGCCCGGTCAAGGGCGACATGGACGAACGCCGCAACGGCGTGCTGATCAGCCAGGAAGACGGCGCCGCCGTCGCTTACGCGCTGTGGAAACTGCAGGAGCGCGGCCGCATGTTCGTCTCGCCCGGCGAAGCGCTGTACGAAGGCATGATTATCGGCATCCACTCGCGCGACAACGACTTGGTGGTGAATCCGATCAAGGGCAAGCAACTGACCAACGTGCGCGCTTCGGGCACGGACGAGGCGGTGCGCCTGGAGCCGGCGATCGAACTCACGCTGGAGAAGGCGGTGGAATTCATTGCCGACGACGAACTCGTCGAAATCACGCCGAAATCGATCCGCCTGCGCAAGCGCTTCCTGAAAGAACACGACCGCAAGCGCGCCTCGCGTGCGCAGGCCGCGGCGTAGTTTCTTGTAGGAGTCCCGCCCCCGGGCCGATCGGATTTCGAGCGGACGCTGGTCGGGGCGAGGGCGCCCCTCCTGCGAGGCTTCAATCTATCAGGCTTTCCCCCGGTCGCACGCGGGTGAATTTCACCGGCTCGCGGCCGACGCTGAAACCTTCGCCGGCGGCCTGAACCAGGCTGTAGCTCGAGGTCGCCAGATCGCCGGCGTCCGGAAAGTCCTCGCGATAATGCGCGCCGCGCGAGTTCTCGCGCACCAGCGCCGCTTCGCAGATCGCTCGGCTCACCAGGATCAGGTTGTTCAGATTCATCCAGTCGTGCCAGGCGAGGTTGTAGCGCAGATCGCTGGCATCGACGCCGGTCGCCGCGAGGCGCGCCTGCAGTCCGGCGAGCGCGCCGCGCGCGCGCGCCAGGCCCTTGGCGTCGCGCACGATGCCGACGTCGTCCCACATCAATTCGTACAGTGCCTGGCGCACGCCTTCGAGGTCGCCGCTCGGTTTGCTCAGCGGCACGCGGCAGGTCGCTTCCGCCGCGGCGATCGCGTCGGCATCGGGTTCATGCAGCGCGCCCTGAGCCCTGACCCAGGCGGCCATCTCCTCGCCTGCGACGCCGCCATAGACCGTCGAGTTGGCCACGCCGTTGCCGCCCAGGCGGTTGGCGCCGTGCACGCCGCCGGTGTCCTCGCCGGCGGCGAACAGACCGGGCAGGGCGGTGGAGCAGTCGGCCCCGAATTGGACTCCGCCCATCATGTAATGCGCGGTCGGCACCACTTCGACCAGACCGCCTGCGAGATCGAAGCCGCTGTCGGCGCAGCGCTCGACCATGCCTTTGAACTGCTTCACCACGTTATCCGGGCCGAGGTGCGCCATGCTGATATGCACGCCGCCGTTGGGCGTGGTGCGACCGGCGCGCATTTCGGCGTAGATCGAACGCGAGACTATGTCGCGCGTGGCGCGCTCGAGCTTGTCGTCGTAGTTGCCCATGAAGCGCTCGCCCGCGCCGTTGAGCAGATAACCGCCCGATCCGCGCAGCCCCTCCTCCAGCACGGTGCCGGTCATGCGCGTGTGCGTCCCCGCCAGCAGGCCGGTGGGATGGAACTGCACCATCTCCAGGTCGCGCAGCTTCAGGCCGGAGCGCAGCGCCATCGCCAGTCCGTCGCAACTCTTGTCGCCCGAGGGCGTGTGGTACTTGTACATGGTCGGCCCGCCGCCGGTGCCGAGCAGCACCGCCTTCGCCTTCACGAAGCAGAACTCGCCCGTGCGCATGTCGATCATGAGCACGCCGGCGAGCGCGTCGCCGTTTTTTGCTTTGATCAGCGCGACCGCGCGATGCTCTTCCAGGCGCTTGATGTTGCGCGCCCAGACCTGCTCGGCCAGGCGGTTGATGATTTCGATGCCGGTGAGGTCGCCCTTGTGCACGGTGCGATCGAACGTTTGCCCGGCAAAGGCCTTCTGGTGGATGCTGCCATCCTGGTTGCGGTCGAAGAAGCAGCCGAGCTCGTTCTCCAATTCGTGGATGCGCTCCACCGCCAAGGTCACCAGCTTCCAGGCGAGATCCTGGTCGGGCAGCCATTTGCCGCCCTCGATGGTGTCCATGAAGTGGCGTTCGACCGAATCCCCGGTCGCGAGCGCGACGTTGTAGCCGCCCTGCACCATGCGCGTACAGCCGCATTTGCCGAGCAGGCCCTTGACCGCGATGGTGATCGACAACTCCGGCGCGGCCTGGTGCGCGTGCAGTGCTGCGAACAGCCCGGCGCCGCCGGAGCCGAGGATCAGGATGTCGGTGCTGAGTTCACGCATGGATCGGCTGCTCCACCTGGCTCAGGTAGGTGTAACCGAATCCGCTACGCCCGGCGCCTGGATGAACTTCTCCATCTCGATCTCCTCTTATGGTATGGATGTCCATTGCGGACAGTGGTTTCGCGGGGCGGCACACTTGCGAGGATTATATATGAAAGGCCTTGCGCGACGGCTTGGCATGAGCCGGGCTGCTGTTCCCGAATCTTGCTGCGCGAGCGGCTATACTCCTTTTTTCTATAGAAGTTGGGCGATCATGGACGCATTGAAGCCGTTCGGCCTCGCGCCGGCGTCGGCGCCGCAGCCCGGTGCCGCTTTTCTGCGTCTTGGTCGAATCGGCTGTTGGGGATATGCATGCGCGCAGCAGTGATCCTGGTGCACGGGCTGTGGATGGGCGGCTGGATCATGCAGGGCCTGCGCCTGCAGCTCTCGCGTCGCGGCTACGCGGCCTATACTTTCAGCTACGCGTCGCTCGCGCAGAGTTTGGATGAGCACGCGCGGCGGCTCGCCGCGCGCATCGATGAACTGCCGGAACCTGTGATCCATCTCGTCGGCCACAGCATGGGCGGCCTGGTGATTCTGCGCTGTCTCAGGAATCACGGCGAGCGGCGCATCGGCCGCGTGGTGCTGATGGGCACGCCGGTGCGCGCTTGCATGGCGGGGCGGCGCCTGGAGAAACGGTTCGCGGGCAAACGGCTGCTCGGGGCCAGCCGCGACATCTGGGGCAGCCTGCCCGAAACATTTCGGCCGAGGTGCGAACTCGGTGTGATTGCCGGCAGCCATCCCTGGGGCCTGGGGCGCATGCTGATGCGCCTGCCGGGCACCAACGACGGCGTGGTGCGGCTGGAAGAGACCGAGGTCGCCGGCATGCGCGACCGCGTGGTCCTGCCGCTTAGCCACAGCGGCATGCTGGCTTCCGCGCGCGTTGCGCGCGAGGTCGCGGCTTTCCTCGAACGCGGAGCCTTCGACCGCAAGGGGCGCGGCAGGTCGAGACATCAAGCGCGCGGAGAGATCTGATGCGTCTGCGCCTTCTGCTGTTGTTCGCTGCGCTCGCGCCCTTGCTCGGCGGCTGCGGCACGCTGCGCTACTACTCGCAGGCGGTGCGCGGGGAAATGCAGGTGCTGCACCGCGCCACCCCGATAGAAGACGAACTGCGCAGCGACGCCGTTCCGGCGCCGCTCAAGGCCAAGCTGCGCGCGGTGTTGGGCATCCGCGCGTTCGCCAGCCGCGAACTCGCTCTGCCCGATAACGATAGTTACAAGCGCTATTCGGATCTGGGACGGAGCTACGTCGTCTGGAATGTGTTCGCCGCGCCGGAATTCTCGGTCAAGCCGGTGACTTCCTGCTTTTTGTTCGCCGGCTGCGTCGGTTACCGCGGTTACTTCGACAAGGCCGATGCCGAGGCCGAGGCGGCGGCGCTGCGCAAGCGCGGCGACGATGTTTTCATCGGCGGTGTGCCGGCATACTCGACGCTGGGCTGGTTCGACGATCCGGTGCTCAGCACCTTCATCCGGTATCCGGACAGCGAGCTCGCACGCCTCATCTTTCACGAACTCGCGCATCAACTACTCTATGTAAAGGGCGATACCCGCTTCAACGAATCTTTTGCCGTGACAGTGCAGCAGGTCGGCGTCGAGCGCTGGCTGGCACAAAACGGGAATGAACGCGAGCGTGTGACCTACGCGCGCATGGAAACGATGAGAAAAGGCTTTGTCGCGCTGATCCTCAAGTATCAGGCGATCCTCGGGCAGTATTACCAACTGGACATCCCGGCGGAGCAAAAGCGCCTGGGCAAGGCGCAGCGATTTGCCGACATGGAGAAAGAGTACCGGCAGCTCAAGGCCTCGTGGGGCGGGTTCTCCGGCTACGATCCCTGGCTCGCCAAGCCGAATAACGCTACCCTCGCTTCGGTCGCGCTCTACACCGAACTGGTGCCGGCTTTTCGCGCGCTGCTGGCGCAGGAAGGCGGCGATCTGCCGCGCTTTTACGCCGCGGTGAAGGCGCTGGCCAAGCTGCCGAAGGAACAGCGTGATGCCAATCTGGCCGCTATCTTGCAGTCCAGCCCAGATCCATCGTCAGCGCCGCGCCGGTGATCACGCCCGCACTCTCGCCGCACAGATAGGCGGCGAAGTCGGCCACCTCTTCCGGCTTGATCAGGCGTTTGATTGCCGCCGGCTCGAGCATGATCTTCTCTATGACTTCTTCCGGCGGGATGCCGCGGGTGCGTGCCTGATCGGCGATCTGCGCGTCCACCAGCGGCGTGCGCACATAGGCGGGGCAGATCGCGTTCACGGTGATGCCGAAGGCGCCGCCTTCGAGCGCGGCTGTTTTGGTCAGGCCCACCATGCCGTGCTTGGCGCTGATGTAGGAACTCTTGTTGGGCGAGGCGATCAGGCCGTGAATGGAGGAGATGTTGATAATGCGCCCCCAGCGCTGTTGTCGCATCGCCGGCCAGACGTATTTGGTGAGCAGGAAGGGCGCGGTCAGCATCACCGCCTGCATCTTGTCCCACACGTCCTCGGGAAAAGCCTCGATGGTCTCGACGTGCTGGAAGCCCGCATTGTTGACCAGGATGTGTACCGTGCCATAAGTGGCCAGGGTCTGGTCGATGAGCGCGCGGCAATCGGCGCGCTTGCCCATGTCGGCCCGCACGAAGGTGCCGCCGAGCCGGTCGGCGGCTTCCTTACCGGCATCGGCGTTGATGTCGGAGACGACCACTTTGGCGCCGTCGGCGGCGAGCCGCTCGGCAATGGCGAGCCCCAAGCCGCTGGCGGCGCCAGTGACGACGGCGATCTTGCCTTCGAATCGTGATTGCATCATGGTCTTCAGAGCTTATTTCAAAACGAGGGGATATGTCCCCTCATACTCCCCTATATTGGCCGCTGCAAAATTCATTTTGCAGCGGGTTCTTAGTTAAGCGGCAGCAGCACGCTTTTCTTGAACGCCTCGCGCTGGCTCAGGCGCTTGAACCAGGCTTCCACATTCGGCATGGACTCTCGCTGCATGTCGATGCCGAACCAGCGCCAGCTGATGGCGCCCAGCGGAATGTCGCCGATGGTGAGCGCGCTTCCAGCGATGTAGTCGCGACCGGCGAGCGCCGCATCGAGGATCTTGAGGATCTCGGCGGCCTTGTTGCGCGAGGTTTCGATCAGCTCCAGGTTGCGCTTCTCCGGCGGAGTCCTGACCAGCCCCCAGAACACCTCGCGCATCGGCGGCCAGTACACGGTCGCACACCAGTCCATCCACTTGTCGGATTGCGCGCGCGCTGCCGCGTCTTCGGGCCACAGGCTGCCCTTGCCGTATTTCGCGGCGAGGTAGCGCACGATCGCGTTCGACTCCCACAGTATCGTGCCGCCGTCGTCGATCACCGGAACCAGGCCGTTAGGGTTTATTTTGCGGAACTCCGGCGTGTTGACCACGCCGTATTGCATGCCGGCGTCGATGCGCTCGTAGGGTACCTTCAACTCCTCCAGGCACCAGATCGCTTTCTGTACGTTGACTGAGTTGTTGCGTCCCCAAAGCTTCAGCATGTGAACCCCTCGTCCATTTTAAAATCCTACCGCCTGTCCATCGCGGCGTGGGTCGGAAGCGCCCAGATAACCGTCTTCGAGCTTGTAGATCATTTGCGCGCTGCCGAAATCCATGTAGCCCTCGACCAGTTCCACGAGCTCATGGCCGCGGCGCGCCAGTTCAGCCAGCGTCTCCTTGGGAAACCCGCCCTCGACGTTGACGCGCAGCCCCTCGACCACGCGATAGCGCGGGCCGTCGGCGCAGGCTTGCGGGTTCTGGCCGTAGTCAGCGAGCCGTACCATGACTTGTGCGTGGCCCTGCGGCTGCATGCTGCCGCCCATGACGCCGAAACTCATGACCGACTGCCCGTTCTTGGTGACAAAGCCGGGAATGATGGTCTGGAACGGGCGCTTGCCTCCACCAACCTGATTCGGATGCCCCGCCTGCAGGGAGAAGGTCGCGGCGCGATTTTGCAGGCTGACGCCGGTTCCCGGCACCACCACGCCCGATCCGAAGCCCATGTAATTGGACTGGATGAAGGAAACCATCATGCCGCTGGCGTCGGCGGCGGTGAGATAGACCGTCCCGCCCTTCGGCGGCGTGCCGTGCTTGAAGTTCTGCGCGCGCTTCATGTCGATTAGCTTTGCGCGCCCGGCGAGATATGCCGGATCGAGCAGTTCGGCATTGCGCACCGTCATGGTTGCCGGGTCGGACACATAGCGGTAAACATCGGCGAATGCGACTTTCATCGCCTCGATCTGCAGGTGCACGCTGTCGGCCGATTCGACCGGGTAACTCGCCACATCGAAGTGCTGCAGTATGCCCAGCGCCATCAGCGCGGCGATGCCCTGACCGTTGGGCGGCAGTTCGTGCAGGGTGTAGCCGCGGTAATCCTGCGCCAGCGGTTCCACCCAGTCCGAAGTGTGCGCGGCAAAATCGGCCGTGGTCATGAGCGCGCCATGGGCTTTCCCGTGAGCAGCGATTTTTTCCGCGATCTCACCGCGGTAATAGGCTTCGCCCTTGGTCGCCGCGATCAGTTCCAGGGTCTTCGCCTGGTCTGGGAAGCTGAACTTCTCGCCGGGCAGCGGCGCGCGCCCGCGCGGCATGAAGGCTTCCTTGAAGCCGGGCAGGGCCTGCAGTTCCTTGACCTGATTCGCCCATTGCTTGGCGATGGTGGGCGACACCATGTAGCCGTCGCGCGCATAGCCTATGGCCGGCGCGAACAGTTCGGCGAACGGCAGCTTGCCGAAGCGTTCCGACAGCGTCGTCCAGGCGGAGACGCAGCCCGGCACGGTCACCACGTTCCAGCCGCGCGCCGGCATGGTCTTGTGGTCTTTGAAAAAATCCGGCGTCCAGGCGGCAGGCGAACGGCCCGAGGCGTTTAAGCCGTGCAGCTTTTGTCCGTCCCAGACGATGGCGAAAGCGTCGCTGCCGATGCCGTTCGAAACCGGCTCCAGCACCGTCAGCGCGATGGCGGTCGCGAGCGCCGCGTCCATGGCGCTGCCGCCCTGTCGCAGCATGTGCAAACCCGCCTGCGCTGCGAGCGGCTGCGAGGTCGCGACTATATTGCGGGCGAGGATGGGCTTGCGGTAGGAGGGGTAGGGAAACTGCCAGTCGAAGGCGGACATGCGGAACATCCTTAAGTAAGTTTGAGCCAAATGGCCGGCAATAGCATGTAGCGGGAACTGCGGCCTGTGAGTAGTCAGCGGGCGTGGATCAGGAAAGAAACAGCCGCTAGCAGCGGCTGGGAACGAGTGACATTTTAGCAGTTTTCCCGCGGGAACCGGCGTCGCGCCGGCGCTCAGGCAGCCGACTTCGCCGCGGCGAGGGCCTGATCCAGGTCCCACAGGATGTCGTCGATTTCCTCCAGCCCGACCGAGATGCGCACCATGTCGGCGGTGACGCCGGCCTTCGCCTGCTCCTCCTCGGACAGCTGGCGGTGGGTGGTCGAAGCCGGGTGGATCACCAGCGTGCGCGCGTCGCCGACGTTGGCGAGGTGGCTCATGAACTGCGCGGCCCCGATGAAGGCCTCGCCTGCCTTGGCGCCGCCTTTGACGCCGAAGGTCATGATGCCGGCGCAGCCCTTCGGCAGATACTTGTCGGCGAGCGCATGGTAGCGGCTGGAGGCGAGGCCGGGATAATTGACCCAGCTCACCTGTGCATGGGCTTCAAGGAACTGCGCCACCTTGAGCGCGTTGTCGCAATGCGCTTTCATGCGCAAATGCAGCGTCTCAAGGCCCTGCAGCAGCATCCAGGCGTTGAACGGAGACAGCGCCGGGCCGAAGGTTCGGAGCGTCTCCATGCGCGCCTTCATGGTGTAGCCGAAATCGCCGAAGGTCTCGTAGAAGCGCACGCCGTGATAGCCGCGCGAGGGTTCGGTCATGCCGGGGAAATTGCCGTTGTCCCAGGGGAACTTTCCCGACTCGACGACCACGCCGCCCATGGTGGTGCCGTGCCCGCCGATGTACTTCGTCGCCGAGTGCACCACGATGTCGGCGCCGAACTCGAACGGACGGCAAAGGTAGGGCGAGGCGAAGGTGTTGTCGACGATCAGCGGAACGCCGGCCTCGTGCGCGATGTCGGCCACTGCCGCGATGTCGAGCACGTTGATCAGCGGGTTGCCCAGCGTCTCGGCATAGACCGCTTTGGTTTTCTTGGTGATCGCGCGGCGGAAATTTTCCGGATCATCCGGATCGACGAAGGTGGTATTGATGCCGAGCTTGCGGAAATTCACTTCGAACAGCGAGTAGGTGCCGCCGTACAAAGTGGAGGCCGAGACGATCTCGTCGCCCTGCTCGCACAGGGTGAGCAAAGCGGTCATTTCCGCAGCCTGGCCGGTGGCGAGCGCGAGCGCGGCGCGTCCGCCCTCGAGCGCCGCCATGCGCTCTTCGAATACCGCCGTGGTCGGGTTCGACAGGCGCGTGTAGACGTTGCCGAAAGTCTGCAGGTTGAACAGGCTCGCCGCGTGCTCGGCCGAGTCGAACACATACGAGGTGGTCTGGTAGATCGGAACCGCACGCGCGCCGGTGGCGGCGTCGGGGATCTGTCCCGCGTGCAGGCACAGCGTGCCGAAGCCGAAATCTCTGTCTGCCATAGTTTTCTAGATGTCCTAGTTGGGCAACCAGCGCGGTCTCTTTGCTGAAATTACTTTGGTATTTACGCCCGCCGCCTGGCCGAACAAGGGGGCGACGCCCCCTTGTTTATCCCCTACATAGGACGGGCGTGATCTCAGTAGGGCAACCATCGCGGCCTCTTCGCCGAAATCACTTTGGTATTGACGCCCGCCCAGTTAAGTCCCCCGAACAGGCGCGCGTGTTCGATCTTGACGCAGCGGTCCATTACCGAATCCAGACCGGCGGCTTCGGCCTTACGCGCCGCGTCTTCGTTCTTGACGCCGAGCTGCTGCCACAGCACTTTGGCGCCGATGGCGATGGCGTCGTCCGCCAAAGGCGGGATGTCCTCGCTCTTGCGGAAACAGTCGACGATATCCACTTTCACCGCGCATTTTTCCGCAGCTTCGCGCAGGTCCGCATAGCACTTTTGTCCCAGTACTTCCTTGTAAGCGGGATTGACCGGGACGATGGTGTAGCCGTGCTCCAGCATGTACTTGGCGGCGAAATAGCTGGGCCGGTACCAGTTGGCCGACAGCCCCACCACGGCGATCACGCGGTTCTCGCGCAGGATGCGGCGCAGGGTCTGGATGTCGTCGGACATGGGCGGGCCTGTATTTACGTGGCTGTTGAAAAGCGCTTCCCGGAGCTGTATCTGCATCTCATCGTAGTACGGCCTCATTAAGAAGCGCTTTTCAACAGCCCGACTTGGGGAATTTAAAAGGGGGCGTAGTCCTCTTTTTCAATGCCCTGGGTGCGGACTATGAACAAATTGTAGCGTAAAATTTGAGCTACCCTATCCTATTCCGGCGATCCAGACCATGAAGAACGAACTCAAATCGCGCACCGGCGGCCAACTGCTCGTCGATGCGCTCAAGGTGCACGGCGCCGATACCGCGTTCTGCGTGCCGGGCGAGAGTTTCCTCGCCGTGCTCGATGCGCTCTACGATGCGCGCGACTCGATCAAGCTCATCGTCTGCCGCCAGGAAGGCGGCGCGGCCAACATGGCCGAGGCCTACGGCAAGCTCACCGGTAAGCCGGGCGTGTGCATCGTGACGCGCGGCCCCGGAGCGACCAATGCTTCGATAGGCGTGCATACCGCGTTCCAGGATTCGACGCCGATGATCCTGCTGATCGGCCAGGTCGACAGCGACTTCGTCGAACGCGAGGCGTTCCAGGAAGTCGATTTCCGCCGCATGTACGGCCAGATGGCCAAGTGGGTGGCCAGCATAGACCGCGTCGAGCGCGTGCCCGAGTACTTGAGCCACGCGTACCACTGCGCCATGTCCGGGCGCAAGGGCCCGGTGGTGCTGGCCCTGCCCGAGGACATGCTGACCCAGACCGCCGCCGCGGCGGACACCGATCCTTACCAGGAGGTGGCGGCGCATCCCGGCGCGGGCGACATCGCCAAGCTGCGCGCGATGCTCGCCGCAGCCGAGCGGCCGCTCGTGGTGCTCGGCGGCAGCGGCTGGAATGCCAAGGCCTGCGCTGATCTGCGCCAATTCGTCGAAGGGAACGGCCTGCCTGCGGGTTGCGCTTTCCGCTTCCAGGACCTGTTCGACAATACGCATGCGAATTATGCGGGCGATGTCGGCGTTGGCATCAACCCGAAACTGGCGCAGCGCGTGAAAGACGCGGACCTCCTGCTCGCGATCGGCGCGCGCCTCGGCGAGGCCACGACCAGCGGCTACACCCTGCTGTCGGTGCCGCGTCCTGCGCAGAAGCTCGTCCACGTGCACGCCAGCGCGGAGGAACTAGGCAGGGTGTACCAGGGTGATCTGCTGATTAACTCGGGCATGCAACAGATCGCCGCGGCGCTGGCCGGGCTCGCGCCGATCGAGAATCCGCGCTGGCGCGCCTGGACACAGTCGGCGCGCGCCGATTACCTCGAATGGACGGCGCGACGCGCGACCCCCGGTCGGCTGCAGCTCTGGGATGTCGTCGATCATCTGAACAAGCGCTTGCCGGCCGATGCGATCCTCACGAACGGCGCCGGCAACGCCTCGGTCTGGCTGCACCGCTTCTACCGGCATCGCGCCTTCCGCACCCAACTCGCGCCGACCAGCGGTGCCATGGGCTACGGCGTGCCCGCGGCGATCGCGGCCAAGATCGTGCAGCCGCAGCGCACGGTGGTTTCGTGGAGCGGGGACGGCTGTTTCCTGATGTGCGGGCAGGAGCTCGCGACCGCGGCGCAGTACGGCGCAAAGGTGATTTTCATCGTCGTCAACAACGGCATGTACGGCACCATACGCATGCACCAGGAGCGCGAATATCCGGCGCGGGTGTACGGCACGGCGCTCGCCAACCCGGATTTCGCGCTGCTTGCGCATGCATACGGCGCGCACGGCGAATTGGTCGAGGAAACGTCCGATTTTGCTGCCGCCTTTGAGCGCGCTTTGGACGCGACCGAAGCCGCGGGCAAGCCCGCGCTGATCGAACTCAGGATCGATCCCCAGGCGATCACGCCCAACACGACGCTGGATGCGCTGAGAGAACAGGCGCTCAAACGCGCCTGACCTAAGGTGTGCACTCGGGGTGTACACCCGGGGTGTGCGCCCGGGCGGACAAGAAGGTCTTGCGGCGCTTGTGCGTCCCCTCGTATATCGTCCGGCTCAGGTCGAAAGCGTTCTGCCCAGCTTGCTTTCGATAGAGCGGATCTTGCTCTTCAAGCGGCCGCTTTTCCCGGCGCGATAATCGATCTTGATCGAGGTCGAAATTCTGTTGCAGTCCTGGCTCATCCTCTTGTAGCAGGCGGTGACCAGCGCCATCACTTCGTCCCACTCGCCTTCGACGATGGTGCCCATCGGGGTCAACTGATAAGGCAGACCGCTCTTGTCGACGATATCGAGCGAACGCGCCACGTATTGGCTGAGGCTGTCGCCTTTGTCGAATGGCGACATGGAAAATTCAAGCAGGACCATTTGCGTCTCCTTAACCGAACGGGAAATTCGCGAACCTTACACCGTTTCACGGGTCGCATATAATCGAACGGGTCGGGAATGATAGCGCCGGGTCGCCGCCGGCGCTGAACTGAAGAACCTGGAGACTAAAGCCATGATGCGCGAAATCCTAGGCGTGGCTCAGGATGGAACCGAAGTGCAGCGACGCTGGTTTCATGACGATTATTTTGATCTGTTCGTATGGCAGGCTGAACAGGGCGAAATCGTTTCGTTTCAGCTTTGCTACGGCGTCGATTCGAGCGAGCAGGCGCTGGTATGGCGCAAGGACCACGGTTGGTTCCAGGATGGAAAGACGACCGTTGAACCGGTCCCCCGCAAGATTCTGGGCACGGTCCTTGCGCCCGCCCCTTTAGCCGGTGCCGACGCGACGGACCCGCTTGCTTCGCGATTCGAATTCGCCGCGAGGTCATTGCCGGATGACATTCGCTCGGCAGTGGCGGCCCGGCTGCGGGAATATGCCGAAAAAGCTACCGTGACCGCCCGCCGCAAGCGAGTCAGACGGCCGGCATGGCAGAAAGACGTCCCGGGTTCGGACTAGCTGCCGTCCCCTAGTGCTGAAGGATTTTTGACAGGAACTGCTGCGCCCGCTCCGAGCGCGGCTTGCCGAAGAAATCGTCCTTGGTGGCGTCCTCGACGATGCTTCCCTCGTCCATGAATATGACGCGGTGCGCGACCCTGCGCGCGAAACCCATCTCGTGCGTCACGCACATCATGGTCATGCCTTCCTCGGCGAGCTTGACCATCACGTCGAGCACTTCGTTGATCATTTCCGGATCGAGCGCGGAGGTCGGCTCGTCGAACAGCATGGCGATCGGGTCCATGCAAAGCGCGCGCGCAATGGCCACGCGCTGCTGTTGGCCGCCGGAAAGATTGCCCGGATGCTTGTCGGCCTGCGACCTCAGGCCCACACGGTCAAGCAGCGCCACGCCCTTGGCGAGCGCCTCCTCCTGGCTACGCCCGAGTACCTTGATTTGCGCCAGGGTCAGGTTCTGCATCACGGTCATGTGCGGGAACAGCTCGAAGTTCTGGAACACCATTCCTATGCGCGCGCGCAGCTTCGGCAGGTCGGTCTTGGTGTCGCTGACCGAGATGCCGTCGACGCGGACCTCGCCCTTCTGGAACGGCTCGAGGCCGTTCACGCACTTGATCAGAGTGGACTTACCGCTGCCCGAGGGGCCGCAGACGACGACCACCTCGCCCTTGCTTACATGCGTCGAGCACTGCGTAAGAACCTGGAAGGTTCCATACCATTTGCTCACATCGGTTATTTCTATCATGGTGCGAGGTCTTCCTGGTCGGATCAGCGGACGATGGCGATGCGATTCTGCAGCTTCCTCACCAGCAGGGAAAGCGCGAAGCACGAAATGAAATAGATCAGCGCGACGAAGGTGTACATCTCCACCAGTCGCCCGTCGCGCTCGGCCACCTTGCTCGCGGCGCCGACGAAATCGGTGATCGACAGGACATAGACCAGCGAGACGTCCTGGTACAGGACGATGGTTTGCGTCAGCAGTACCGGCACCATGTTGCGGAACGCCTGCGGCAGTACGATGTGGCCCATGGTCTGCCAGTAATTGAGCCCCATCGCGTAGCCCGCCGAGACCTGCCCGCGCGAGATCGACTGGATGCCGGCACGCATGATTTCGCAGTAGTAGCACGCCTCGAACATCGCAAAGGTCAGCAGCGAGGAGGTGAAGGCGCCGACGCGGATCGGCGTGTCCGAGTGCACTACCCAGGCGCCCATGTAGGGGACGAGGAAGTAAAACCAGAAGATCACCAGCACCAGCGGGATCGAGCGCAGCACGTTCACGTAGGTTCCCGCGATCCACGCCAGCGGCTTGATGCTCGACAGGCGCATCATCGCGAGCAGGGTGCCGAACACGACGCCTCCCGCCATGGCGAGCAGCGTGAGGCGCAGCGTGAACGCCATGCCGTCGAAGAACAGGTAACGCCAGGAGCGCTCGATGACGTTGAAATCGAAGTTGCTGAACATCGGCGAGCCGCCTCAGTGGCCTGCGGGCTTGGGACCGCCGGCGCTGATGAGGCCCGGTACCGCGACGCGGCGCTCGATGAAGCGCATCAGCATCACCACCACCAGGTTGAGCAGCAGGTAGATGACCGTGGCCGCAGTGAACGCCTCGAACACCTGGAAGCTGTACTCCTGCATCGAACGCGCCGCCGCGGTGAGCTCGACCACGTTGATCGTCAGGGCGACCGCCGAGTTCTTGATGATGTTGAGAAACTCGGAGCCAAGAGTTGGAAGGATGATGCGCAAAGCCATCGGCAGCAGCACGTAGCGGTAGGTTTGGGGCAGCGTCAGGCCCAGCGCCGTGCCGGCCATGCGCTGGCCGCGAGTGAGCGAGTTGATGCCGGCGCGCACCTGCTCTGCCACCCGCGCCGAGGTGAACGTGCCCAGGCACAGCACCGCCGGCACGAACGCGCCCCAGGGCGGCGGCATCTGCTTGATCCAGTCGCCCAGCCCCTTCGGCA
The DNA here is from genome assembly GCA_964601155.1 of uncultured Enterobacteriaceae bacterium. GTDB lineage: Bacteria > Pseudomonadota > Gammaproteobacteria > Burkholderiales > SG8-39 > 2-12-FULL-64-23. The sequence continues at coordinate 15,435 of CAZRMO010000056.1, forward strand.
CCAGCTCCGGCATCACGAAATACCACAGGAACAGCTGCACCAGAAGCGGGATGTTGCGGAACAGCTCGACGTAGCCGTTACCTATGCGCTCGAGCCAGCGCAGCGGCGTAGTGCGGATCACGCCGACGATTATGCCCAGCAGCAGCGCGAGCGCCCAAGCGAGCAGTGCCAGAGCGATGGTCCAGCCCAGACCGACGATCAGCGTGTGCAGGTAAGTGCCGCTGCCGTCCGGCGACTGCTGCCAGTAGATGTGCCAGTTCCAGTGGTAGTGCATGAAGCTCCCGCAGGACCAAAATGCGACGGGGGCTGCCGCCCCCGTCGTGCAACTACGCTGGCCGGCTTACTTGTAGACGCTAGGATCGGGCGAATCGGTCGGATGCGCCCACACGCGCTTGAGCGCATCGCTCGCCGGGGTATTGAGGTTGATTCCCTTCGGCGGGATCGGGCTCATGAACCATTTGTTGTAAATCGGCTCTATGGCGCCGCTGGTGTACAGCTTGCTCATGGCGTCGTCGACCACCTTCTTGAACTGCGGGTCGTCCTTGCGGAACATGACGCTGTAGGGCTCGAGGCCCAGGCTCTGCGACGAAATGCTGAACTCGGACGGGTTCTTGGAGTTTGCGACCAGGCCGGCAAGGAGGATGTCGTCCATCAGGAACGCCGAGGCGCGTCCGGTCTCGACCATCAGGAACGCTTCGGCGTGGTCTTTCGCGGCGAGGATATTCATGCCGAAGTGGCGTTCGGTGTTCAGCTTGTTCAAAGCCCTGATGTCGGTCGTGCCCGCGGTCGATACCACGGTCTTGCCTTTCAGGTCGTCGATCTTGTCCATATGTGAGGACTTCTTGGATACGTAACGGTACTTCACCACGTAGTCAGTCATGCCGAAGTCCACCTGCTTCTTGCGCTCGGCGTTGTTGGTGGTCGAGCCGCACTCGAGGTCGAGGGTGCCGTTCGCCATCAGCGGAATCCGCGTGGATGAGGTCTCCGGCACCAGTTTTACTTTCAGGTCGGGCATATTCAGTTTGGCCTTGACCGCGTCGACGATCTTGTAGCAGATGTCGAGCGCATAGCCGATCGGGCGCTGCTGGTCGTCGTAGTAGGAAAATGGGATCGACGAATCCCGATGGCCGAGGGTGATCGATCCCGTTTCCTTGATCTTTTTCAGCGTTCCGGTGAGTTCCTGCGAGAATGCCGGCGCGGACAAGACGGTTAGGGCGACAATCGCTGCAATCAATGAGGCGAATCGTTTCATGAAAATCTCCTTGTAAATCCGTGAATGTAGCCCGACGCCGGAGCAGTTCGAGTGGCCGAGCACAGAATTGTACCGATTAGCTCGGGTATTGTCCAAGTCCGGAATCACTCGTCCGCAAGCGCAGCGGACGGTTCCATTGGCGCCCCGCGCGTGGACCACTGGATGCAGGCATCGGCCAGGGTGGCGGTCGCATCGATGCACCGGTTTAACTGCGGCGCTGCGACGCACTCCAGCGCGGGTGGAATCTCGGTGCAGGCGAGGATAACGCGCTGTGCGCCACGCTCGAACAAGGCTGCGAGCGCCTGCTGCAGCAGTGCGCCGGCGCCGGGCAGGTCGCCGGCTTTGACCAAGCCTATGCCGGGCATGACCCAGTGCTCCTGCTCTTCCTCCCCGCTCGTCAGGCAGGTGTAGCCGCGTGCGGCGAGGCGCTGCTGATAAAAGCCGGCGGCCAGCGTTCCTCTGGTGCCGAGCAATCCCACGTTTGCGACGTCGCTTCCCAAAGCGGCGCAGGCGCTGTCGGCGATGTGCAGCAGCGGCACCCGGCATTCCCGCGCGAGATCGTCGTACCAGAAGTGCGCGGTATTGCAGGCTATCGCAATGGCGTTCGCTCCTGCACGCTCGAGTGTGCGTATGCCGGCAAGCATCGCCGGCAGCGGAGACTCGCCGCCGCACAATATGCTCGCGCTGCGTTCCGGGATCTGAGGCACTGAGTAGACGACCACCGGCACATGGTCCTGGTCGCAGCTGGCAGGGGTGCGCTCCACCAGTTTGTTCAGGAAATCCACCGTCGCCAGGGGACCCATCCCGCCGAGTATTCCGATCATCGCTTTCATGTGCGTGTCCACGTTTGTTCTGCTGAGATTGGCCTGGGAAAGCAAGTTGTCGCGCAAAAGCGGACCGCTATCATCGCATCCGGTCTGGACACCGCCGGTGCCGCTAAGTGCGCGAAGCGATGTTGCGCAGCTCTTTCATCGCAACCGATATCATTGCCAGGTCGAGTGTATTGTGCGCGCGCAGGTCGGCATGGACCTGGCGGAAGCGCTCGAGCAGCGGGCGATTCCCCTCTTCCCACGCGGCGATGGCCTGCTGCGCATCGCCATTTTCAGCGGCGCCGCGCAACGCGTCTGCGGTTAGGTGGCACTGCATGCCGGCGAGATCGTCGCGCAGCGCCGCTTTGGCGAGCACCTGCCAGTGACTCGCCGAGGGCAGGCTTGCGACCTTGGCACGCAGCCATGGAAACTCGAGCCAGCCGCCGAGCGCAAAGTATGCCAGCGCAACGGTCTCGACGTCGCAGCCGAGAGCATCGCCGACTTCGACCAGGTCGAGTGCCGCGGGCAGCGCGTCGAAGCCGGCGAGCAGCGCGGCGAGCCCCGCCGGCGCCCCGGCCTCGGTGTAGCGCGCCTTTACCTGCTCGTAGCCTTCGCGTTCGCTTTGCGCGAGTGCGGCAGGCAGCATCGCGCGGAGCGCTTCGATGCCGGGCCGGAAATGCGCGATCGAGGCGGCAACGTCGCCGTGATATTTGCCGTTGCGCAGCAGCCACAGGGTGGCGCGCACGATCAGGCGGCCGGCGTCGATGAGCATCGCGCTTTGCACCTCGTCGGCTATCCTCAGGTCGAGCGCCTCGACCTGCTGCCAGAACGACACCATGCCGAGGGCCTCGCGCGCCACCAGATAGGCGCGCACGACCTCATCGGTGCGCGCGCCCGTCTCCTCGTGCATGCGGTGCACGAACGTGCTGCCGACGCGATTGACCATGCTGTTGGTGACATAGGTGGCGATAATCTCGCGCCGCAACTGATGCGACTGCATATGGCGCGCGAAGCGCTCGCGCAGCACCTTGGGAAAATAGCGCTCCAGCGCTGTGGCGATAGCCGGTTCCTCGGCGATGTCGCTGGCGAGCAGATCGTCGTAGATCTGCATCTTCGAATAGGCGAGCAGCACCGCGCGTTCGGGCGCGGTGAGTCCCAGCCGCGCGGTCTTGCGCTCGGCGATTTCATCGTCCGAGGGCAGAAACTCGATCACGCGGTCGAGGCGCCCGGCGCGCTCCAGGGCGCGAATGAAGCGCGCCTGCTGCTCGAGCAATTCCGGCGCGATTCGCCCCGTCACCGACAGGCTTTGTGTCTGGAAGGTATTGTCGCGCAGCACCAACTCCGCGACCTCGTCGGTCATCTCGGCAAGCTGCCGCTTTCGCTGCTTGAGCGTAAGTTCGCCCTCGCGCACCGCCGCGTCGAGCAGGATTTTGATGTTCACCTCGTGGTCGGAGCAGTCGACGCCGGCCGAGTTGTCGATGGCGTCGGTATAGATGCGCCCGCCCGCGAGCGCGTACTCGATGCGCCCGAGTTGGGTCAGACCGAGATTGCCACCTTCGGCGACCACCTTGCAGCGCAGTTCGCGGCCGTCGATGCGCAAGGAGTCGTTGGCGCGGTCGCCGACCTGCGCGTGGCTCTCGCGCGTCGATTTGACATATGTGCCGATGCCGCCGTTGTAGAGCAGGTCGACCGGCGCCTTGAGAATCGCGCTGACCAGCTCGTTCGGCGGCAGCGCTTGCGCCTCGATGCCGATTGCGCGCCGCGCCTCGGGCGAAAGCGGGATAGCTTTCGCGCTGCGCGGCCAGACGCCGCCGCCTTTGGAAATGAGTTTCGCGTCGTAGTCCGCCCAGCTTGATCGCGGCAGCTTGAACAGCCGCTCGCGCTCGCGCAAGCTTGTCTCGGAGTTCGGGTCCGGATCGATGAACACATGGCGGTGGTCGAACGCCGCGACCAGCTTGATGTGGCGCGACAGCAGCATGCCGTTGCCGAACACGTCGCCCGACATGTCGCCGATGCCGGCGACGGTGAATGGCTGCGACTGCGTATCCAGACCGAGTTCGCGAAAGTGCCGCCTGACCGATTCCCACACGCCGCGGGCGGTGATGGCCATCTGCTTGTGGTCGTAGCCGACCGAGCCGCCGGAGGCGAAGGCGTCGCCGAGCCAGAAGCCGTATTGTTGCGCCACGCCGTTGGCAATGTCGGAGAAGGTTGCGGTGCCCTTGTCGGCGGCCACCACCAGGTACGGATCGTCTCCGTCGTAGCGCACTACATTGACCGGTGGAACGGGCTTGCCGTCGACCAGATTGTCGGTGATATCGAGCAGGCCGCAGAGGAAGGTCTTGTAACATTCCACGCCCTCGCGCGTCAGTGCCTCCCGATCACCGGCGGGCGGCGGCTGCTTGACGACAAAACCACCCTTGGAGCCGACCGGCACGATCACCGCGTTCTTCACCATCTGCGCCTTCATCAGGCCGAGCACCTCGGTGCGGAAGTCCTCGCGCCGGTCCGACCAGCGCAGGCCCCCGCGTGCCACCGGCCCGCCTCGCAGATGCACACCTTCGACGCGCGGCGAGTACACGAAAATCTCGAACATCGGTCGCGGCTCGGGCAGCTCGGGCACTTTGCTCGGATCAAACTTGAGGGATATATAGGGTTTGGGCCGGCCATCGCCGTCCGGCTGGAAGGCGTTGGTGCGCGTGGTGGCACAGATCGCAGCCAGGAAGCGCCGCAGGATGCGGTCGTCGTCCAGGTTCGGCACTTGATCGAGCGCTGCTTCGATCTCGCGCACCAGCGCCTCCTGCGCCTCGTTTGACGCGCGCTTCGGCTCCAAACGCGCCTCGAAAAGGTTCACCAGAGCACGCGCCAGCGCCGGGTGCGCGACCAGCGTTTGCTGCACGTAGGCGAGGCTGAAAGTGAAACCGGTTTGACGCAGGTAGCGGCTGTAGGCGCGCAAAATTGCGATCTCGCGCGCCGAAAGCTCGGCCGCTAGCACCAGGCGGTTGAGGCTGTCGGGCTCGACGCGCCCGGACCACATTGCATCGAAGGCCTCGTGAAACAACGGCCGCACGCGCTCCAGCACTACTTCCGCTTCGCCCGGGAGCGCCAATCCAAAATCGATAATCCACACCGCGCCGCCCTCGGCCGGCTCGATGTGGTAGGGCAGGTCGTCGAGCACCCGCGCGCCAAGGTGCTCCAGGATCGGCAGCGCATCCGAGAGCACGATCGGCGCGCCGCTGCGAAACAGCCGGAAGCGCAGCATGCCCGGTTCGGCGGCGAGCGGACGGTACAGGTTCATGCCCAGGGCGGGCGGCGCGCCGACCGCATCTATCATCTCGATGTCGAGCAGCGCGCTGCGCACCGCATGGTCTTCGCGATAGCCCGCAGGGAAGGCTTGTCCGTAGCGCGCGTAGAGGCGATTGCCGCGCTCCTCGCCGAGACGGTCGATGAGCAGTGCGTGCAGGTCGTCTTCCCAGCGTCGTGTTGCGGCAACGATGCGCGCCTCGATTTCGCCCGTATCGACTGCGGGAACGCTGCCGGCGCGGGTACGCACCAGGATGAAAATGCGTGCCAGCGGCGCCTCCGACAGGCTCACGGTGAATTCGGTCGCGGTGCCGTTGAACGCCTCAATGAGGATGCGCTGAAAACGCTGGCGCTGCTCAGTGCTGTAGTTGTCGCGTGGCACGTACACCATGCAGGTGACGAAGCGGCCGTAGGCGTCTCGCCGCACCAGCAGGCGCGTGCGCTGGCGCTCGCCGAGCTGCAGAATCGCGATGGCGAAGCTGTAGAGCTCCTCGGGCTCGATCTGCATCAACTCATCGCGCGGATAGTCCTCCAGGATCGAGCTGAGCGCCTTGCCGTTGTGGCTCGCCGGCAGGAAGCCGGCGCGATGGTGCACTACCGCGACCTTGCGCCGCACGACCGGAATCTCGGCGACGTTCGCGGTGTACACGTTGTGCGTGTACAGGCCGAGAATGCGACGCTCGCCGATGACGCGGCCCTGGTCGTCGAAGCGCTTCACGCCGACGTAGTCGAGGTAGCTCGGCCGGTGCACCGTAGCGCGCGTGTTCGCCTTCGTCAGCACCAGGATCTCGGGTTTGCGTGCGCGCGCACGCGTCTCCGGCGGCAGCGTGGCGAAGCTGGTGGAGAGCATCGTGCCTTCGCGCTCGCGCAGGATGCCCAAACCCGATCCGCGCACGATGCGCAGCGCGTCCTCGCCGTTCTCGTTGACCAGATCGTAGTCGCGGTAGCCGAGCAGCGTCATGTGGTTGTCGTGCAGCCAGCTCAGGAAGGCACTCGCCTCGCGCGCCTCGTCGGCGTCGAGGGGCGATTTCGCCGCTTCTAGCTCGTCGACCAGCGCGCGCAGGCGTTGCCGCATGGGCTCCCAGTCCGCCACCGCGGCCGCCACGTCGGCGAGCACCCGCTGCAGGCCCTCGGCGAGCGCCTGCAGTTGCGCCGGATCGGTCCGGCGATCGGCTTCCACGTACATGAATGATTCGAGGTGCTCCGCTGCGCTGGGCGCCGCAAGGGCGACGTCCTGCAGCTTGCCCTCGGCATCGCGCGTGACCTGCAGCACCGGGTGAACCACCAAGTGTAGCGTCAGGCCCTGGCGGTTGATCTCCATCCTCACCGAATCGACCAGGAAGGGCATGTCGTGGCTGACGATCTGCACCACCGTGTGCGTGCTCTGCCAGCCGTGCTCCTCGAGTCGCGGGTTGAACACATGCACCTTCGGCGCACCGCCGCCGTGGCGGCGGCCGAAGTCGAGGTGCGCGGCGGCAGCACCGACCAAATCGCCCAGGTCGCGCTCGGCGAGTGCCTGCACGTCGGCATCGCCGTAGTAGATGTGCACGAAGCGCTCGGCGAGATCGGCCTGTGGCCCCGCCAGGTTGCCGCGCGCAGCCTGTGCGACGCGCGCCACCAATCCGGCTTCTTCCGTTTTGCTTGCACTCATACGGTTCAGTATATGTCCGACGCCTTGTGCGGTGCAATCAAGCGTGTCCGGCGGCGCGCTTGACCGCGGTAGCTAGTGACCGGCCCGGCGTCCCGGGCGAGCTCGCGCGCGTCCCCAAATTCGGCGCCACTACCGGCCCGCTTTTGGGTATGCTTGCGCCATGAACAATCCCAGCATGAACGGCCTCAACACGGGCGACCCCAATTTAGGCGGCCTTATGGGCAGCCTTAGCATGACCAACATCGTCGTTTCGACGATCGCTTATTTTGTCGCGGCCTTTTACATCAAGCGCTACCTGGTGGAAATGGGCATACCCAAGGGGATGACCCGCGGCATGGTCGTATTTGTCGGCGCCGCTGTCGTCTCCTACGGCGTGTCCTACCTGGTCGGTCTTATCTGACGCGGTGCAGCTGCTTGCGCTGCGGTGCCGCCCGCGGTGAACCCAGTGCCCGGCAGCGAGGCTTACGGCGATGCGACCGCGCCGATCGCGCACGGCATGCCGATCCCCATTCCATCCTGTCTGGCGTGCGGTTACTATATCGCTGGATAACTCGATATAACGGTGCAAGCAATGTCAGAACGACCGATGTGGGCGCCGAGCCAGGCGCTGTTGGAGCAGGCGAATCTCACCGCTTTCGCGCGCCGGGCCATCCGACGCTGGAAGTTGCAATTCAATACCTATCCCGAATTCTACGACTGGAGCGTGGATCATCCCGAACAGTTCTGGGATGCGGTGTGGGACTTCTGCGGCGTCATCGCCTCGAAGAAAGGGGGGCGCGTGCTCGTCGATGGCGGGCGCATGCCGGGCGCCAAATGGTTTCCCGAGGCGCGGCTCAATTTCGCCGAGAACATGCTGCGCCGGCGCGATGCGACCGACGCGCTGGTGTTCTGGGACGAAACCGGCTTTCGCCGCCGCATGAGCTATGCCGAGCTGCATGCCGAGGTGTCGCGCGTGGCGCAGGCGATGCGCGCCGATGGGCTCGCGCCCGGCGATCGCGTCGCCGCCTTCATGCCGAATATGCCGGAGACGGCGGTGCTTGCGCTGGCGGCGATCTCGATCGGCGCGGTCTGGTCGTCGTGTTCGCCCGATTTCGGCACCGACGGCGTGCTCGACCGCTTCGGACAGACCGAACCCAAGTTGCTGTTCACTGCGGACGGTTATCTCTACAACGGCAAGGCGCACGACTCGCTCGCGCGCGTGCGCGAGATCGCGGCCAAGCTGCCGAGCGTGCGTCGCGTCGTCGTGGTGCCGCATCTTTCAGCTCAGCCGGACGTGTCCGCAATCCCCATCGCCAGACGCTACGCCGACTGGATCGCACCCTATGCGCCGGGCGCGATCGCGTTTGAGCAGCTGCCTTTCGATCACCCGCTTTACATCCTGTTCACCTCGGGCACCACCGGCAAGCCCAAGTGCATCGTGCACGGCGCGGGCGGCTCGCTGCTCTCCGCGCTCAAGACCTACAAGCTGCAGTTCGACGTGCGCCCGCTCGACCGCTTCTTCTACTACACCACCTGCAACTGGGTCATGTGGAACCTGCTGTTCCAGGGCCTGCTCGCCGAGGCGAGCCTAATGCTTTACGACGGCTCGCCGTTCATGCGCGACGCGGCGATTCTGTTCGACTTTTGCGACGCCGAGCGCTTCACCCAGTTCGGCACTTCGGCCAAGTTCATCGACGCGATCGCCAAGCGCGGCCTGAAACCCTGCAAGACGCACAGCCTCGCCTCGGTGCGCACCATTATTTCCACCGGCTCGCCGCTGGTGCCGGAGAGTTACGATTACGTCTACCGCGAGATCAAGCGCGACGTGTGCCTGTCGTCGATCTCCGGCGGCACCGACATCATGGGCTGCTTTGCCGACGCCAATCCCATCCTGCCGGTGTACCGCGGCGAGCTGCAGTGCCGCAGCCTGGGCATGAAGGTCGAGGTCTGGGACGAGGACGGCCGCGCGCTGGTGGGCGAGAAAGGCGAACTCGTCTGCACCAGACCGTTTCCGTCGATGCCGGTGGGCTTCTGGAACGACCCGGACGGAAAGCGCTATCACGAGGCCTATTTCGCGCGCTATCCGAACGTGTGGTGCCACGGCGATTATTGCGAGCTGACCGAGCGCGGGACCATGATCGTCTACGGGCGCTCCGACGCGACCTTGAATCCGGGCGGCGTACGCATCGGCACCGCCGAGATCTACGCTCAGGTCGAGAAAATCGACGCAGTGGAGGAGGCGGTCGCGATCGGCCAGCTGTGGCCGCCCGATCTGCCGAGCGACACGCGCGTGGTGCTGTTCGTCAAGCTCCGCGAGGGGCTGACGCTAGACGCCGCGCTGGAGGAGCGCGTCCGCCGCCAGATCCGCGACAACACCACGCCGCGCCACGTGCCGGCGCGCATCGTGCAGGTGCCCGACATCCCGCGCACCAAGAACGGCAAGGTGGTGGAACTTGCGGTCAAGGCGATGGTGCACGGCATGTCGGTGACGCATACCGATGCCCTCGCCAATCCGGAGGTGCTGCGGCTGTTTCGGGATATGCCCGAATTGCTGGTGTAGGCGGCGCGGCCGTACGCGAGCGCCTGAGCAGGCCGCCTAACGGTCGTCCTCCCACAGGAAGCCGTGTTCCGCGTCTGTGCCATCGACTGCAATGCCGAGAACCGCTCCCACGGCTTTGACCAGCACGCCGATCTCGAAGGGTTTGGTGATGTAGCCGTTGGCCTCCCCGAGTAATCCCTTGAGCACAGCCTCCCGGGTCGCGGCACCTGTTGCCAGGATGACCGAAACCTTGCCGAGCGTCGGGTGCTGGCGCAGCTTGGCGAGGACGTCGAAGCCGTCGGCATCGGGCAGCGACACATCGAGCAGCACCAGGTCCGGCAGGGGCGGCTGACTCAAGCCCGCGACGATCTGCTCGCGGTTCATCGCAATGCGCGCCACGAAACCGGCCCGTGTGAGCACCATGCACATATTTTCGGCGAGATCCCGTTCGTCTTCGACGACCATCACCACGAACTGTTTGCTGCGCGCGGGTTTGCGTTCAATCGGTGCGCGGCGCGCGATGCGCACGACGAAGCCATTCTGCCGCAACGCGGATACGCCGCGCGCGATCATGCCCTCGCTCGGCATTTCGCCCTTCAACTCGCTTGTAGCGGTGGTGCTAAAAAGATCGCTCAGATCGATTTCCTGCAAGGCGATGTGCTCGGAGCGCAGTAGCTTGTCGAGAGTTTCCACCACGGCGCCGGGCGCGAGATTCTTCGCGCCTGCCTGCAGTTGGGCCACGTTCGCGTAACCGTCGATCAATACCAGCAACTCCAGTTCCGCGGCGGACAAAGACGTTCCCGGCGCTGCAAGTTCTTGCTTGCCGAGATAGTTGAGGAAATAGATGTCTTCGGCATTGATCATCGGAAGCTGCCTGCTTGGGGCGATTATCGGCGCTACTCATCCAGACGGAAATCGAGCAGCCGCGCTTGGTCCGGATAAAGTGCCCTAAAGGCAGTGATGTCGTCTATAGACCAAACGGATGAGTCTGCCCTGAATGCGTCCGGTGTCAGATCACCGGCTGGCGCCGGGGCCACTCTTCCGCGGCCCTGCTCCCAGCTCATGCCGCCGCCTCCGATCCATTACCTCGGATCGAGCACCGGCGCTGTCGGCGTCAGGCGGCAATCGCGGGCGGTCGCATCCCCGCTGCGCGGGGGCCCTGCTTCCTGCTCATGCCGCCGCCT
>CAZRMO010000057.1:0-26126 GCA_964601155.1 uncultured Enterobacteriaceae bacterium
TGGAAAGCCGAAAGCACCAGGGTGGCGGAGAGTGCCAGTCCGGCAATGCCGACACCGACCAAAACAAAACGCTTATGCCTCGCTTTCATGATTTCTCCTTCGCGCCGCGTAATACTGGGCCAGGCGCTTGATCACGCCGCGTCGGCGCATGACCAGCGTCAAAATCTCGGCAATGAGAGCGACCAAGGTGACGACATAAGCCCCCCAAACGTAGAGGCCATAGCCACCCATGGCAACGAAATTCTGCCAGCTTCCCCAGTTCATGTTTGCCTGCCTATTTCCGCCTCGACCCACTCGGTATGGCGCTCGCGTTCAAGAATCACGCAGCGGACCCGCGCCAGGGTGGCGGCGATACTATACATCCAAAAGCCGAGCGCCATGATCAGCATGCCGAGCAGCATCGTCTTCGCCATCGTCGGCGCGCTGGTCAGGCTCACCGACGCGCCTTGATGCAGCGTGCTCCACCACTTCACCGAGAAATAGATGATCGGGATGTTGATCACGCCGACCAGCGCCAGCACCGCACCCGCCTTGTCGGCCCGGCGCTGATCGTCGATCGCGGCCTGCAGCGCCATGAAACCCACGTAGAGGAACAGCAGAATCAATTCGGAGGTCATGCGCGCATCCCAGGCCCACCAGGTGCCCCAGGTCGGCTTGCCCCAGAAAGAGCCGGTCCACAAAGCGATGAAGGTGAACAATGCGCCGGTCGGAGCCAGCGCGGTCGCCACCATGGACGACAGCCGTGTGTTGAGCACCAGTCCGACGCCGGACCAGAAGCCCATCACCAGGTAGAGAAACATCGACATCCATGCCGCGCCGACGTGAATGAAGATGATGCGATAGGCTTCGCCCTGCTGCGCGTCGGTGGGGGCGACGAAAAAGCCGATATACAGGCCCGCGGCGCAAAGCAATACGGCCAGCGCGGCGAACCACGGCTGCATGGCTCCCGCGAGCGGATAGAAGCTTTGCGGCGAAGAAAAATAATACAGACTGAATCGTCTCGACTTGCTCATTGCCATTTCATTCCATCGCTATGCGCAGTGCAGCGGCGCACGCCCAAGGGGCGAGCACCACCGACAGCGCCAGAAATCCACCGAGCAGTAAAAAATGAGCCTCGGCCCCCGTACCCGCAACCGCCGCGCCGACCGAGCCGGCACCGAAAATCAGCACCGGCACGAACAGCGGCAGTACCAGCAGCGCGACCAACACGCCGCTGCCGCGCACGCCCAAAGTCAGCGCCGCGCCAACCGCGCCGATCAGGCTCAGCACCGGCGTGCCTAGCAACAGCGACACACTCAGCACCGCGAGCGCGTTGCCGGGAAGGTCGAATTGCAGACCCAGCAGCGGCGCGATCAGCACCAGCGGCAATCCCGACACCAGCCAGTGCGATATGGCCTTGCCCATCACCAGAACGACCAGCGGTTCGCCCGCCAGCAGCATCTGCTCCAGCGTTCCGTCCTGGTGGTCCGGCGCGAACAGCCGCGCCAGCGACAGCATGCACGCGAGCAGCGCAGCCACCCACAGCACGCCGGGCGCCATGCCGCGCAACTGGTTCGGTTCGGGGCCGACGCCGAGCGGAAACAGACTCACCACAATGACGAAAAACACCAGCGCATTGACAACGTCGCCGCGGCGCCGAAATGCCAGCAGCATGTCGCGCCGCAGGACCCAGGCTAGCGCCCTGATCATGCGGCCAGCAACGCCGCGGCATGCAGATCGAGATCGACGCGCAACACCGCCTGCGCCACGACCTGCACCTCCTGGTGCGTGGTCAGCACCACCATCCCGCCGGAAGCGAGATGGGCGGCAAGCAGGCGTTCCAGTTCCACCACTGCTGCGACATCCAGCGCAGAAAATGGTTCATCCAGTATCCACAGCGGAACCGCCGATGAAAGCGCCAGTCGCGCCAATGCCGCGCGGCGGCGTTGTCCCTGGGACAGCACTTTAGCCGGCAGTTCGGCGCAATGCGCGACGCCGAAACAGTCGAGCGCAGCCAGCATGCGTGCGGCGTCGGCCGGCATGCCGGCGAGTGCCGCCGCGACCTGCAGGTTTTCCAGAGCCGTGAGATCGTCTTTCAGCGCATTGAGATGGCCGATGAAGACGAGATTGCGCGAATATTCCTCGCGCTCGGTGCGGATCGACCTGCCCTGCCAGCGCAGCGCCCCGGCGCTCGGCTCAACCAGGCCGCACATAATGCGCAGCAGGCTGGTCTTGCCGCTGCCATTGGCGCCGACCACGCGCAGCAGCTCGCCGCTACCTAGACTGAAGCTCAGGCCGCTGAACAGCCGCCGCTCGCCGCGGATGCACTCTAGTTCTATCGCTTCAAGCATTACCGCAATGCCCATTCAAATTTCTCGTCCACAAATTTCACGCTACGGCGGAGCAGTGTAGCCTTAGGCGTGCGCTTCGATTTTGCGCTGCATCAATAGTGTATGCGACTGCATTGCATTTACATGTCACAACGTTGGAATCCGCGCCGTTCGGCGAATATCGGTCGTACACCATGGATCGGGAGGAGCCGGAGGCAGACGCAGGGCGCGATTATAGGGCGTCTGGCGCAGTAAGGGAAATGGCGAGAACCGCTGTTAACAGCGCTTTCTTTGCAGGATTTCGGGCGAAATCCTCTGCCCGGGGGAAACTGCCTGGCGGGGAACCCGTTCTAAAGGTAGCGACCGCCCGTCCAAAGGCCTGGTTCGCCTAGGAATTTTCTCCGCTTTCGGGCGCAGGAGCTTGGCTGGAGGCCTGCTCCGGATTATCCGCGGTCGCAACAGCGTGTTTTTCCAGCTTGCGCAGCCGCTTTTCTTCCTGTTTTTTCTTTTTCGCCAGATCTTTCTGGCGCTTTTCGTATTGATAGTTAGGTTTTGCCAATTTATCGTCCCTCCGGCTGTCAAGCCTGTTGGTTGAAGTTAGCGATTTGCCGCCAAATCACGGCCGCACACCCCCATATTCTGCGCCCAGTATGGAAGTGCATCAAGCGAATCGGCATTTTAGGGGCAATAAATACCCTTTACTCGCCGTCAAGCTTTGGCCATCACGGCCCGGCCGCGCGCGAGCGCAAATCAAGCCGCCGGCGCGCGGCTTTCGGCTTGTTGGCGCAAGTCGGCCATGGTGCGGCGGGCGAAACACAGGTCTTCCCATGCCTTCGCCTTGTCCGGCAGGCTGCGCAACAGGTAGGCCGGGTGATAGGTGACGATCAGCGGCACGCCCCGATAGCGGTGCACGCGTCCGCGCAGCGAAGCGATGCTCGCATCGGTGTCCAGCAGCGTCTGGCAGGCGAAGCGCCCCAAGGCGAGGATCAGCTGGGGGCGTATCAGTTCGACCTGGCGCTCAAGAAACGGCGCGCACTGCGCCACTTCCGGTGCCTCGGGGTTGCGGTTCCCCGGCGGCCGGCATTTGAGCACGTTGGCGATGTAGACATCCTCGCCGCGCTTCAGGCCGATGCCGGCGAGCATGGCGTCGAGCAGCTTGCCCGCCTGACCGACGAAGGGCTCACCGCGCGCGTCCTCTTCCGCCCCCGGAGCCTCGCCCGCCAGCAGCCAGTCCGCCTGCGCGTCGCCGACGCCGAACACGGTCTGTTTGCATGTCTTGCGCAGGCCGCAGGCCGTACACGCGGCGACTGCCGCCTTGAGTGCGGCCCAGTCCATGCGCGCGATGGCTGCGGCGCGCTCGTCCGCAGCGGGAGCGGGGTGCCGGGGAGGCTGCGACGCAGCGTCGTCGCGGCTCGCCTCTCGGGTCGGAGCAGGCATTTGCACCTCGGGCGCCGCTTCCGGCGCCTCTGTGTTCTTGAGCCGCCAAAGCGGCGTCAATCCCATTTCCTCGAGAAACAATTCCCGGCGCGGGTTCATAGCTTCAAGCTGTATACAAGCGCGTCCTCGCGGCCGGTCTGCGCGGGATAGTATCCGCGCCTCAGGCCCACCCGCTGGAATCCATGGCGCACGTACAGGCGCAGACCAGCAGGGTTGGATGGCCGTACCTCGAGAAACATCCGCCGCGCGCCGCCCGCGCGCGCGATATCGCACAGACGCAACAACAACAGGCCGCCATAGCCCTGCCCCTGGCAGTCCGCGGCGATGCTGAGGTTGAGCAGATGCGCCTCGTCCGGCCCCGCCATCAGCACGGCATAGCCGATCAACGCGCCGTCACGCAGGTAGATCCAGCAGCTGTAGCCGGCGGCGAGCGAATCGCGGAAATTGCCCTGCGTCCAGGGAAATGCGTAAATCGCGTTTTCGATCGCCATCACCGCCGGCAGATCGGCCTCGGCCATCGGGCGCAATTCGAGCACAGGTTTGAGTACGGCGCTCATCGCTCGCTCGATTTCAACGCTACCTTGTCACGCACATACAGCGGCGCGGCCGCGGCGGGGTCGAGCCCCTCGCCCGCGGCGAACACCGGCGCCGCGAGCCGCAGCATCGCGACCGCACCCGGCACCGCATCGGTATCGGTGCGCGACAGCTTGCCGCGGTAACACTGCGCCAGCACCGCGCCGTGCGCGCGGAAACCGCTGCCGCAACCGACCCAGTCCGCGCCGTCGACAGGGGGCACCTGATCGGGTTTATACAACGCGGGCGCGTGCATTTCGATCCATTTGTCGCCGCTTCTGCAATACGCGGCATGATACACCTCGCCCATGCGGGCATCGAGGCAGGCGATCACCTTGTCGGCGCCGCAGTCCTGCGCCAGCGCGAGCAGCGTGCCGATGCCCGCTACCGGCAGATTGCGCGCCAGCGCCAGACCCTGCGCCATGCCGCAGGCGATGCGCAGCCCGGTGAACGACCCCGGCCCCGCGCCGTAGGCGATGCCCTGGATTGCCTGCATGTCCAGCTCTGCTTGCCGCAGCAGTTCGCGCAATGCCGGCAGCGCAAGCTCAGAGTGCCGCTGCCCGGCATGGAAACTGCGCTCGAACAGCTGCGCGCCGCGCGACACGGCAAGCGAACAGTATTCGGTGGAAGTTTCGAGCGCGATGAGATTCATGGCGGTGCAGCGGGGATGGCGATCACTGCGCGCGCGGCTCGGCGTCCAGACGCACCGCCACCCCCTCCAGGCCGGGACCGGCCGCGGGATAGCGCTGCATCACCAGCGGATCGTGCCCCGGCACGACGTAGCGCGGGTCGTCGGCGAGCTCGCGCAAGCGGCGGTAGCCCTCCACCATCGCGCCGACGTCGTGCACGATCGGAAACGGCCGCACCTGGTCCATGTTGGCGTAAAGGTGGGTCGCATCCGAGGCCAGCACGATCCAGCCGATGCGGGTGTGCACGCGCACCGACTGTATGCCCATGGTGTGGCCGCCGATGCGGTGCAGCGACAGTCCCGGCGCGAGCTGGGCGTCGCCGTCATGAAACACCACCCTGCCCTTGTACACTTCGCGCACCATGCCCACCACTTCCTCCACCTCGTAGGCATGCGAAAAAATGGGCTGCGACATGTGCCGCCCGGTGGCGAACTGCATTTCCCTGTCCTGTAGATGAAAGCGCGCCTTCGGAAACAGCGCGAAATTACCGACGTGGTCGTAGTGCAGATGGGTGATGACCACATCGCGCACCTCGGCGGCGTCGACGCCGAGGCGCTTCAGCCCGGCGGTCGGCGCGAGCAGCGTCTTGCGCCCGCGGCGCTCGGCGACCTGCGCATCGAACCCAGTGTCGATGACGAAAGTGCGTGACGGGCTGCGCACGAGCCAGACGAAATAGTCGAGCGGGCAGCCGTCTTCATGCGGATCGCCGCCGATGAAATTGTCCGCCGCCTTGCGCGCCAGCGTCGCATAGCGGATGGCATAGACCTCGTAGTCTTCGATCGCGTGCATCGATATGCTCCTCGAATTTGTTCCTCGAATTCCTGTATGGCGCAAGAGACAACAGGAGGGGATTATGGCCACAGCCGGGCCAAAAAACCAGACCATTCGCGCGATGAAGTAAAATCACGCCAGTTCCGTTGATTTCGCTCGCTCCGATTCGCGTGCTACACGCTCAATCGCTCTGCGCTTCGATAATTCTGAAAGGCAACCATGAAGAAACACCATATAGCCGTCATCGCCGGTGACGGCATCGGCAAGGAAGTCATGCCCGAGGGGGTGCGCGCGCTCGACGCGGCGGCACGCAAGTTCGGTCTCGCGCTCGCCTTCGATCACTTCGACTGGAGCTGCGACAACTACGACAAACACGGCTGGTGGATGCCGCCGGACTGGAAAGACAAAATCGGCGGCCACGACTGCATTTTCTTCGGCGCCACCGGCTGGCCGGCGAAGGTGCTCGATCATGTCTCGTTATGGGATTCGCTGATCAAGTTCCGGCGCGAATTCGACCAGTACGTCAACCTGCGCCCGGTGCGGCTGATGCCCGGCGTGAGCTGCCCGCTCGCCGGGCGCAAAGTCGGCGACATCGATTACTACGTGGTGCGCGAGAACACCGAGGGCGAATACTCTTCGATGGGCGGGCGCCTGTTCGAAGGCACCGAGCGCGAAATGGCGCAGCAGGTGTCCACCTTCACGCGCAAGGGCGTGGACCGCATCATGAAGTTCGCGTTCGAACTGGCGATGACGCGCCCGCGCAAGGAAATCACCTCGGCCACCAAGTCGAACGGCATTTCCATCACCATGCCCTACTGGGACGAACGCTACGCCGCGATGGCGAAGCACTACCCGCAGGTGAAGACCAGCCAGTACCATATCGACGGCCTCACCATCCAGATGGTGCTCAATCCGCAGCGCTTCGACGTGATCGTCGGCTCCAACCTGTTCGGCGACATCCTCTCCGATCTCGGCCCGGCGACCTCGGGCACGATCGGCATCGCGCCCTCGGGCAACATCAATCCGGAACGCGCCTTCCCCTCGCTGTTCGAGCCGGTGCACGGCTCGGCGCCCGACATCTACGGGAAGAAGATCGCCAACCCCATCGGCCAGATCTGGTCGGGCGCGATGATGCTCGAACATCTGGGCCATGCAGATGCCGGCGCCGCGATGCTGCGCGCGATCGAGAAAGTGCTGCTCGACGGCCCGCGCACGCCGGACCTCGGCGGCAAAGCGAGCACCGAAGACGTCGGCAAAGCCGTCGCGGAGGCGATCTGATCATGCGCACCTACAAGATAGCGGCCATCCCCGGCGACGGCATCGGCAGGGAAGTCATCGCCGAGGGCGTCAAGGTTCTCAACACGCTCGCGCGGCAATCGAAGCGCTTCAAGTTCAGCTTCAAACAGTTTCCCTGGAGCAGCGACTATTACCTGAAGCACGGCTATTACATCCCCGCCGGCGGCCTGGAGGAACTGAAGAAGTTCGACGCCATCTTCTTCGGCGCCGTGGGCAGCCCCAAGGTGCCCGACCACGTCTCGCTGTGGGGCCTGCGCCTGCCGATCTGCCAGGGCTTCGACCAGTACGCCAACGTGCGCCCGGCGCGGGTGCTCCCCGGCGTGCAGAGCCCGCTGAAGAACGGCAAGGGCATTGACTGGGTAATCATCCGCGAGAACTCCGAGGGCGAATATTCCGGCTCCGGGGGGCGCGTGCACCAGGGCCTGCGCGAGGAAGTCGCCACCGAAACCTCGGTGTTTACGCGTAACGGCGTGGAACGCATCCACCGTTTCGCGTTCGAACTGGCGGCAAAGCGTCCGCGCAAGAATCTGACGCTGGTGACCAAGTCCAATGCGCAGCGCCACGGCATGGTGCTGTGGGACCAGATATTCTACGAAGTGGCGAAAGACTATCCGCGCGTGAAAACGCAGCGCATCCTGGTCGACGCGGTGACGACCGTAATGACGCTGAAACCGGAAACGCTGGACGTCATCGTCGCCTCCAACCTGCATGCCGACATCCTCTCGGATCTGGCCGCCGCGCTCTCGGGCAGTCTCGGCATCGCACCCACGGCGAATCTGAACCCCGAGCACACGTTCCCGTCGATGTTCGAACCGATCCACGGCTCGGCTTTCGACATCACCGGCAAGGGCATCGCCAACCCGATCGCGACGTTCTGGACCGCCGCCATGATGCTGGAGCATCTGGGCCAGGCCGCTGCCGCCGCGCGGCTGATGCAGGCGATCGAAGCGGTCACGGCGAAACGGATTTTCACGCCCGACCTGGGCGGCACCGCGGGCACCACTGATGTGACCCGGGCGGTGTGCCGTTTTCTGCGACAATAAAGTCTGGAAGACAGCTGCAACCGCGACTCCCGAACTAACTGAGGAGGAAGCATGAACATCGCCCACCACGTGGAGCGCATCGCGCGCCAGGATCCCGACCGCCAGGCCATCGTGTTCGAAGGCAGAGACATCAGCTATGGCGCGCTCGACGCCTGCGCCTGCGCCCTCGCCAATTCATTGCGCGCCAACGGCGTGCACCGCGGCGACCGCGTTGCACTGTACCTGCCGAACATCCCGGCGTTCATGCTCGCCTACCTCGCAGGCGAGAAGGTCGGTGCCATCGTGGTCTCGGTCAATTCCATATTCAAGTCCGAAGAGGTCAAGTACCTGCTCAACGACTCCGGCGCCAAGGTGGTGTTCACCACCGCCGAACTGCTGCCCAACGTGCCGCGCGCAGCATGCCCGTCGATCGAGAAGACCGTGGTCTGCGAGGGTGAGGTCAGCGATGAAATCGTGCTCGGCGACTGGCTCGCCGCGGGCAAGCCCGCGTTCGAGACCGAGGACATGGCCGCCGACGACCCGGCGGTGCTGCTGTATTCCTCGGGCACCACGGGTTTTCCCAAGGGCGTGACGCTCACCCACAACAACATCATCACCAACACCCGCGCCGCGGTGAACAGCTCCCACCACGGACCCGAGGACCGGCTCGCGATCTTCCTGCCGCTGTTCCACGTGTTCGCACAGAACTACATCATGAACGCCGGCTTCGTCGCCGGGGCGACGCTGGTGCTGTTCCGCCGCTTCGTGCCCGATGCCGTGTTGGACGCGATCGAGCGCGAGCGCGTCACCATGTTCTTCGGCGTGCCGACGATCTACATCACGCTGCTCGGCGCCAAGGTGCCCAAGGAAAAGCTGGCATCGATCCGCTACTATTTCTCCGCCGCGGCGACCATGCCGCAGGAAATTTCGCGGCGCTGGACCGAGACCTACGGCCCGGCGGTGCACGAAGGCTACGGCCTGACCGAATGCTCGCCCTGCGCCGCCTATAACCATGTCAGCAAGCACAAGTTCGGCAGCGTCGGCACCGCGATCGAGGACTTCGAGGTGAAGATCTTCGACGAGAACGACCGCGAGCTGCCGCGCGGGGAATGGGGCGAGATCGTGATGCGCGGTCCGGGCGTGATGAGGGAATACTGGGGCAGGCCCGAGGACACGGCGCAGGCGCTGCGCAGCGGCTGGCTGCACTCGGGTGATATCGGCAGGATGGACGAGGAAGGCTATATTTTCATCGTCGATCGGGTAAAGGACATGATCAACGCATCCGGCTTCAAGGTCTGGCCGGCCGAGGTCGAGCACTACCTGTACCAGATTCCGCAGATCAAGGAAGTCGCGGTCTACGGCATACCCGACGATCTAAAGGGCGAGGCCGTGTGCGCGGCGGTGGTGCTCAACGCAGGCGCGCAGCTCGGCGCCGAAGAGGTCATCGACTGGTGCAAGAAAAAGCTCGCCGCCTACAAGACCCCGGCGCGCGTCGACATCGTCAAAGAACTGCCCAAGAGCGCCACCGGCAAGATCCTCAAGCGCATGCTGCGCCAGCCGCAGCGGTAGCGTCCCCTCGCCCCCCAGCGGAATGCTGATCCTCGATGCCGAGGGCGGCGCGTCCGCGATTTCGCCATCACCGCCGTGCTGCGAATGATGCCGCTGCGACACATGCTGACGGAGCGCGACGGCCTCTACGCAGCCAATCCCGCGCAATCTACGCTCATGCCCAATTGCGCCAATTCCATCGCCCACCTGCTGCCGGCGTGCATTGGCATGCATGTCGCAGAAGCGCGGCTGCAACTCAAGATCGCAGAGCACCGCGCGTCGATGGCGAAACTGGAGGAGTTCATCGACCGCGACATGGAATTTCACCGCGCAATTGCCGATATCAGCTGCAATCCGATCTTCCCGGCGATTGTCGAATCGATGTTTCGCTGGGCGCGCGAATATTACCAGACGATGGTGCGCGCACCTGGCGCCGAAGAACTGACGCTGTCAGAACACCAGCGCATCGTCGACGCCATCGCCAAGCACGAAGCGGATACCGCGGCAGAGACGATGCGCAGCCATCTGATCCGGGCAAACGAACTCTATAGCCGACTCGGGCAAACCTGAAGCCGGGACGTCCACCGTCTTTGCAAAATCGACGCCGCTGTCTCGAGCAGCGCCGCCGGAGCTAAGTCCTTATCCCCGTCCAGGG
Source organism: uncultured Enterobacteriaceae bacterium (assembly GCA_964601155.1). Taxonomy (GTDB): domain Bacteria; phylum Pseudomonadota; class Gammaproteobacteria; order Burkholderiales; family SG8-39; genus 2-12-FULL-64-23. The sequence goes on from CAZRMO010000057.1 coordinate 10,301, forward strand.
AACGCCGATCACGAGCAAGGCGACGATGAATATTACGCCGAAGATCGCGCCGAGACGCCAGAAGTCGCTGCCGGAAATGTAGCCACTGCCGTAGTACACCGGGCTCGGCCCAGTCGCGTACGGCGTCAGGATGCCCATGATGCCCAGCGTGAGCACCAGCAGCATGGTGAGCTGCGCCACCGGCATGCCGGGAATCGCGGCACCGGCTGCCAGCATCACCGGCAGCATCGCCGTGGTGTGCGCGGTGATGCTCGCAAACATGTAATGCGTGAAGAAGAACACCAGCACCAGCACGATCATCGCGGTGGTGGGCGCGATGCCGCCGAGGTGGGCCGCGAGCGACTTGGCGAACCAGCCGACGAATCCGGTGCGGCCGAGCCCGTCGGCGAGCGCCACCAGCGTGGCGAACCACACCAGTGTGTTCCAAGCCTGCTTGTTAGCGAGCATGTCATCCCAAGTGAGGACGCCGAAGACCAGCATCAGCGATACCACTACCAGGGCCGCCGTCGTCGCATTGATCCACTTGCCGCCGAAAATCCACAGGCCCAGGGCGAGCAGTACCAGCACCGACAGCCGGATTTCGCGCTGCGTAAGCCCGCCCATTTTGTCGAGCTCGGCGGCGGCCCATTTCGGCACCTCGCGGCCTTCTTTCACTTCCGGCGGGTAGATCACGTAGACCAGCAGCGGCACCGCCACAAGCAGCAGAATGCCGACCGGTGCGAAGGCCGTGAACCACTGCGTCCAGCTAATGTCGACCTTGACAATCTTCCTGGCGAGTTCAATCGCCAGCAGGTTCGGCGCCAGCGCGGTGAGGAACATCGAGCTGGTGACGCAGGTGACGGAGAGCGCGGTCCACATCAGGTAGCCGCCGATGCGCCGGCTCGACGGATCGTTCGGCTTCGAATCGTACAGCGCCGGTAGGTTGCGGATCACCGGGAAAATGGTGCCGCCGCTGCGCGCCGTGTTCGACGGCGTGAACGGCGCGAGGATCAGGTCGGCAATCGCGACCGCGTAGCCCAGCGTCAGCGTGCGCCGGCCCAGCGCCTTGACCAGCAGCAGCGCGATGCGCCGCCCTAGCCCGGCCTTGTCGTAGCCGAGCGCGAACATGAACGCCGCGAATATCAGCCAGACGGTGCCGTTGGAAAAGCCCGACAGCGCCCATTTGAGCGCTTCGCCCGGCGCCTTGAAACCCGGCTTGGCGAGCTGATCGGGCGAAAACAGCACGAAGGTGCAAAGCACCGCCGCGAGGGTCACGCCGATCACGCCAATCGCCGCGCCGGGCAAGGGCTCGAGCATCAGCCCGACGATCACGCCAGCGAAAATGGCGAGGTAATACCACGCGTGCTGCGGCAGTCCCTCCGGCGCCGGAATCAGCCCGAGGACGACGACGACCAACAGCGGAACATAGGCCTTCCAGGAAGCGTTCACGATGGGTCTCCCGAAGAATCTGCCCGGACCGATGCAGGCCCGGGCCGACGAAACTAATCCTATCGGGTGGCCGGGAGCATAATTTGATAACTGTCAAACCGGAACGAATTTCCGCAGTGGGGAGAAATATTGGCCTCACCCGAAGGCAGGCAAGGAATTACGCAAGCGTGGCGATTCGTAGTGTCCGATTGCTGCCGGCCGCAAACCATCCGATGCTCAATCTAATCTAACGGTGACGGTCTAACGGTGACGGTTCTCTTTGGCCTGACGGCGACCGTACGCCACGCAACTGCCATTGGCGCGCATCCAGTCTATATCCGCCTGATGACTATTTGAAAGCCGCCGGGCGGCACCCGACCGGAGCAGTCATCCACGCAGCCATAGACACGAGTACCCTCTACGTCTAATCTTTGCATCCATGGACTCTTGTGTTACTCGAACGGGAGGCATGAAAGCGTTGTCATGGAAGACCAATAACAGATGGAATCTCAAAATGCCTGAGTCGCTGCCGCGTCTGAAACCCTCCCCCATTCCCGCCCTACATCCCGTACCCGAACATTTGGCTGACGCAAGGCTCCAGGAGGTATACGAGGACACACAGGCTGTATTGCAGGGCCCCTGGATGGGCGTCGTCACCATGGCTTTCGCGCATTACCCGACATTTTACGGAGCGCTTTGGGGCGGACTCAGAGACCTTGCCGGCAGCCGGGAGTTCGTTGAAGCCTGCCACGCCTTGAGGGCCTGCGCGGAAGACGGCGCCCGGCAGCTCTCCCCATCTCCGGTTTTATCTTCTCTTTCGGAGCTGAAATATGCCGAACGAGAGATCGACGAAATCCGCCAAATGATCGAGGTTTTCTCTCACGGCAACATGCCCTACCTGATGTTGGCAACAGCAGCGCGCCTGCTTCTGGAAGGCCATGAACTTGGCGGCGCAAGCACCGTATCGCCGATCCAGGGAAGACACGGCCCGTCGATGGAGCGCCGCCTGAGCTTGATCGAAGCGCACCACGCGGACGCGCCGACCCGCGCAATCTACGAGGACATCAAGGCGACGCTGGGCCTGCCCTTCGTCAACACGGACTATCGGGCCCTTGCCCGCTGGCCCACTTATTTTTCGATAGCCTGGAACGATTTGAGAGGGAAAGTCGCGACGCCCGCCTACGAACCGGTGGTCCAGTCGGTGCACGATTTCGCCGTTGACAAAATGCGTCGGCTCCCTAACCCCGGGGGGCTCACGGCGAAGTTGCTCCAAAAGGCCGCGGCCCAGGACGCTTCCCTTGAAGAAATCACGAGCGTCGTGCGCCTGTTCCAATGGGTGCTTCCGGGCTTGGCAACTAACGTGGCCTATTTTCGCGCCCAGTTATAGAAAAACTGCATCATTCAAGTATCAGTTCAAATTTCCGATTCTGGCCGGACTGCGACCTTAGGTCGGTCGATTGCCACTGGCCGCTGTTGGAACCAATGCCCGACGATCGTTTGAAAGCGATCCGGCGGATGTTACGCGAACTAGGTATGAGGTAATATATTCATATGGCAAATTGTTGTGAAGACAAAGCGTGTACGGTTGACGCGTTACGGGAACGTCAAGGCTCGACTCTGAGGATCGTTCTTGCGATCAACGCGGTTATGTTCGTAGCTGAGTTGGCAGCGGGCCTTATCGCGGGTTCGACCGCATTGCTCTCCGATTCCCTGGACAATTTGGGGGATGCGTTGACCTATGGCCTCAGCATCTACGCGATCTCACGCGGCCCGAAATCTAAGGCGAAAGTTGCCTTGTTCAAGGGTGCATTAATCCTGGTCGCGGGCCTTTTCGTCCTGGGGCAGGTTGCATACCGGATGCTCTTTCCCACAGTACCGCTATTTGAAACGATGGGATTCGTCAGCCTGGCTGCGCTTATAGCCAACGGCTCGTGTCTCATACTCCTCTGGAAGCATCGTGCGGACGACATCAATATGAGTTCAGTATGGGAGTGCTCCAGGAACGATATTGCTTCTAACGTCGCGGTATTTGTTGCAGCGGGTGGCGTCTGGCTCACCGGTTCGGGATGGCCCGATACCCTAATCGGCCTTGTATTAGCGCTCCTCTTCCTAAGATCCGCTGCGCGCGTCATTCAGGGCGCGATAACCGAACTCAAACGTCCCGCCATCGCGCCCGGCAAGGTTCAGTTCGTCGATCTGCAACAGCGGTAAATACCCGATGTTCCGGGAGGCGACCTGGGCCCGAACCTCTCTCGCCGTTGAACTGAAGTTACGTCTACGAATTCGCCACGCGCTTTCTAGCCCAGGGGTATTCCTGGTTCTCCATAGGCGCGCCGCGCGGAGCCCGCGCCTACTGCTTGTCGCGCTCGTCCTGCGCCTCGAACCAGAGCGCGTTCAGGATCGCCAGCAATACGGCGAAGCCCAGACCCAGTACCCAAGTGAAATACCACATGTAGCCTCCGTAGCCGGTTCAATAGAGCGACTTGTCATTGGTCGCGATGTACCCGCGCGTCACTTTGCCCCCCATCACGTGATAGGCCCAGCCGGTGTAGGCGAGCACGATCGGCGTGAATATCAGTGCAACCCAGAACATGACGTTCAGCGTGGTGTAGCTGGAGCAGGCGTCCCAGGCAGTAAGGCTGTTCGAGGGTGTCGATGACGACGGGAGCACGAACGGGAACAGCGCCACGCCTGCGGTCAGGATCACGCAAAGACACGAAACCGAGGACGCGACGAAAGCGAGCAGCGTGCGCCGGCCGAGCGCGATCACGGCGATCGCGCCCGCGCAGCCCAGCGCCGGTATCAGCCACAACAGCGGCAGCTTTTGATAGTTGGCGAACCAAGCGCCCTGTTCCTTCACCACTTCCTTCATCGTCGGGTTGAGCGCAGAGCCGACGTCTCCGATCATCTTGATCACGTAGCCGTCGATGCGCGATATCCAGAAGCCGGCCCCGCAAAACGCGACCAGCAGCACGATCGCGAACAAGCGCGAGGCCCTGAGCGCGCGCTCCTGCAGCGGCCCTTCGGTGCGGTGCGCGAGGAAAGTCGCCCCCTGCATGGTCAGCAGCGTGAGACTTACCACGCCGAACAGCAGCGCCATCGGATTGAGCAGCGCCCAGAACGAACCGGTGTAGAACGAGCGCATGGTTCCGTCGAAATGAAAAGGTACGCCCTGGAACAGGTTGCCGAAAGCCACGCCGAACACCAGCGCCGGAATCGCACTGCCGACAAACAAGCCGTAGTCCCAGGCCGAGCGCCAGCGCGGGTCGGGCAGCTTCGAGCGGTAATCGAAGCCGACCGGGCGGAAGAACAGCGCGAACAGCACCAGCAGCAGCGCCCAGTACAAGCCCGAAAACGCGGTCGCGTACACCACCGGCCACGCCGCGAAAATCGCGCCGCCGGCGGTGATGAACCAGACCTGGTTGCCGTCCCAGTGCGGCGCCACCGTGTTGATCATGATGCGGCGCTCGGTATCGTCCTTGCCGAGGAATGGCAGTAGCACGCCTACGCCCATATCGTGGCCGTCCATGATGGCGAAGCCGATCAAGAGCACGCCCACCAGCAGCCACCAGATGAGCTTCAGGGTCAGATAATCGAACATGATCGCGTCTCCTCAGGCTTGGGCACCGGCGCGGCCGGCAACAGGTTCATCCGCTTGCTGCACCACCGGACCAAGCCGCGCAAACTTGAACATCAGATAGAGCTCGACCACGAGCAGCAGGGTGTAGAACGCGACGAATGCCGATATCGACCCCCACAGGTTTGCCGCTGACAGCGACGACGCCGAAATGTGCGTGGGCAGCAGGCCGAACACGGTCCAGGGCTGGCGCCCGTACTCGGCGACGAACCAGCCGATCAGTGAAGCGATCCAGGGCAGCGGCATGCCCCAGAGCGCCCATTTGAGCAGCCAGGTCTTGTCGCGGAATTGGTTCTTCACGGCAAACCAGAACGAGAGCGCGAACAGCGCGAGGAAGGAAAAGCCCAGGCCAACCATCAGGCGGAAGCCCCAGAACAAAGGCGCGACCCGAGGCACCGAGTCCATCACGGCGCTCTCGATCATTGCCGGAGTGGCCGCGCTCACGTTTTCCGTATAGCGGCGCAACAACAAACCATAGCCTAGGTCCTTTTCGTGCGCCTTGAACTGAACCCTGGCCGCGGCGTCCTGCCGGTCGCGGCGCATCGCCTCGAGCGCGCTTACCGCCTCGATGCCGGATTTAATGCGCTCGCGGTTTTGCGCACGGATTTCGCGGATGCCTGGCAGTTGCGTGTCGGCAGACCTCGTGGCGATCAGGCCGAGCAAGTAGGGAACCTTGATCTCCCAGTTGTTCTTCTGCTCGCGCTCGTTGATCGAGGCAGCCAGCGTCAGACCCGCCGGCGCCGGCTCGGTGGTCCACATGGCTTCGATCGCGGCAAGCTTCGAGCGTTGCGACGTGGTCACGGCATAGCCCGATTCGTCCCCCAGGACGATCACGCAGGCGGCCGACGCCAGCCCGAAAGCGGCGGCAATGCGAAACGAGCGGCGCGCGAATTCGATGTGCATGTTGCGCAGCAGGTACCAGGACGATATGCCGAGTACAAATATGGAGCCGGTGACGTAGCCCGCCCCAACCGTGTGCACGAACTTGGCCTGCGCGGTCGGGTTGAACACGAGCGCCGCGAAGCTCACCAGTTCCATGCGCATGGTGACCGGATTGAATGCCGAGCCCACCGGATCCTGCATCCAGCCGTTGGCGATCAGGATCAGCACCGCAGACAGGTTGCTGGCGAACGCCATCAGCGCGGTGACGGCGAGGTGCCCGGCCTTGGGCAGACGGTTCCAGCCGAAGAAGAACAGGCCCACCATGGTGGACTCGAGGAAGAAGGCCATCAGGCCCTCGATCGCGAGCGGCGCGCCGAAAATGTCGCCCACATAATGCGAGTAATACGCCCAGTTGGTTCCAAACTGGAACTCCATGGTGAGGCCGGTGGTGACGCCCAGGGCGAAGTTGATGCCGAACAGCTTGCCCCAGAACTTGGTCATGTCGCGGTAAATTTCCTTGCCGCTCATAACGTAGGCCGACTCCATGATCACCAGCAGCCACGCCAGACCGAGCGTAAGCGGGACGAACAGGAAGTGATACATTGCGACGGCGGCGAATTGCGCGCGCGACAGCTCAACGACGACCGGATCGATCATATGCCTGCTCCTTCAGAGGGAATTGCGACGACGCATGCGTCAGTTGTTGCGCCATTGCCGGGGCGTCAACCTGCACCAGGTACGGCTTGACCAGCAGGTACCACAGCAGCGCGAGGAGCGCGAACTTGAGCAACAATACGATGCCAAGATGCAGTCCCAGCTTCGGCCGTCCCTGTCTATTCTCTGATCGCTTCATGGTCGATGCAGGCGCGGGCAGGCGCCGCTGCTGCGAGCATTCTCTCGCTGCACGCTCGGCGAGCGCATCTGCACCTAATTTGTTGAGTTTTCATGCTGCGCCGTGGAAAGCCGCACGGCTTGATTTTTCTCATGGAGAGCGCAGAAAACCCGGCGCGAATGCCGCTGCCGCAGTGCGCCGGGCCGGCGAGGTCTTCTTACGGCAGGCCGTTCCCGCCAGGCCGCCATTCCTTCACTAGGCGCATGAGCTTCATCGCATCGCGGCCCAACATCGCGCTGGTGGTCAGAAATCCGCCCATCAATGCGCCGCCCACCCCGGCCGAAGCGACGTCCTGTCCGGTGAGGTATAGCCCCTTTACCGGCGTAACCGGGTGCAGCCAATCCTGATTGAAGCGCTGCACGTCGTGGTCCAAGCCGTAGATTTCCCCACGGCTGTTCTGCTCGAACCAGCTGGTCGACAGCGGCGTGGACAGTTCCGCGTAGGCGAGCGCCCCGCGCAGTTGCGGCAACTGCCGGTACAGCGCCTCGAGCAGGCGCCGCTGCAGCCTCTCCTTCAGCGCCTCGTAGTCGGCGCCGCGCTGATGCCAGGTGGTCCCGGCCCATTTGGCGAACGGCTCCCACGGACCCATGGTCAGCACTTCCACCGTGCTCTTGCCCGGATAGCGCGCATCCCATTCCGGGTCCTTCGCCGAAGGAAAGGAGATGTAGAGCATCGGGAACGGCGCATCCAGGTCCTGCGCGAAGCGCGCCACATTGCCTTCGTGGTCGATCGAGGGATAGACCCACAGGTTGGTGCGCGGCAGGCCGAGCGCAGCCGCGTCGCCCTTGAACCCGGCGTACAGGCACAGATGCGCCCCTGAAGGTTTCACCTTGGCCAGTTTCTCGGCATAGCCGTAACGCCCGCGCTCGGCCTGCGGCAACAGCTGCCCGAAAGTGTTGCGGACGCCGGCATCGCTCACCACCGCATCCGCATGCAATCGATCGCCGTTGGCCATTACTACGCCCGTCGCGCGCCCGTGCTCGATCAGGATTTCCTTCACCTTGGCATAGGTGAACACCTCGCCGCCGGCTGCACGGATCACCGGGATGATGCTGTCAGCGATGCGCCAGGAGCCGCCCACGGGATAATTGCCGCCGTCGAAATAGTGCTTCACCACCGAAGCGTGCATTATGAATGCCGCGTCGCGCGGCACCATGCCGTAGTCGCCCCACTGGCCGGTCAACACGGCGGTCAGTTCCTGGTTGCGCGTGAGCCCTTCGAGCACCTCGCGCACTGTCTGGAAGCAGGCCTTTGGAAGCATCAGCGGACGCAGCGCGTTGTAGGCCCTGGCGGCGAGCCGCGGCATCGCCTGGCCGGCGAAGAATTTCTGCACCGAGCGTGCCACGCGAACGACGAGATCCAGGTAGGCGTCTATCGCCTGCGCCTCTTCCGGGAACTGGCTCTTGAGCGAAACAGCGAGCTTGGCACGGCCGGCGACAAAATCGACCGTGCGCTCGCCGATGATGATCCGGTCGTACACCGCGTCCATGGGCGCCCATTTCAGCTGTCCGTCGGAGATCACGTCGAAGATGCGGCGCAGGGTGTTGTGCGGCTTGTGCACTTCGCCGATGTAATGCACACCCACATCCCATTCGAAACCCTTGCGCTCGTAGGAGTGGGTGAAGCCGCCTGCGGTGTAATGCTGTTCGAGCACGCACACCCGGCGACCCAGCCTGGCCTGCAGCGCGGCGGTACAGAGGCCGCCGATGCCGGATCCGATCACGATGCAGTCGTAATGGCCGGCGGCGCGGCCGCTGCGGTAGCGGTAACCGGTTCGTTTCATGCGTTCCTCAGTTGGTCATCGGCAGCCCGATTGCGCGAACGCAAGCATTCCGGCCCGCAACCGCACGATCTTGACCTGGCATCATAAGGTGGGACGTTCGGCCAGCCAAGGCCCGAGCCTGTGACAAAAGTCAACAAGCTGCTCAAAACCTTCTGATATAGAGACTGGCGGGCTGTTGACATTTGCTCCCCGACAAGACATCAACCCGACTTTTATTAACAGGGCAGCGCTCGGCTTCTCGCATTGGGCGGCTCTTTCGCCTCGGAGAAAGGGCACCCGGCCAAACTCGGATCCAACATGAACCGTGCGCTCAAAAGCGGCTTTCCGCCGTTTCAAACAGAACAAAACCTGAAGTCGGCCATCGTATCGATCTGCGCCAGGTTTGGAAAAGTGGCAAAGCTCACAATTTACCCCGCGCGCCAGGAATCCGGATCAGGTTTGCAGTGTCCTTGCTTTCTGCGCCTGGACACTCCAGAAGCTGAAGCCGAGCTAAAATCAGCCCTCAAAGTATTCGAATTCGGTGATGAAATTGCGTTCTTTGCAGACGTGGATGAAGAAAAATGGGCCAATGTGCGGAGCTTGTAGCTTCTGCCGAATTCAGAAATCTTCCTCGACCGCCGACCCGCGCCCGTTTCTGAGGAGCCATACGCCATGACCGCCGCCTACGCCGGCGTCTTCCCCATCGCCCCCACGCCGTTCACCAAATCCGGTGAAATCGATCTGGACGGCATGCGCCGCGTGCTCGACTGCATGGTCGACCAGAAAGTCGATGGCATCTGCATCCTCGCCAACTACTCCGAGCAGTTCCTGCTGACCGACGAAGAGCGCGACACGCTGCTCGCATTGAGCCTGGACCACGTCGCCGACAGGGTGCCCGTGATCGTGACCTGCAGCCATTACAGCACGCGCATCGCAGCGGCGCGCGCGAAGAGGGCGCACAAGGCCGGCGCAAAGATGGTGATGCTCATGCCGCCCTACCATGGCGCGACGCTGCGCGCCGACGAGAAAGGCATGTTCGAGCACTTCGCCAAGGTCGCCGAGGCCGCGCCACTGCCGATCATGGTGCAGGACGCGCCGCTGTCGGGCGTCGCGCTGTCGGCGTCCTTCATGGCGCGGCTGGCGCGGGAAGTGCCGCAGGTCTGCTATTTCAAGATCGAAGCGCCGAATGCCGCGGCGAAGCTGCGCGCCCTGATCGAAGCGGGCAGCGAGGCGATCAAAGGCCCGTTCGACGGCGAGGAATCGATCACGCTGATGGCCGACCTGGACGCGGGTGCGACGGGCACCATGCCCAGCGCCCTCCTGCCCGACCTGATCGGGCCGGTGCTCGAACACCACCGCAAGGGACGGCGCAAGGAGGCAATCGCGATCTATGCGCGCATACTGCCGCTGATCAACTACGAGAACCGCCAATGCGGCCTGCGCGCGACCAAAACGGTGATGATGGAAGGCGGGGTGATCAAGAGCGATGCGGTGCGCCACCCGCTCGAAGCGCTGCACCCTGCGACGCGCAAAGGACTGCTGGAACTCGCGCGCGAGGCCGATCCGCTCGCCTTGCGCTGGGGGAAATAACCCGGAGACACCCGCGGCCATCGGCGCTGAGTGCTGCGGCTCCAACTTTTTGCGCCGCCTCATTTGGCAAGCGACCCGATTTCGCCACGCAGTTTTCGATTTCGACCGCGTTCAGGAGGTGCCATGGCAAGCCGCAAATCCCAAAGCCCGTCCGGCAATCGGCCGGCTCCGCTACAGGCCGGAATGGCGGACATGGGCGAACACAAAAACCGGATCAAGGCGCTGCAGCGGGCCTTGCTCGCCCGTGGATTCAACCCTGGCAAGGTGGACGGCATTTTCGGCCTGGGCACCCAGGCGGCCGTCCTGGCTTTCCAGCGCAGCGAAGGGCTGCTGGCCGACGGCGTGGCCGGCGTGCGCACGCTCGCCGCGCTGCAAGGCGCCGCCGCGCCGCCGCTGGCCAGCATCCTCGGGCAGATCAGCACAGCTGTGGTGTCGCAGATGTTTCCGCACACGCCGCTCCTCAACATCAAGCGCAACCTGCCCTTCGTACTGACGGCGCTCGATGAAGCGCGGTTGCGCGACCGGCCAATGGTTCTGTCCGCGCTCGCCACCATACGCGCCGAAACGGAGAGTTTCGAACCTGTCGCCGAAGGCCGGTCGCGCTACAACACTTCGCCCGACCCGAAGGGACATGCCTTCGACCTGTACGACGAGCGCAAGGACCTGGGCAATACCGGTGCGCCCGACGGCGAGCGATTTCGCGGCCGCGGCTACGTGCAGCTTACCGGGCGCGCCAACTATGCGAACTACGGCAAAAGCATCGGACTGAAACGGCAGCTGATCTCCAATCCCGAACTGGCATCGGAGCCCGCGATAGCGGCCAAACTGCTCGCCGCGTTCCTGAAGGACAAGGAGCGGCGCATCAAGGAAGCGCTGCTCGACTCGGACTTTGCCGGCGCGCGCCGGCTGGTCAACGGCGGCAGCCACGGTCTGGATCGTTTTGTCGATGCATACAAGACCGGCATGCGCCTGACTGCTTGATTTGAATTGAATTGACCCAAATCAAAAGCTTCGCGCCGTACGCGCGCATGATTTTTCAAAAGAAGTCAGCAGCGGCATAGCCGGCTTGAAGCCGCGGCCGCATTGTTTCGGCAAAAATTGGCGGAGTGAAATGTCATGGCGCAATTTTCCTGGACTGATGATCTTCATACCGGCATCGGCTCGATCGACGACGACCACCGCAAGCTGATCGGCTTGACCAACGCCTTTTTCGAAACCATGGAAAGCGGCCAAGGCAACGAGCGCATGAGCAAGGCGATGAACGATCTCATCGCGTACACCGAAGAACATTTTGCCCGCGAGGAAGCGGAAATGGAGCGCATACGATACGTCGCCTCGCTCGCGCACAAGTCCGAACACACCAAGCTGCTGATTCAGCTTGTCGAGCTGAAAGGGATGCTGGATGCAAACGGAAGAATCAATACCCCGGCGGTCTCCGACTTCCTCAGCGAATGGCTGCGCGAGCACATTCTTGCGGCGGACATGAAATTGGCCGCTGCCCTGAAGCAAGAGCGCAGCGCGCAAGCGACAGCGCAACTGAGTTAGCCGGCCCCGCTTTCTCGTCCCCCGGTGCGCTGCCGCCGCGCGCCATGCTCGAAGGATCCAGGGAAACGAGCCGATGCTTCCCGTCGCGCCCCTCTAAATCGGATCGCAGCAATATTGCTTTGCTAGGGCTCGTTTGTCCTTATCTGTTCCTGGAACGATGACCGCCGCCGCGGCGCTGCGCCGCAGTGCGATAGATGTCCCTACCCGCGTTCTCGATATCGCGGCGCAGCTGGCGCCGCTCGTCGACACTCATGCGGCTGTCTTCGGTTTCGCCCGCTCCAATCCGCGGGGGACGATCTGCCTCGCGCCGCGGAGCCGGTCGCGAAGAAGGAAGCTGAACCGAAGGTCCCGCATTGCCGCCCGAATCGACAGGCGCCGCTGCGGCCGGCATCGAAGCGACCGCCAGCATCAGGCCCCAAGCTAAAAGCAATACAAGAAATTTCATGCCTCGTTCCTCGATCGGACGGCCGTCCCTCGCCTTGCGCTTTGCGCCGTGACAGCACTCGAAGATGCGCCCACCGGTCCTGTTAAGCGCACGCGGGTTACAATTCCTGCGGCCCTCTGCCATCGGCCGCAGTATCCGGGAATTCCGTCTCTGCTCGCATACTAGCGGTATGGTATTTTGAAACTGCGGCTGCGGGCCTGAAATTTGTAATAAATTGTAAGCAATCAGCGATTTGACACGGTTTCTTACCTATCTGCCATTGGCGACCAGCCTTATTGAGTACGATGCACACATGACCACCGCAAAGAGCAAAATTCTCGTCGTCGACGACGACCTCCGGCTGCGCGACCTGCTCAAGCGCTACCTGTCGGAGCAGGGCTTCGGCGTGCAAGTCGCCCAGGACGCCGCCACCATGGACAAACTGCTCGCGCGCGAGCGTTTCGATCTGATCGTGCTTGACCTCATGATGCCGGGCGAGGACGGGCTGTCGGTGTGCCGGCGCCTGCGCGGCGCCAAGGAAGCGATCCCGATCATCATGCTGACGGCAAAAGGCGACGACGTCGACCGCATCGTCGGCCTGGAAATGGGCGCCGACGACTATTTGCCCAAACCGTTCAACCCGCGGGAACTGGTGGCGCGCATCCATGCCGTGTTGCGCCGGCGCACCGCGCCCCCGCCGCCCGGCGCGCCGGCGCTCGAGGAAGGCCAGATGAGCTTCGGGCAGGTCACGGTCGATCTCGCCACCCGCGCTCTGACGCGGGAGGGTAGCACCGTCTCCCTCACCACGGGAGAATTCGCTCTACTGAAAGTCCTGCTCGCGAACCCGCGTGTGCCCTTGTCGCGCGACAAACTGATGGAGCTTGCGCGGGGGCGCGAATACGAAGTGTTCGACCGCGCCATCGACGTGCAGATTTCGCGCCTGCGCAAGCTGATCGAGCCCGACCCGGCGCGTCCGGTCCACATCCAGACCGTATGGGGTTTCGGCTACGTGTTCGTGCCGGACGGCAAGGCATGAGCCCGACGGGCCGCCTCGAGGGCCGCATCTTCGATATGGCCTTGGCGCGAAGCGACAAGGCGGCCTAATGAGCTTTCTGCCGCGCACGCTGCTTTGGCGTTCGTTCCTGCTGATCAGCCTGCTGATGGTCATCTCGGCCACAGCCTGGTTTCAGATATTGCGCAGATATGAGCGCGAGCCGCACGCCAAGCAACTGGCGCAGATGGTGGCCAGCGTGGTCAACCTCACGCACACGGCCTTGGTCACGGCGAAGCCAGAGATGCGGCGCGAACTGCTGGCCGAACTTTCGGAACGCGAGGGCATCCGCGTCTATCCGGCCGATCCCGCAATCAAAATGAGGCCATCCCCGAATGTTCCGTTCGTGCATATGCTGCATGCGGAAATTCGGAAGAGGTTGGGTGCAGACACCCGCTTCGCCGCCGCCTTCGGCGACCAGCGCGGTTTTTTCATCAGCTTTCACATCGACGACGACGAGTACTGGGTGATGCTGCCGCGCGAACGCATCGAGCGGCAATTTCCCTGGCAATGGCTGGGCTGGACTGCGCTTGCGCTGTTTCTGTCCCTGATCGGCGCCTGGCTCATCGTGTCGCGCATCAACCGCCCGCTCAAGTCGCTGGCCGCCGCCGCGGCGGCCATCGGCCGCGGCAAGACGCCGGCACCGCTACCCGAGTCGGGACCGATCGAGATCGAGACCCTGGCGCGTTCTTTCAACCAGATGTCGCAGGACCTGGCGCGGCTGGATGCCGACCGCGCTCTGATCCTCGCGGGCGTGTCGCACGATCTGCGCACGCCTTTGTCGCGCCTGCGCCTGTCGACAGAAATGAGCGCAAGCGAAGACAAACCGGAGATGATTGCCGATATAGCGGAAATGGATTCCATCATCGGCCAGTTCCTCGACTTCGCGCGCATCGAAAGCGAAGAGCCGCTGGAACCCACCGACCTTGCGGCCCTTGCGCGCGAAGTAGCGGAGCGCCAGCAGCGCCTGGGCCATACGATGCAGTTGCATATCCAAGCTGTGCCTGAGCAGGCCCTGCGCCGTATGAGCATCAAGCGCCTGATTTCCAATCTGGTCGACAACGCCATCGCCTATGGCAAAAAGGACGTGTGTATAGCCACGCGCAGCGAAGGCGGCAAGCTGATCCTGGAGGTGCTCGATCGCGGCCCGGGCATCCCGCCGCAGGAAGCCGAACGGCTGAAGCAGCCGTTCACGCGCCTGGAGCAGGCGCGCAGCGGCAAGGGCGGATCCGGGCTCGGCTTTGCGATCGTCGATCGCATCGCGCGCCACCACGGCGGCAGTCTCGAACTGCTCGCGCGCGAAGGCGGCGGTTTGATTGCACGCGTCAGCCTGCCCCTGCGCGCATACGCTGTTCCGCCTGCAGGCTGACGCACGTTTCCGGTCACGCTGCCTTTACGGGAAAGCGCCGCAGCACCTGATAAGTGACGGGGCCCTCTACGCGCGTCGAGCCGACGAGCGCGAAATCCTGTGCCTCCCATTCCAGCGCAATCCAGGTCGGCGCCTGCGGCAGTCCCGTAGCATTGCGCACCAGGGTCACGTGCGCCACGAACGGCTTGGGATCGTAGCGGATGCCGGCCGCGGTAAGGCGCGCGCGCAGGTCAGCGACCAGGGCGGCGAGCGCTTGCGGACCCTCGCTCGCGCCGCACCAGATGATGCGGTTGTGTTTCCAATAGCCGACACGGTCGAGCAGCAGGCGGAAAGGATCAACGCGCACTTCGGCCGCGATCGCTTTGAGTTCGGGGAGTAAGGCGGCGTCGGTATCGCCGAGGAACGCGAGCGTCAGATGAATGTTCTGGCGCCGCATCGCGCGGCCCCGGCCGGCTGCCTCCCCGGCCCAGGCCGCGAGCTTTCCCTGCAGTTCTGTGTCCGGCCAGAGCGCGAAGAACAGCCGCAGCGTTCCGGCGGCCTGCCCCAACTGTCTAGGCCTTGAGGCGGCGGAACACCAGGCAGGCGTTGGTGCCGCCGAAACCGAAGCTGTTCGACATCACGGTGTTGAGGCCGGCGTTGTCGACGCGCTGGCGCACGATCGGCATGCCTTCGCCGGAAGGGTCGAGCGTCTCGATATTGGCCGAGGCGCAGACGAAGTCATGCTCTAGCATCAGCAGTGAGTAAATCACCTCGGTGACGCCGGCCGCGCCCTGCGCATGCCCGGTGAGCGACTTGGTCGAGCTGATCAGCGGCACTCTATTCGCGAACACCTCGCGCACCGCCTCCAGCTCTTTCGGATCGCCGACCGGCGTGCTGGTGCCATGCGTATTGAGGTAATCGACCGGCGTGTCCACATCCGCGAGCGCCATGCGCATGCAGCGCACCGCGCCCTCGCCCGAGGGCTGCACCATATCGTAGCCGTCCGAGGTCGCGCCATAGCCCGCGAGTTCGGCGTAGATTTTCGCGCCGCGCGCGCGCGCGTGCTCGAGTTCTTCCAGCACCACCACGCCGCCACCGCCGGAGACGACGAAACCGTCGCGGTCGGCGTCGTAGGCGCGCGAGGCGCGTGTCGGCGTGTCGTTGTATTTGGAGGACAGCGCGCCCATGCCGTCGAACAGCACGGAGAGATATGGATGCACCTCCTCTCCACCACCGGCGAAGACGATGTCCTGCTTGCCCCACTGGATCTGCTCGAAGCCATTGCCGA
>CAZRMO010000058.1:0-25483 GCA_964601155.1 uncultured Enterobacteriaceae bacterium
CTCGCCATTCATCAAAACATTTGCCATTTCCGTCAATTCTTGACTGATAAGAGACTATTAGCATACGAGGGGTAGTATCGCCGCGCCGCGTCATCGGCTCCTGGTCGGTGGCCGCAGAAAGCGCCTGCGGCGACCCGTCGGGACGCGAAGCAAGCGGCTGACGCGTGGATCAGTCTGCCTCGGGCGCCGGCTCCTCCGACGAAAAGTCGAGCTCCACCTTGGCGCCACTCGGGTCATGGCAAAACAACTGCCAGGTGCCGGGGCCGGGCTGGCGGCGCAGTTCATAGGCGATCTCGTGTTCCTTCAGCCGCGCCACCGTGCCGCGCAGACCACGCGCGCTAAAGGCCATGTGATCGATCACGCCCGCCGGCGGCTCGGGCACGGCTCGCCCTGCGACAATGTGCAGCACGGGTGCATCGCTTACATACAACCAGGCTCCCGGAAAAGCGAACGGCGGTCGCGGCCCCTCGGCGAGGCCGAGGACTTCGACGTAGAACGCCCTGCTCGCGGCCAGATCTCGCGCCAGCACCGTGAAGTGGTTCATTCCCCGAATACTCATCGCCGCTCCTCGAAAGGTCATCTGCGCCGTCATAATGAAAACTTGCCGCGCCGCTGTCAAATCGCGCCGCGCCTGCTCGCCGGCGCGAGCCGCCGACGCCCGATTTTAGGCAAGAGGCTCCGCAATCGCCCATCGAGCGGATTCATGGAAACGGCCGTGGCCGCGCGATGCCGAAACCCTGGGCGTAATCGACCTCGACGGCGCGCAGGCGCCCCAGGCTTTCGTCGCTCTCTACCATTTCGGCAATGGTGCGAATTCCGATTGCCTTGCACACGCGCTGGATCGCCCGCACCTTGGCGAGCGCCTCCGGCGCGCGCAGGATCTGCAGAATGATATTGCCGTCTATCTTGAGGAAATCGAACGACAGCGACTTCACGTGGTTAAAGCCGATACCCGCACGGCCGAAACCATCGAGGGTGAAGCGGCATCCCAGCGGCTTGAGTTCGCGGGCGCAATGTGCCGCCTCCGCCGGGCAGGCGATCGCATCGCCATCGGCGATCTCGAAACACAGCGCCTGGCCGGATACCCCGCTTCGCTCCAGCGCACGGGCGACGAATTGCGGGAAGGATCGGTCTTCGATGCTGGCGCGCGCCAGGTTGATGCACAGCACCGGCGCAGAACCCGCGTCCCGGGAGGGGCCCGCCGCCAGGCGCGCAGCGATGGCCTTCCTGACCACGAAGCGATCGATGTCGGCCATCATGCCGAAGCGCTCCGCGATTGGCAGGAAGGTCCCCGGCGGAACCAGGTTCTGCTCTTCGTCGCGCATGCGGATGAGCAACTCGCGCATGTTCTTCGAGGGCGTATCCGCGCGCAGCGCCATGATGTCCTGGGCGTACAGGACGAACCCATCGTTCTGGATCGCCTGGCGGATACGCTCGCGCGGATTGCCCCAGCCGGTTAGTTCCTCGGTGAGGGAACTGAGGTATATGGCTTGGCCGCTCGGGTCGGCGACGATCAGCTTGGTGACGGCGTCTGCGGCTACGCCCGCCGATGATTGCCCATTGGCCGATGATTGCCCATCGTCCTGCGCGATTTCCGCGGTAGCGACCAGCGCCTCCCTGAACAACACCAGTGCACCCGTGACCTGCCCGGCGGCATCGTGCTGCGACAGGTATTCGACCGCAGTCGCTTGCTCCGTGCCGTCGCGCTGCGTGAGCAGCAACTCCGCCTGCCCCGAGCGCCCGTCCAGCGCGTCCAACAGCGGTGCTCGCAGCGCCTCCGCATCGCGCCGCGGCAATGCTTCCTCGAACGCGAGCCCGTCTATGCTCTCGGACGCCATGCCGATCCAGGCGGCAAAATTCCTGGTGTGGAAGCGGTAGCGCTGGTCGCGATCGACCAGGAAGGCGGTCCCCTCCAGGCTGCGCTCGAGCGAGCCGAGCAAATTTTCGGCGGCCTGCAGGTTCGCTGCTGCGACCCGATGCGCTTCGATCTCCTTCGCCAAGCGCACACGGTCATTTTGGTGCAACGCGAGCTCCCGCTCCAGCTGCGCCCGCGTACTACGGTGCTGCTCGACTTCGGCGCCGAGGCGCTGCTTGAAACGCAGCGCCTCGGCGCTGCGCCGCGCGATGCGCCAGTTGTTCTTCCACGAGGCGCTCACCAACGACAAGACCGAGGCGAACAGAATGCCGCCGAGGAATGCGACCCACTGCCAGCTGGAGCTGGTAAAGAACATGGTAAACAGCAGCAGGACGACCAGGATCAGCGTTACCAGCGATGGCAGCACCACCCGCAGTAGCGGCCCGAGCCGCAGGCGCTTGCGCCGACCTTCGGATGTTGCGGTCATTACGTTCTCCTTCCGCAGGGCGGCGGATCCAGCGTAGCCGGCTCCAAGAAATACCGAAGTTTCAAATGGCAGGAAAGCACTGTCTCGCGAGAATACCACCTTGCTTGCAAGCAGTATTCGGACAAAGGCGGCACGTCGACGAAACGGCCTTTGGGGGATCCCGTTGCCGGTATTGCGGTCGGAAGGCGTGGATAAAGATCCCGCCGGGAGTACGAGGGCAAGCTGTGCGCCCTTGCGAATGCTTCAGCTTAGGGCCTTGCTTTCCATCCTGTCGGTATAGCCAACAGCGCTCTTTGCCGTTTTGCGCTCTTATTTATATGCAGCCGCTGCGACCCCGATATAGGACAATCGGCGCATTTGATATCATTGCGCCCCACACCGCACACGAATCGCCTCCCCATTTTATGAACCCCAGAATAAGTCTGTCTACAGCCTTCTTGCTTACCATGCCTCCTCTGCTCTGGGCTGGCAATGCTGTCGTCGGCCGTTTGGTTCACACGTGGATACCGCCGATGACCTTGAACCTGCTTCGCTGGGCCATCGCCCTGGTGATCCTGTTGCCGCTGGCCGGTTCAGTTTTGCGTCCAGGCAGCGGATTGTGGGCTTCCTGGCGGCGCTTTTCGCTGCTGGGGCTGCTTGGCGTGGGTCTTTACAACTCACTTCAGTACCTTGCTCTACAGAGTTCCACCCCGATCAACGTCACCCTGGTCGCGTCCAGCATGCCGGTCTGGATGATGCTGGTCGGAGGACTGTTTTTCGGTTCGAGGATCCTGCCCAAGCAAGTGGTCGGCGCGGTTTTGTCGATCGCTGGAGTATTGCTGGTGCTCGGCCGCGGGCAGTGGCGCCAATTGCTGGCTCTGCATTTCGTGCCGGGCGATCTGTTCATGATTGTCGCGACCATCGCGTTTTCATTTTACAGTTGGATGTTGACGCACCCGAAGGAACCGGAGCATATCCGCGGCGACTGGAGCGCATTTCTCTTGGCACAGATCGTTTTCGGCGTGATGTGGGCCAGCGTGTTCGCCGGCGGCGAATGGACGATCACCGACCCGCACATCAGCTGGAGCTGGCCCCTGGCGGCGGCGCTGCTGTACATCGCGATCGGACCGGCGATCATCGCCTATCGTTGTTGGGGGGCCGGGGTGCAACGCGCCGGACCAACCGTTGCGGGCTTCTTCAGCAACCTGACTCCCCTTTTTGCGGCAATGATGTCATCGGCATTCCTGGGTGAAATGCCGCATTTTTACCATCTGGCGGCCTTCGTCCTTATCGTCGGCGGGATCGTGCTTTCGTCCAAACGTTGAGCGACGCAGTTCGAGCCAAGGTGCGACTCTCCTCGCGCCGCTTATCCCGCGTCAAAAAGGGGGCCGCACCTAAACGAATCGGGGTCTGTTATTGTCCATGCGGAACGCTCTCCTTGGCGGCGCAAGGGCGGCCAGCGGACTCGTCCGAAAGCAGACCCTGAATGTCCATCTGGCCCTGCTGCACGCTGATTTTTGGAACTATCGATAGCCTGCCCATGCCCAAGCTGCAGCAGCTGGTGCATACTGACGCCTCAAACCGCAACGGAGATACTGCATGAGCCACACCCTGTTGAAAACCACCCTCGTGGGGAGCCTGCCCAAACCCGCCTGGCTGGCCGAACCGAAAATACTCTGGGCGCCCTGGCTGCTCGAAGGCGAAGCGCTGGCCGAGGGATTGCAGGACGCGGTGCGCCTGGTGTTGCGCGACCAGGAACGCGCCGGCATCGACATCGTCGGAGACGGCGAGCAAACGCGCCGGCATTTCGTCACTACCCTGATCGAAAACCTCGACGGCGTCGATTTCGCGAACAAGAAGACGGTGCGCATCCGCAACCGCTACGATGCCGACGTACCCATGGTCGTGGGCCCGGTGGCGCGCACGCGGCCGGTATTCGCCGAGCACGCCCGCTTCCTGCGCGCCGAAACCGACAGGCCGGTGAAATACACCCTCCCCGGCCCGATGACCATGGTGGACACGCTCTACGACGGCTATTACAAAAGCCGCGAAAAACTCGCGCGCGAGTTCGCCAAGGTTCTCAACGCAGAGGCGCGCGAGCTCGAGGCGCTGGGCATAAACGTAATCCAGTTCGACGAGCCGGCATTCAATGTGTTCATGGACGAGGTGCGCGACTGGGGCATCGAAACGCTGGAGGCCGCCACTGCGGGGCTCAAATGCACGACCGCGGTGCATATCTGCTACGGCTACGGCATCAAGGCCAACAACGACTGGAAAAAGACGCTGGGGTCGGAATGGCGCCAGTACGAATCCACGTTTCCGCTGCTGGCGAAATCGAAAATCGACCAGGTGTCGCTGGAATGTGCCAACTCCAGGGTGCCGCTGGAGCTGATCGAACTGCTGCGCGGCAAGGACATCATGGTCGGCGCGATCGATGTCGCGAGCGAGGAAGTCGAGACGCCGGAGCAGGTGGCGCAGATCGTGCGCGCGGCGCTGAAATACGTGGCGCCGGATAAGCTCTATCCCTGCACCAACTGCGGCATGGTGCCGCTGTCGCGCGAGGTCGCGCGCGGCAAGCTCAAGGCGCTGGCGGCAGGCGCGGCGATCGTGCGCAAGGAACTCGCAGGCCACTGACGCGAAACGCGGCTGCAACAGCGCACGCCGGGCGGCGCATCGGGTCGGCCCGCCCGGCTCCCTTGTGCGCTCCGAGCTTACAAATTGAAACAATTGCTTACCGCCTTTGCTGCGGGAACTTGCTAATCTGAGCCCGTACCAATTGATAGGGCAGCAAATCATGAAAACCTTACTCAAGCCGATAGGGATTTCGACCCTGGTTCTGTTCGCAGCGTTGGCGAGCAGCACCGCCATGGCCGATCGTGACGGCCATGATTACGGTCGCGGCGACGCTCATGGCCATGATCGCGGCGACGCTCATCGCTTCGATCGCGGCGACGCTCATCGCTTCGATCGTGGCGGCGATCATCGCTTCGGTCGTGGCGACGATCACCGCGACGACCGTGGCTACGCTTATGACCATGACCGTCGTGACCACGGACATGTGCGCTTTGGCATCACCCTCGGCATGCCGCTTTTCGCACCCGACTATTACGCGCCTTACAACAATCCGTATCCCGCGTACGCCTATCCTCCGGTCGTGGTGCAATCCGCGCCGCCGGTCTACATCGAGCAAGGCGCAGCCCAGCCGGCGCCAGCTCCGGCATACTGGTACTACTGCGCGGCCTCGCAAAGCTATTACCCCTATGTAAGCGAATGTCCGGCCGGCTGGCAACGCGTGCCGGCGCAGCCGCCCCGCTAATTACCCGGAGCAGTCGATAATGAACAAGCACAAGTTATTGCGTCTCTCACCTCTTGCAGCGCTGCTGCTGCTCGGCGCCTGCGCCACCATCCCGACCGGCCCCAGCGTCATGGCGCTGCCCGGCACGGGCAAGAGTTTCGATCAATTCCGCGTCGACGATGCCGTTTGCAGGCAATATGCGCTCAACCAGATCGGCGGCGCGAGCGCCAACGACGCGGCCGTCGCCAAAGGCGTGACAAGCGCCGCCATCGGCGCCGGGATCGGCGCGCTGGCGGGCGCGGCCATGGGCGGACACCAGAGCGCGGGCGCCGGCGCGGGGATGGGCTTGCTCGCAGGCAGCGCCATCGGCGCGAGCTCCGGCCAGGCCTCCGGCTATGACGCGCAGCGCCGCTACGACAATGCCTACATTCAGTGCATGTACGCGAAGGGCGATCGCGTTCCGGTATCCGGACAGATGTCGTCGGGTCCGGCACCCTCGTACAGCCCGCCGCCGGCTGCCAATACGCCTCCTCCCCCGCCGCCCGGCTACGCGCCGCCTCCGCGATAACGCTAGCTTTTCTTCGCACCCCCCGGCCGCCGCGGTTTGAATTCGCGGCGCGGGCTGCAATTCGAGCCTCAGTCCTCCAGCGCCTGGTACACGAGCTGGCGCATCAGCGCCCGATAATGCCGGCGCAGCTCGGGCGCGCACAGCATCAGCACGCCGATGAGTTGCTCCTCGGGATCGACCCAGAAATAGGTGCCGTGCACGCCCGACCAATAGAAGTCGCCGACCGACCCCGGCACCGGACTACGCCCCGGCTCCTTGCGCACGCAAAAGCCCAGGCCGAAACCCTGCCCGAACTCGGACGTGGGCGACGACTCCTCGAACTGGGCGCGCGTGCTCGCACTGAACCTGACGTGCGGGGGCAAATGATCGCTCGTCATCAACTCCACGGTCTTGCGCGCAAGGATGCGCGCGCCGTCGAGTTCGCCGCCGTTCAGCAGCATCTGCGCAAAGCGCAAATAGTCCGGCGCCGTGGACACCATGCCGCCGCCGCCGGAAAGGAAGTTCGGCCTGAGCGTCAGGTCGCGCGGCATCGGCGGCCGCTTGCCCGTGGCCGGATCGATCTGTGGCTCGGCAATGCGGTCCGCCTCTTCCTGCGCCACCATGAAACCGGTGTCGTGCATGCCCAGCGGCCCGGTGATGCGCGCATGGATGAAAGCGTCGAGGTCTATGCCCGAAATTACCTCGACCAGGCGCCCGAGCACGTCGGTGGACATGCTGTAATCCCATACCTCGCCCGGCTGGTTCTGCAGAGGCAGCTGCGCCAGCTTGGCGACGAACTCGGCGGTGGTCTGCTTGGGGTCGAACACGTTGGCCGCGCGATAGGCTTGTTTCACCAGCGAATCGCCGAACTGCCCGTAGGTCAGCCCGGAGGTGTGGCGCAGCAAGTCCTGCACCGACATCTCGCGCCGCGCCGGCTCCAGCCGCAACTGCGGTTTGCCATCGGACCCTACCGCCTCGACCCCGACCTGCAGGCCCTTCAACTCCGGCAGGTAGGTCGAAACCGGATTGACCAGCCGTATCCTGCCCTCCTCGGCCAGCATCATGACGGCCGCCGACACCATCGGCTTGGTCATCGACGCGATGCGAAAAATCGAATCCGCCGCCATCGGCAGCTTCTTTTCGCGGTCGCGAAACCCGAACGCTTCGAGATAGGCTAGCTTGCCGCGCCGCGCGATCAGGGCGACGGCTCCCGGGATCGCGCCTTTGCCGACATCGGCGTCGAACAAGTCATTTATGCGCGTCAGGCGCCTGGATACTGCGCCGCGTGGTCCAAGTATGGTCATGGCAAAACATCCTTTTCAGTAAATTGTTCGCAGGCGCTGCCGCAGCCGCAAGGCAGCGCGAACGGTTTGCGACCCGACAGGCGCAGGGGAATCTCCGCTTCAGCCTGCGCCGGCGCGCTCGACCTCGACCAGGCAATCGTAAAAGGTTGCCGCACCGCCCATGTCGGCGAGCGCCTGCGACGTGACCTCGTTGGCATTGCGGCCGTCGGGCGAGAGTTTCTTCCACCACACCGACAGCGCCGCGACCACGCCGCGGCGCACCCGGTCCGACACGCGCGCTTTGACCACGAACGCACCGCGCTGGTTGTAGATGCGCACCGCGTCTCCTTCGGCGATGCCGCGCGCTGCGGCGTCGTCCGGGTGGATGTCGAGATACGGTTCGCCAGCTTCCTTGAGCGCGAACGGCAGGTTTGCAAACGACGAGTTGAGAAAATTGCGCGCCGGCGGCGAGATGAAGGCGAGCGGATAGGTCTTCGCCAGCTGCGGCGCGCTCAGCGCCGATTCGCGCGGCGGCGTATACGCGGGCAGCGGATCCATGCCCATGCCCTGCGCCGTCTCGCTCCAGAATTCGCACTTGCCCGAGGGCGTGGGAAAATTTCCCTCGGCAAACGGGGCGAAGCGCGCGGGCACCTTGAGCCGCTCCCAGCCCTGCGCCTTCAGCGCCTCCCACTCGATGCCGGCCATGCGCGGGTTCGAGGACTCAAGCGCCTGGCGGCAGATGTCCTCGTCGCTGTCCTTGAAGCAGGCATCCTCGAAGCCCATGCGCGCGGCGAGCAGGCGGAACACCTCGCTGTTGGGCTTGGACTCGCCCAGCGGCGCGATCGCCGGGCTGTTGGCAAGCACGTACAGGTGGCCGTAGGACTTGTGCACGTCGTAGTGTTCGAGTTGGGTGGTGGCCGGCAGCACGATATCGGCGTAGTCGGCGGTGTCGGTGAGAAAAATCTCGTGCACCACGGTGAACAGGTCCTCACGCTTGAAACCGGCGATCACCTTGGGCGAATCCGGGCACACCGCCACCGGGTTGTTGTTGTAGACGTAGATCGCGCGCACCGGCGGATCGGCCGCGGTGAGCGCATCGCCCAGCGCCGACTGGTTGATGGTGCGCGGCCGGTTGGGGATCAGGTCGGGTCGTTCGAGCGCCGCGTGGTTCAAGTCGTACCAATCGCCGGTCGAGAGCACCACGCCCCCCGCAGCGTCGCGCCAATGTCCGGTGAGCGCCGGCAGGCAGGTGACGGCGCGCACCGCCATGCCGCCGCCGGAATGCCGCTGCATGCCGTAATTGAGCCGGATCGCCGCCGGCCGCGTGCCGGCGTACTCGCGCGCGAGCGCCACGATTTCGTCCCGCGCCAGTCCGCAGATCGCCGCGACCTTCTCCGGCGGATAGTCCTGCACGCGCTCGCGCAACTGCTCGAAGCCGAGCGTATGGCGGGCGACGTAGTCGTCGTCGCACAGCCCCTCATCGATGATGACGTGCATCAGCCCCAAGGCCAGCGCCGCATCCGTGCCCGGCAGGGGCGCCAGGTGCTGGTCGCATTTGGCCGCCGTCAGGCTGCGGTAAGGGTCGATCGCGATCACCTTCGCGCCGCGGCGCTTGGCCTCCTGCACGCGCGACCACAAGTGCAAATTCGAGACGATGGAGTTGGAGCCCCAGATCAGGATCAGCTTCGCCTCGTCGAAGCGCTCCGGGTCCATGCCGACGCCAGCACCCAGCGTGATTTTCATGCCCACCTTGCCGGCCGAGGAACACAGCGTGCGCTCGAGCAAGGATGCGCCCAGCTTGTGGAAGAAGCGCCTGTCCATCGAGGCGTATTGCACCAGTCCCATGGTGCCGGCGTAGCTGCAGGGCAAGATGGACTGCGGCTCGAGCGCGGCGACCTGCTTGAACTTCGCCGCGATCGTGTCGAGCGCCTCGTCCCAGCCGATGCGCTCGAATTTGCCCTCGCCTTTGGCGCCGACGCGCTTGAGCGGATAGAGCACGCGCTCCTTCGAGTAGGTGCGGTCCAGATAGCGCGCCACCTTGGTGCACAGCGTGCCATCGGTGAAAGGCATGTCCTTCGCGCCCTCCACCTTCACCGCTACGCCGTCCTCGACCGTGATGTGCATGCCGCAGGTGTCGGGGCAGTCGTGCGGGCAGGCGGCGTTGACGACTTTGCGCGCTACGGCGGATTCGGGATGTTTGGCGCCCATGGATGCCTCTGCGACGGGGAGCGCAGATTGTAGCGCGAACTGCGATCAGCGCACACGGCCGCGGCGGGTGGCAGCGCTTACGTCAGATCGTCTCCGATCCCTTTGACTTTCCCCTTCGACCTTCGTTTCTATTTGAACCTATTGTCCGACTTTCGCTTGGCCACTGTTTTCCGGGCCTGCGCTAGCCAGCCGGTACGCACGCTTGCGTGGTTGTCGAACTCCGGCACATACGGCTTGATGTCGAGCAGAGGCGTTCCGTCCAGAATGTCTACATTGCGGACGTGAAGAACTCCGTTCTCGATCCGATCAAGCTCGACGATGGAGAGTCCGATCGGATTGGGCCGCCTCGGGGCACGCGTCGCGAAAACCCCGTGCGGCTTCGTGTCCATGAAGGGAACCAGCTCCAGAGTGAAGCCTTCGCTACGATGGAAGACGTAGAGCAAGACGATGTGCGAGAACCCGTCGAGGTCCTTCAGCCCGGCCTGGAAGTCTTGAAAGACCTCGACCACGCCTTGCACGCCGGCCGCGCCGGCCGGCTGAATGGGCATGCCTTCCGGCTTCGTGAAAGGCGTGCGGATAGTCCCGATGGGTTTCATCTGCAGCATTCTGTTCTCACGCGAAATTTCGGCAGGAGCGGCAGACACCCAATGTAATCGGGTCGGAGACCCATGACACTACCTTGAGTCCGCGTTTTGCCGCGTGCCGCAGCGCGACGGGCGGAGAGACGTTTACGGACACCGGCTTCCCCCCTGGGCTTCTTCCCCTAGGGCTTCTTCCGGGAATAGACGATCTTCTTGGTTCCGCCGTCGCAGCTGCCGACCACCTTTTGGTCTCCGACCTGATCGTTCGGAACGATCTCGAGTGTGTAGGCCTTGACGCCTTTCGCCTCTATCTTGGCCGCAATCTCGGCCTTCAATTCCTCGCACGGTTTGGCTGCGAACGCGTGCGCGCTCACGGCAAATACGGCGGCAAATAGTAGTAGTTTTTTCATTGTGACTCCTTCGCTCCTGGTCGTAAAAGCAACCCATAGGGACATGGACGATTTCCTTTCCATGCTCCACTCACCTTGATCGCTAGTCAGAATCCAAGGTTTCTAAGCTCATCTAGCCATACAGCAATCTTGCCACACCACAGCACAGTTCTAATCGACTGCGCCATTCCCCTTCGTATGCGCCAACATACTGCAACGCAGAAACATTGTCGACGGCGGCGACTCGGCCGCAGCGACTCAGCCGCGCCCCAGCGCGCGCAGCCGAGTGTAGACAGGAAAAAGCAGCGCCGGCAGCATGTACATCGGGATCTGCGCCATGGCGAAGAACACGATGACGTCGAAGTTGGCCTTGTCGGCGAGCGCCACCAGCACCAGGCCCATGTTGCAGTTGCCGGCCATCAGGCCCACGGTGATGGCCGAGCGCATGCCCAGCCTCAGTGCCGCCAGGGTGCCGATGCACTGCAGCACGATGTTGGCGACGAAGGCCGCAACGGTGACCAGCACGACGTAGCCGGGCCGCGCCAGCGCCACCGCGGTGACGCCGTCCATGATGGCGAGGGCGAATATCACCAGCGTCGCCACCGAGGCGCCGTCGAGCATGCGCGCGTTCGCTGCCAGCGTCTGCCGTGGCACCAGGCGCCGCAGCGCGAGCGCCGTGGCAAAGGCCCCGCCCACCATCAGCACCAGGCGCAGCATGAAGGTGGCGAAATCGATGTCTATTTTGAGGCCCAACAGCCACAGCGCAACCAGCGGCAGCGAGAACGGGATCAGCGCGGTGGTGACGACGATGACCACCACCGCGAGCGCCGCGTCCAGCTCGAGGATCAGGCTGATCGCCGCGCTGGAGACGATGGGCGAGGCGGCGGCCATCAGCGTCAAGCCCTGCACCAGCGCCGGCGGCAGGCTGAATGCCTTCAGCGCGAGCCACATCAGCACCGGCGAGACGAGCAGCAGCCCGGCGGTAATCAGCGCCACCAGGCCGGGGCGGCGCGCATAGGACGCGAGCGCGTCCCAGTCCAGGCGCAGCAGCGCGATCACCAGCGGGATCAGCAGGGCGGGGATCAGCAGCGGGCGCGCGAGCGCGGCGAGCTGCGGCACCAGCAAGCCCAGCAGCACGCCGCCGGCAAGGAACAGCGTGGCGTGCCGGCCGAGGTAATCGAAAGTACGGTGCAGCGCGCGCATCAGAGTGCCGGAGCGCAGCCGCGCGCCTCAGTCGGTCTTCGGATTGAATGCCTGCGCCAGGCTCTGCCCAAGGCGATACAAGGCGTGATCCGCCGCGGCGACCACACCGCCCATGGTGACAAAGCCGTGCGCCATGCCCTCGAAGCATTCGTACAGCACCGGCACCCCGGCGGCGACCAGGCGGTCGGAATAGGCGCGGCCTTCGTCCACCAGAGGGTCGTAGCCTGCCGTGATGATGTGCGCCGGCGGCAGACGCGCGAGATCGGCCGCACGGATGGGCGAAGCGCGCCAGTCGTCGAAATCCGCCGGCGCGAGGTAGTTGTCGCGAAACCAGAGCATGTTCTTGCGCGTGAGCAGGTAGCCCTCGCCGAACTTGGTGTGCGAAGCCGAATCCATGCGCTGGTCGGTCGCGGGATACGCCAGGGCCTGGAATACCAGGGTCGGACCGCCCGCGTCGCGCAGGGTGATGGCTACCACCGTCGCGAGATTGCCGCCCGCGCTGTCCCCGCCTACCGCGATGCGCGCGGGATCGACGCCAAGGGAAGCCGCCTGCTGCGCCAGCCAGCGCGTGGCGGCGACGCAATCGTCCACCGCCGCAGGGAACTTGTGCTCCGGCCCCATGCGGTAATCGACCGAAATGACCGCGCAGCGCGCCTTGTTCGCGAGCGTGCGGCAGACGATGTCGTGCGTGTCCAGGTCGCCTATGGTCCAGCCGCCGCCGTGAAAATACACCAGCAGCGGTAGCGGCGCGTCCGCCTCGGTGATGAGGCCGCGATACTGCCGCAGCGGAATCGGCCCCGCCGGGCCGGGCGCCGCGAGCTCGCGCACCGCCGCCACCTCGGGGACGGGCGGGCTCAACGCCCCGCGCGTTTCCTTGTACAGCCGGCGCGCCTCGACTGCACTCACCGTATGGTACGGCGGCAGCCCGGAGGCGGCGGCTCGGTCCAACACTGCCTGCATTTGCGGATCGACTGGCATGCTTATCCTTTCACGAAACACCGATTTACAAACTCTGGCTCAGGCGGCGGCCGCGGCCCGCCGCTGCAGCGCGAGCCACACTATCGCCGCGCCGATCACCGCCAGCACCGGCATGGCAGTGTAGTTGAGCATGGCCCAGCCGTTGCGGGTCATCAGCAGGCCGGAGGAAAACGAAGAGGTCGCGGTGGTCACGAACACGAGAAAGTCATGCGTGCCCTGGGCCTTGGCCTTCTCCGATACGTGGTAGCACTCGGTGAGCAGGGTGGTGCCGCCCACATAGAGGAAATTCCAGCCTATGCCGAGCATGACCAGCGCCCACCAGAAATTGAGCACCAGCACCCCGGACAGGGCGATGCCCACGCACAAGGACTGCAGCGCCACGCCGGCGAACATGATCCTGAGCACGCCGAAGCGCTGGATCAGGGACCCGGTGAAGAACGAGGGTGCGTACATGCCGATCACGTGCCATTCAATCACAAAGGCGGCGGAACTGTAGGGATGGCCGCACAGCCCCATTGCCAGCGGGGTCGCCGTCATCAAGAGGTTCATCACGCCGTAGCCCAGTGCCGAGCCGGTCACGGCGACGATGAACGCCGGCTGCGCCACGATTTTCGCCAGCGGCCGCGCCGGCTCGTGGCGCTCGGCCACGCTCGGCTTGGGTATGCGGATGAATGCGAGCAGCATCATGGTGATCAGGCAGAAGACGATAAGCGAGGCATAGGCGCCGAGGAAAGGCACGGCGAACATGTCCCGCGTGTGCTTGCTCAGCTCCGGCCCGATGATGCCGCCGAGCAGGCCGCCGGTGAGCACCAGCGAGATCGCCTTGGCCTTGAATCCGTGCGTGGCCACGTCGGCGGCGGCGAAGCGGTAATACTGGCCGAAAGCGTTGTAGACCCCCAGCACCAGCACGCCCGCGCACAGCACCCAGAAACTGTGCAGCCACAAGGCGAGGCAGCACACCAGGGCGCCGGCCATGCCCATGGCCGCGCCGAACTGGAACCCGGTCTGGCGGCCGAAGCGCCGCATGAAAAACGACGCCGGCAGCGTGGACAGCGCCGCGCCGACGACGTAGGCGGTGGCGGGCAGCGTGGACAGCATCTTGTTGTCGGCAAGCGAGAATCCGACCAGCGCCGCGAGGGAAATCAGCGTGACGTTGTTGACCAGCAGCATCGCTTGGCAACCGGCTAACAGGGCGACGTTCTTTTTCGCGTTTTGCATAACGGTGGACGCAATGTGCGCCCGGATGGTGCCGGGCTGAGCGCAGGGTCGGTTGCGGGACAGGGCGGATTATAGAAGACGTTGGGCTAACGCACCACGCCAAAGAAACGCCGCCATAGTGCATTTTGCCCACGATACCGATTGACAAATTCCACAGGCTGATTCATTCTGCCGCTGCGTGTTCCACACGAGAGTAAGCGTAGTCGCCGTCAATCACCTTAGGAGAGGAAACTCATGGCCACAAAGAAGAAGGCAGCAAGCAAGAAAACCGCTAGCAAAAAGACCGCTAGCAAAAAACCGGTAAAAGCAAAAGTAAAACGCAAGCCGAATGCGGCGTTCATGAAACCGATGACCCCGAGCGCGTCGCTCGGCGCGGTGATCGGCGCAAGCGCGATGCCACGCACCGAAGTGACCAAGAAGATCTGGGCCTACATCAAGAAGAACAAACTGCAAGACGCCAAGAACCGGCGCATGATCAACGCCGACGACAAGCTGAAGGACGTGTTCGGCGGCAAGAAGCAGGTGTCGATGTTCGAAATGACCAAGCTGGTCAGCAAGCACCTGAAGTAAAACCCTGTCTGCCTCGAACGACAAGGGCGGCACCAGGCCGCCCTTGTCGTTTCTGCCGTCCTGAAGTGCCCGCCGGGATTTGAGCCGGTTCAGCCGGCGAGCAGCTCGGCCGCAAGCTGGCGCACCGCTTCCGCCGCGGCCTGCGGGCGCTCGAACGGGAACAGGTGCCCGCCCTCGATGCGCTTGACGCGGAAACTCCGGCGCGTGTGCGCGAGCCCCACCCGGCGCAGCACGTCCGAGTGGCGCCCGCCGATGAAACCGGCGGGCACCTTCAGGCGTTTGCAGTAATGGATCAGGTCGTGCGGCATGCTGCGGTAAATCTGGTACTCGATTTCCGGGTCGAACAAAAGCCGCACGCGGCCGCCCTCGCGCTCGGTGCCGAGCGCGGCGTAATCCTGCAGGCAGTCGGGGTCGAAATGGCGGAAGATCTTGCGCCTGTGGAAATGCGCGACCATCTCGTCCGTCGTCGGCCAGTCGCGCCGCCGCTCGCGCGTGCTGTGCGCCGGAGTGACGCGATCGGCCAGGCCCAGGCGCTTCATCATGGCGAAGGCCGTGCCCTGGAAATAGCCGATGATGGGCGCATCGAGCAGGACGATGCACTTGAACAGCTCCGGGCGCTGCACCGCCGCCATGAACGTGAGATAGCCGCCGAGCGAATGCCCCACGCCCACCACCGGCGAGCGATAGTGGCTGGAGAGATAATCGATCAGCTGCGCCAGCAGATGCGGCCAGCCGTCGGTGACCGGGTACGCCCGGTCGTGACCGATGCAGTTAATGCTGCCGACGCGAAAATCGGGTTCCAGATAGCTGAAGAATTTGCGGTAGCTGGCGGCGGGAAAGCCGTTGGCATGCGAAAAATGCAGGATATCGCGGCTCATCCGGGGCGCCCTTCAGACTGCATCCGCAGGAACGCTCACCAGTAATTTTCCACGCTGATCTGTCCGGGGTCGCGCCGGCGGTGCTTCTTCAAGCCGCGCCGCTGCAGCGCATGCACCGTGTCTTCGACCATCGCCGGGTTGCCGCAGACCATCAGCCGCGACGACTGCGCTTCCAGTTTGATTCCCGCCCTGGCTTCCAGCCTTCCGTCCTCGATCGCCTGGGGAATGCGCCCGGTCAGGGCGAATTCCTTGTGCTCGCGGCTGACCACGGGCACGAACACGAATTTCCCGGCATGTCGCGCTAACAGCGCGCCTATCTGCTCCTGGTAGCTCAGCTCCTCGGCGCGGCGCACCGCATGCACCAGCACCACGCGGCGAAAGCGCTGCCACGGCGCCTCGCTGCCGAGAATGGACAGAAAGGGCCCTAGCGCGGTGCCGGTGGCGAGCAGCCACAGGTCCTCGCCTGGCGGCACCTCTTTCAGCGTGAGGAATCCCGCCGCCTGCGGCGCCAGATAGATCGAGTCGCCGGCAACGAGCTTGCACAGGCGCGGTGTCAGCGGATGGTCGTGCAGCACGACGTAATAGAACTCGTGCGGGCGCGCCGCAGGCGCGTTGACGAAGGAATAAGGCCGCCCCACCATCTCGCCATCAACCGCCAGCGCCAGCTTGGTGAACTGGCCGGCCTGGAACGGCGCGAGTTCGGCCTCGACCTGCAGCGAATACAGCAGCCCGGACCAGTGCTTCTGCGCCACCACCGTTCCTTCAACCCATTTGCTCATTGGATCAGGTAGGGCTCGGTGTAGAGCGACTCGACGTCGCCGCCGAGCATGACGATGCTGCCGCTGCGGCGGTTGTTGCCGGTGTCGCTGAATTCGAATCCATAAGTGCGGCGCAGCGCCATGCGGCCGTCTTCGTCGCGTGCGAAGCCAAGCCTGACGCATTCGACCGTTTCGTCGAGGAACATCAGATCGTAGCGCTCGCAGGCACGCTTGCCCGCCACCAGCGCGCGCTCGCGCGCGCGCATGCTGTCGAACCAGAGCCAGACGAGCGCAGCCAACAGGACCAGGGTAATGGATTCCGCCATGAACCCATTTTACATGGTGGCGGCGGCAACGATATTCAAGCCAACGGTCCGCGCCCACGAGGCTCTCCCCGTCGCGACGCGTGGGAACGGCTGCCGTCTTGCCGGCAGCCGAGTCGGGGCAGACTGAATCCCCACCCTCCGGAAATGCTGAACGGGCGGTTTCGACTGCTATCGCCTGACTGCGAAATTTTGCGCTATGTGCGATACCCAACAGACAGGAAGTCGTCGCAGGAGAAATATTGTCGCGGGCGCTCATCTTCCCTCCCTTTTTGGGCGCCTGAAGTACCGGCCTCGGTAATAAGGCAATCCCTTTTCCAGGCCATTCATGGGTGCTCCCCTTCTCTCCTGTCGGGGGCGCCTGAAGTACCGGCTCGGTAGTGGCAACCCCGCTACCGAGCCTCTTTTTGATGAACGGCTTGGTTTCGCCGATGGCGGGCGCCAAATGCCCCGAAATCTGCCATTCGGGAGAACAGCGGCTCCTGCCAGTGAACGCCTTGTGCGCCGCGACCCAAGGCGTACACACGGCCGCTTACGAATACTCTGTGACCGCGACGGCGGCGCTGGGCATCAATCTGCGATCGGCACGAAATCATGCGTTTCATGGGAACCACTGCGGCGTCTGCGGTGCTGCGCTGCCGGGGGCACCACGTTATTATCGCGTCTGTCCGGCAACGACGCGCAGACCACTACAATGACGGTGATACAAGGGCAACTGGTTCGCGGCCTCGGAAAGGCCGCCGATTTCACCCGGATCGACTGGGTGCGGCGCCAGTTGATCGAATTTGCGGGAATCGACCCGCATCCCGGCACCGTCAATCTGACGCTGGGCGACCATGTCGACCGGGCACGCTGGCGCAACTGGCGCGAGCTGCCCGGTCATGCCATGGTCCCGGCGGACGATGCATTCTGCAGGGCGCGCTGCTACCCGGTGCGGATCGACGGTCGCGTCCCGGCTGCGCTGGTGCTGCCTGAAATCGCCGGCTATCCCGAGGACAAGCTGGAGCTGGTCGCTGCGCTGCCCCTGCGCCAGCATCTTTCGCTCGAAGATGGCGCTCTGCTCAAAGTGGAGCTGTGCCGGCCCTTGGTCGCGAAAGCGGTTCTGTTCGATCTGGACGGCACGCTGATTGATTCGGTGGGCGCTTACCTGGAGGTCGCGCGCATCGCGGCCCAAGCGCAGGGACTGGAAGTAACGGAGCAACAGATTCGCCACGCGCTCGCCACCGGAAGCAACTTCTGGAAAGGCGTGGTTCCCGGCGATCGACAAGGCGCGGATGCAATCATGAAAGCGCTGTCCGCACATGCCATGCGCGAGTGGCCCCGCGTGCTGCGCGAGCACGGCAAGCTATTCGAAGGCGTTGCCCAAACACTGGATGCAATAAAGCGGCTGGGCATCCGGCTTGGCATCGTGAGCGGCGCCCGGCCTGAAGTGCTTGAGCTGCTACGCAAGGACGGCGTGCTGGACCGGTTCGACTCGATCGTCCTCGGCGCGGACGTATCCAGGCGCAAGCCGGATCCGGAAGGCATCGTAAAGTGCCTGAAGGAACTCGGCGTCGCGCCCGATGCAGCGGTCTACGTGGGCGACACGCCAGTGGACATTCAGGCCAGCCGCGCCGCCGGCGTGCACGCCGTGGCGGTGCTCAGCGGGGCGGGGGACAGCGCCATGCTGTCGGCGCACTGGCCGGACCGCCTGCTTTCCTCGCACGCCAGGCTGGCAGAAATCGTGGACATGCCATGCTGAACAAGCGCGTACCCAGCGCGCAAGCGCGGAAGCGCTTCTTCCTCGGGAGCGCCGCGCATATTGCAGCGAACGCTCAGGCCGCGGGGCTGGGATAGCGCCGGTGGATGGCGTCGATGCCCTCCAGCGTCGTTGCGTCGAGCTCGATCTTGACGCTGTCGATGTTCTGCTTCAATTGCGCCAGGTCGGTCGCGCCGATCAGGCTGGAGGCGACGAACCAGCGCGTGCGCACGAAGGCGAGCGCCATCTCCGCGGGGCTCAGGCCGCGGCTTTGCGCGAGCCGGCAATATTCGTCGGCCGCGGTGCGCACCAAGTCGCGCTTGTAGCGTTCGCCGAAGTCGGGAAACTGGGTCAGGCGCGCGCGCGGCGGCTTGGCGCCGCCGGCGAATTTGCCGCTTAGCATGCCCATCGCAAGCGGGCTGTAGGCAAGCAGCGGCAGCTTCTCGCGGAAACTCGCCTCGGCCAGTTCGCCTTCGAACGTGCGGTTCACCAGGCTGTAGGCATTCTGTATCGTCAACGGCGGCGGCAAGCCGTGCGCGCGCGCGACGCGCAGGAACTCGCACACGCCCCAGGTGGTTTCATTCGACAGTCCGTAGTGGCGGATCTTGCCCGCCTTGATCAATCCGGCCATGGTCTCGATCTGCTCGAGGATGGGAACGGCCGGCGCTTCCTGGGACGGATCGAAACGGGTGACGCCGAACATCGGCACGTTGCGCCCCGGCCAGTGGATCTGGTACAGGTCGATATAGTCCGTCTTCAGCCGCGCCAGGCTGTCGTTCACCGCGGCGGTGATGTTTTCGCGCGTGAGTTCGGTGCGCCCGCCGCGCACCCATTCGCGCCGGGTCGGGCCCACTACCTTGCTCGCGATCACCAGTTGCTCGCGTCTTTGCCCGGCCAGCCACGATCCCAGATAGGTCTCGGTGCGCGCGTAAGTGCGCGCACTCGGCGGCACCGGATACATTTCCGCGGTGTCGATGAAGTTGATGCCGTGGGCCAGCGCGAAATCCAGCTGCAGGTGCGCGTCGCGCTCGCTGTTCTGCTCGCCCCAGGTCATGGTGCCCAGGCCGATTTCCGACACGCGCAGTTCACTTTCGCCGAGCTGGTTCAGCTTCATGCCTGGCTCCCGGACAGCTGTTTCAACAGTTCACGCCTTGCGCGGCATCATGCCCAGGTGCATGCCGCTGTCGACCAGGATGGCCTCACCGGTAATGAGATCCGCGCCCTCGATCAGCCAGGCGATGACCGCGGCAACTTCCTCGGGCGTGCCCGGTCGGCCTAAGGGCGTGCCCTGCCGGTAGCGCGCCTCGATCGCGGCGTAGCGCTCGCCATAGCCTTCGCGCAACCACCTGGTGTCGACCATGCCGGGACAGACGGCGTTGACGCGGATCTCCGGGCCGAGCACGCGCGCGAGCGACATGGTCATGGTGTTGAGCGCCCCCTTGGACGCGGCATAGGCGATGCTCGATCCCATACCGTTCGTGCCCGCAATCGAAGACACGTTGACCACGGCGCCGCGTCCGCCTTGTTTCATCGCCGGCGCGCAGGCGCGCACCATCTGGTAGGCGCCGACGACATTGACCGCGTAGATGCGCTGGAAATCCTCGGCCGACAGCGCTTCGAGCTCGGCGTGGCCGGCGAACTTGGTCGCGCCGGCGTTATTGACCAGCGCATCGATGCGGCCCCATTTGTCCAGTGCGGACGCGGCCAGGCGGCGGCAGTCTGCGTCCTGGGCGACGTCGGCCTGCACCAGCAGCGCTTCGCCTCCACAATTCGCGCCCGCCGCCCGGCACGCATCCACCGTTGCGCGCGCCGCGGCCTCGCTTTTGCTGTAGTTGACCACCACGCGCGCGCCCTTGCCGGCGAGCAGAATGGCGCTGGCCGCGCCGATGCCGCTGGCGGACCCGGTGACGATGCACACTGCGTCTTTCAATTCCATGGTCTCACCCCGATTAAAACTCGAATCGATCCGATCAAACCGTCGCCACCGGCGTCGCCGGAGAGCCGACCGCGCCCGGCAGCCGGAGCGGCGGCGCGGTGAGCAGGAAGCGGCTGCGCCCATGCGCGCGCAGCCATTTTGCCAGCTCGGCCAGATACCAGATTTCACCCAGGTGCACGCCGAGCTTGAACAGGCAGTGCTCGTGCAGCGGCATCGCCGGCTGCCGCCCCTGCGCCTCGCGCGCCGGCAGCAATTCCACAGCGTAATTGTCCGCGATCAGCGCCGCCACGCCGCTGTCCGTGACCCATTGCAGCAGCTTGTCGTCGCGGCCGTCCAGTCCCAGGTAGGCCGCGTCCAGTCTGTTCATGTCGACCTCGCGCTTCATCTCCAGGATCACGTCGCTCCAGCCGGTGTAGAAGCAGGCCATGTCGCCCGCCTCCACTTCCACCTTGTCCGCTTCCATCACCCGCATCAGCTCGTCGTAGCCCACCGCCTTGCGGCAGCGGCCGAAATGCGCATGCAGGTCGATCATCACCGCGCGCCCCTGCACACAGCCTTCGGCCATGTTCTCGATGCCGAGGCGCCTGGCCTCGCTGCCTTCGTAGCAGCCCCAGGGCGAGAGCTCGCCATGCTGCGGCGCGAGCACATGTTCGCCCGCGCGCCAGCCGTTGTAGAACACGGTTTCGGCGACGCCGTCGCCGTCGGCGTCGAACTGCGCGCCCACATGCGCGAAGCTGTCCCACTGGGTCGAGTACTGCAGCCACAGCAGCACGCCGTCGTCGCAGACCACGTCGGTATGCCTGGCGTCTACCCCCGAGAACAGGAAATTGAAGTTCGGGCCGCCGGAACGCGCCGTGGCGAAGCGCCGTGGCGGCATCCGGCGCGGGCTGACCTTGTTGCCGCCGGGATAGTCGAGCGGCAGCGACAGGCAGAAGCGCAATCCCGTTTTCACTTCGGCCACGCCCTGCAGTACTTTCTCCGGCGTAAGCAGGTTCATGCGGCCGCGCTGGTCGTCGGGGCCGAACTCGCCCCAATTCGAGCCAGGCGGGCGCTGCTTCCATCTGGGCGACACGCGCTTATCCACGAATATTCACCAAGGGATTTCTCCGTGGATCATGCCTTCGACGCCGTAGCCGCGGATTCCTGCTCCTGCAGCGCGCGCCACATGACCTTGCCGGTGGCGGATTTGGGCAGCACGTCGACGAATTCGACCATGCGCGGACACTTGTACGCGGCCATACGGCCCTTGCACCATTCGACGATGTCCTCGGCCCGCACCGCGCCCTTGCTCGCGGCCTTGAGCACCACCACCGCCTTCACCGTCTCGCCGCGGTAATCGTCGCGCGCGCCGATGACGCAGGCCTCCTGGATGTCCGGATGCGCATACATCATCGCCTCCACCTCGGCCGGCCAGACCTTGAAGCCGGAGGCGTTGATCATGCGCTTCAGGCGATCGACGATGAAGAAATAGCCGTCCTCGTCGTAGCGCCCGAGGTCGCCGGTGCGAAAGAAACGTTTGCCGTCGCGCTCGATGAATGCGTCCCGGGTCGCGTCGGGATTGTTCCAGTATCCGGTGAACACCTGCGGGCCGGCGCAGATGATTTCGCCGGTTTCCCCGGGGCCCAGTTCCTTCAGCGTGTCCGGGTCGACGACGCGCGCTTCGGTGTTGCACAGGGGGATACCCAGGCACTGGCGCTTGGGCCGGCTGGGGTGATTGCTGTGCGTGGGCGCGGCGGTTTCGGTGAGCCCGTAACCTTCGCAGAATTCGAGTCCGGTCAGATCGTACAGGCGCTTGGCCACCGCTTCGGGCATCGCCGCACCGCCGCCGGAGATGCCGCGCAGGCTCGCCAGGCTGTCGGATTTGAAATTCGGGCTGGCGAACAGGTCGATCACCATGGTCGGAATATTGATCCAGCTCGTCACCTGGTGGCGCTCGATCAGCTTCAGCGCGAGTTCCCGGTCCCAGCGCGTCATCACCACCATTCCGGCGCCGAGGAAGATGCTGCCGTTCATCAGCATCTGCATCCCGGTGACGTGGAAGAACGGCACCACGGCGAGAGAAACGTCGTCGGCCGAGCCGCGCGCCCAGACGCCGGCGATCGCAATCGTGCCCATGAGCGAGCGATGCGTGTGCATGCAGCCCTTGGGCTGGCCGGTCGTACCCGAGGTGTAAGGCAAGGCTGCAAGGTCGTCGGGCCCGGCCAAGTGCTCAGCCGGCGTGCGCCCGGCTGCCAACGCCTCGCCCCAGCCGACGATGCCGGACGCCGGCGCCGGCGCCGGCAGCTTGAAGAAATCCGGCAGCGGCAGGTCGGTGGCGGGGTCGAGGTAATCGGCGTAATTCGCCCAGATGATGCGCTCTAATCGTTCTGCGCCCCGCCCGGCGAGCAGCGGCGCGATGCGCGGCAGCAGTTCGTGGCCGCAGATCGCCAGCTTCGCCCCGGCGTCAGAGACATAGTGCGCGAGTTCCGCGGTAAGGTTCATCGGATTGATCGGCACCACCACCGCGTCCGCGCGCAGGATGGCGTAATAGGCGACGACGAACTGCGGGCTGTTCTGCATGTAGAGCAGGACCCGATCGCCGCGGCGCACACCGCAGTCCTGCTGCAGATAAGCGGCGAGCGCATCCACCTGCGCCTTGAGTTCGGCGAATGTCAGCTTGCCGCCGTAGAAAAAAATCGCGGTCTTGCGCGGATAGCGCGTGGCCGCGACTTCGAGGTTGTAATAAAGGCTGGTCTCGGGCAGCGGGAACTGCTTGGGCACGCCCATGGGCCAATGCGCGTAGTGCCTGTCCTGCACGTTTCTCCTCCTGCGATCTCGTCCCGCGCGGCGGGACCGTTTCTTCTTTTGCGGCTCAGCCGTACTGCCGCGTCACCCATTCGGCGACGCAGGCCGGCCTGTCCGCCCCTTCGCGCTCCACGGTCACGCCCCAGGTCAGCTGCGTCCCGCCCTTGATGGGTTCGAATTTGTTGAGCACGAAGCGCCCGCGGATGCGCGAGCCTGCCGGGACCGCATCGGTGAAGCGCACCCGGTTCAATCCATAGTTGACCCCCATCTTCATGCGGCTCACGTCGACCGTGCTCTCCAGCAGGTGCGACAGCAGCGACAGCGTGAGAAAGCCGTGCGCGATGGTGCCGCCGTAAGGCGATTCGCGCTTGGCGCGCTCCGGGTCGATATGGATCCACTGCGGATCGACGATGGCGCTGGCGAACTGGTCGATGCGCTCCTGAGCCACCTCGAACCAGGGCGAAACCCCGATCTCCTGGCCGACATGCAGATGTAATTGCGTAATATCGTTCATGGGCGGGTATTCTGCCATGAAACGCGCGAGCGGACGCCGATGCAATTGCGCCCCAGGCCGAAGCGCAGCAGAATGCATACGCGGAAGGGAGCGTGCCCGCTCCGCTGCGGTACACTTCCAGTCCGTCCGAAATCAGCGCGAAAGGCCCCGAGTATGCCCGCCACCGCGAAACTGTTCCTCGTAACCGGCTGCATCGCCGCCCTGCTGGCGATCGTATTCGGTGCCTTCGGCGCGCACGCGCTGCGCACGCGCATCGCGCCGGAACTGATGCCGGTGTACAGGACCGGCGTCGAATATCACTTTTACCATGCGCTGGGCCTGATACTCGTCGGCCTGGCCGCGTTTCACCTGCCCGAGTCCGCCTACCTGCGCGGCGCGGGCTGGCTCATGCTGGCCGGTATCGTATTGTTCTCCGGCAGCCTCTACCTGTTGGCGCTCACCGGCCTGCGCTGGCTGGGCATCATCACCCCGTTTGGAGGCACTGCCTTCATCGTCGCCTGGGCGCTGTTCGCGACGGCGGTCATCAAGGCCTAGACAAGGAATCCACATGGAACGCAAGCGCGTCGGCATCGTCATTTTCAACGAGGTTGAGGTGCTGGATTTCTGCGGTCCCTTCGAGGTGCTCTCGGCGGTGCGCCTCGACGAAGCGGGCCGCCGCGACCAGCCTTCGCCGTTCGAAGTATTGCTGGTCGCGCAAAGTGCCGCGGCGGTGACTACGACCGGTGGCATGCAGGTCCTGCCGCACGCCAGCTTCGACAACTGCCCGCCGCTGGATATTCTGCTCGTGCCGGGAGGCTGGGGCACGCGCGCCGAAATGAAAAACGAAGCCATGCTCGCATTCCTCAAAGCGCGCGCGGCCCAGGTCGAAACGCTGACATCCGTCTGCACCGGATCGCTGATTCTCGGCAATGCCGGCCTCCTCGACGGTTTGCACGCGACGACGCATTGGCGTTCGCTCGGCCTGATGCAGAAGCTGTTTCCCCGGGTAATGGTCGATACCCAATCGCATGTGGTCGAGGACGGCAGGGTGCTGACCTCGGCCGGCATCTCCGCCGGCATCGACATGGCGCTGCGGCTGGTGCTGCGCTATTGCGGCGAAGCGGTCGCGCGCGCGACCGCGCGCCATATGGAATACCCGTTTCCCGAGTCCAATGCGCGGCGCGTGCAGGTATAAGCAAGCGGCGGCGGCCGACGCCTTGTTGTTTAGGCCGCGCGCAAGAACTGCTCCACTTCCTCCCGCGTCGGACTGCCGTTGCGGCCGCCCGGCCGGGTGCATTTGATCGCCGCGGCCGCGGCGGCGAAGCGCAGCGCGTCCACGCTCTCCTGGCCGCGTGCCAGTTCAAGCGCGAATGCGCCGTGGAACACGTCGCCGGCGGCGAGCGTGTCGACCACGGGCACGGCGAACGCGGGAAGGTGGCGCAAGCCTCCGGCCTGGCCGGCCTCGATCCAGGACAGGCCGCGCTCTCCCTCAGTCACCGCCGCGAAGCGTGCGCCCAGGGCAAGCGCCCGGCGCAGTCCGCCTTCGATATCGCCGGCGCCGGCAAGACAGCTCAGGCCCGGCTCGGAGAACAGCGCGTATTCGGCCTCGCCCACCAGCGATCGCAGCGTCGCGGATTCGGCCGTGTCGGCGTCGAGCACGCTCGGGATGCCGCGGCGGCGCGCGGCGCGCAACGCGGCGACGGCGCCTTGCGGCCAGCGCACGTCCGCGAGCAGCGCGCCGGCCGATTCCACTTGCTCCAGCGGCAGCCAGCCGGCCGGCGCCTCGAGCGCGCTGCCGCGACAGCCGACGATCAGGCGCTCGCCGCGCGCATCGACCAGGATCGCCGATGTGGACGAAGTCAGCCCGGCGAAGCGGCGCAGTCCGCGCACGTCCACGCCCGCCGCCTGCAGTTGCGCGCGCATGACCGCGGCGATGCCGTCTTTGCCGGCCGGGCCCCAGAAATGCGCCTCGCCGCCCAG
>CAZRMO010000059.1:0-24099 GCA_964601155.1 uncultured Enterobacteriaceae bacterium
CGCCGGCCGCCGACAAAGCGAATCTATGAATCAAGCCGGACGAACGGAGGCGGCGCCATGAGCTGGCTGCCGCTCGCGGGCATCAAGGTCGCTGATTTTTCGGTGCTGATTCCGGGACCGTTCACCACCGCCATCCTGGCCGACCTGGGTGCGGATGTGATCAAGGTGGAGCCGCCGCGGGGCGATTCGGGCAGAAGCCTGCTGCCGGCGGTGTTTCATGCGATCAATCGCAACAAGCGCTCGATCGCTCTCGATCTCAAGCATGCCGAGGCGAAGCCCGTGGTCGAGCGGCTCGCGTGCTGGGCCGACGTCGTGATCGAATCCAACCGCCCGGGCGTGAGCGGGCGGCTCGGCATCGATTACGCCAGCCTGTCGGCACTGAATCCCGGCCTCATCTACTGCTCGCTTTCGGGTTTCGGCCAGAACGGCCCCTGGCGCGACAGGCCCGGACACGACATCGGCTACGTCGGCGCCAGCGGCGGACTTTCCTATCCGGGGTCCTGGCTGGGCAAGCCGGCGCGCTCGAGCATACCGATCGCCGACATGCAGGGCGGCAGCTTCGGCACCATCGCCATCCTGGCGGCGCTGCATGAGCGCGGCCGCAGCGGCAAAGGGACGCAGCTCGACCTGAGCCTGTATGAAGCGGGCCTGTTCTGCGCCGCACTGCGCCATGGCATCGCCGAGCATACCGATCCGCGCGCGCATATCTGGCCGGTGAACGATCTGTTCGAAACCGCCGACGGCAGCGTGCTCATTCTCGGCATCGTGGAGCAGCATTTCTGGGACAATTTCCGCGCCGCGGTGAAGGACATGGAACCCGCGGTGATGGATCCGAAGTTCGATACCGATCCCAGCAGGCGCAAGCATGGCGATGAACTGTCGCGTTTGCTGAAGCGACTTTTTCTCAACAAGACCGCGCGGCAATGGCACGATCTGCTGGAGCCGCTCGACGTTCCGCTCGAACTGCCGCTGACGCCGGCCGAGGCGAGCCGTACCGAGTATGCACAGGCGCGCGAGGACGTGGCGGAGGTCGACGGCGAGCGCCATGTCCTGTTCCCGCTCTGGGCCAATGGCCGCCGCGGCGGCGAAATCAGGCGCGCCACACCGGCGCTGAACGCGGACGGTGCGGCGGTGCTGCGGGAATTGGGTTTCGCGCAGGACGAGGCTGAGCGCATTCTCGGTTCCGCCGCCGCGGCGAAATAAGCATGGATTTCTCGCTTTCCGAAGAGCAGCAGGCGATACGCGAGGCGATCGCCAGGATTTGCGCGCAATTCGGCGACGACTATTGGCTGGAGAAAGACCGCGCGGGAGAATTTCCACTCGAATTGCACCAAGCGCTGGCGCGCGACGGCTGGTTGGGCATCGCCATGCCGGAGGAATACGGCGGCGCCGGCCTGGGCATCACCGAAGCGGCGGTGATGCTGCAGACCATCGCCGAGTCGGGCGCAGGCTTCTCCGGCGCCTCCGCGGTGCACATGAACATCTTCGGCCTCAATCCGGTGGTCGTGTTCGGCAACGAGGAGCAGAAGCGGCGCATGCTGCCGCCGCTGATCGCGGGCAGGGAGAAAGCCTGCTTCGCCGTGACCGAGCCCAACACCGGCCTGGATACCACGAGGCTCAAGACCCGCGCGGTGCGCGAGGGCGGGCGCTATATCCTGTCCGGGCAGAAAGTGTGGATTTCCACCGCTCAGGTGGCCGAGAAAATGCTGATCCTGGCGCGCACCACGCCGATCGAGGAATGCCGCAAGCCCGCCGAGGGCCTGACGCTGTTCTATACCGACCTCGACCGGCGCTATATCGAAGTGCATGAAATCGACAAGATGGGCCGCGCGGCGGTCGATTCCAACCAGGTGTTCATCGACGGTTTGCCGGTGCCGGTGGAAGACCGTCTGGGCGAGGAAGGCAAGGGCTTCGCCTGCATCCTGCACGGTATGAATCCGGAGCGCGTTCTAGTCGCTGTAGAATCGGTCGGCTTGGGACACGCGGCGCTCGCCCGAGCGGCGCAGTACGCGAGGGAACGCATCGTGTTCGGGCGGCCCATAGGCCAGAACCAGGGCGTTCAGCATCCACTGGCCGAATCCTGGATGGAGCTCGAGGCGGCCAAGCTCATGGCGTTCAAGGCGGCCGATCTATACGACCGGGGCCAGCCCTGCGGCGCCGAAGCCAATGCGGCCAAGTACCTTGCCGGAGAAGCCTGCTTCAAGGCCTGTCAGCGGGCGGTGATGACCCATGGCGGTTTCGGCTACGCCAGGGAATACCACGTCGAGCGCTATTTGCGCGAAAGCCTGATCGGGCGCATCGCGCCGGTCAGCCCGCAGCTGATTCTGTGTTTCATCGCCGAAAAGGTTCTCGGCCTGCCTAAATCGTATTGAAGCGCCCGGGGGGGAATGCGCATGCCGGGCGCTCGAATTTTCGTTCATGTCCTTGGGTGCGGTTCGTGCCTTCGAGGTTTCGGGAGACTGGCTTGTCACGGTTTTTGACGCATACCCGCACAGCGCTGACCGTACTGGGCATCTGCCTGGTATTGAATCTGATCGGGCGCGGCAGCGCCGACGCCTATGTCGTGTTCCTGCTGCCGCTGCAGCACGATCAGGGCTGGACGCGTTCGGAGCTGACCGGCGTGTATTCGATTTACCTGCTGGTCAGCGGCCTGAGTTCGCCCGTGGTCGGCATGCTGTTCGACCGCTGGGGACCGCGCGCGCTCTACACCTGCGGCATGGCCATGCTGGCCGGCGGCTTTCTGCTCGCGCCGCACGTGCACACGCTGTGGCAGTTCTATGCCACGGTTGGCGCGATGACCGGCATTGCGGCAGCG
Organism: uncultured Enterobacteriaceae bacterium; assembly: GCA_964601155.1. Classification (GTDB taxonomy): domain Bacteria; phylum Pseudomonadota; class Gammaproteobacteria; order Burkholderiales; family SG8-39; genus 2-12-FULL-64-23. The sequence continues at coordinate 2,816 of CAZRMO010000059.1, forward strand.
TCCCTCGGCATGGTGCCTTCGTCCAGCCTGATCAGCCGCTGGTTCCGCGAGCGCATGTCGACCGCGATTTCCGTGGCTTTCGCCGGCATCGGCCTCGGCGCGCTGTTAATCGTGCCGGGCGTACAGTATTTGCTGCAGACCCATGGCTGGCGCGAAACCTACGGAATCATGGGCAAGGTGCTGCTCGCGCTGGTGCCGCTGGTGTTTTTTCTGCCCTGGAAGCGCTACGCCGCAGGCCATCCGGAGTACCTCCAGCTAAAAAAGAGTACCACCGCGCTCGAGCGCGACTGGACCCTGCGTGCGGCGATGCGAACACGCATGTTCTGGGGGCTGGTCTGGGTGTTCTTTTTCACCGCGATGGGCATGTACACCATCACCGTGCAGGTGGTGGCCTATCTGGTGGAGCAGGGCTTCCCGCCTCTCCTCGCGGCCACCGCATTCGGCTCTTCGTCCATGCTGTCGGTGCTCGGCATGCTCGGCACCGCCGCCATTGCCGACCGCATCGGACCGCGTCGCATCGTCAGCCTGACCTTTGTCGGCAGTATTAGCGGCGTATTCCTTCTGTTGCTGATGACCTGGTTTCCGCTGCAGGGCCTGCTGGTGGCTTATGTGCTGGTTTTCGGCCTCTGCCAGGGCGCGCGCGGCCCTATCGTGTCGTCGATGAGCACGAACCTGTTTGCCGGCAGCCATGTGGCGGGCATCTACGGTCTGATCTACGCCTGCAATGCCGTGGGCGCGGGACTGGGCGCGCTGATGGCCGGGCTGCTGCACGACCTGAGCGGCAGCTACCGGCCGAGTTTCGTCTATTCGGTGTGCGCGCTGTTGATCGCTGGTTTGCCGTTCTGGCGCGTCCCGGAGTTGCGCAATTTCCGCACGCGGCGGTCGGTACGCGTATAGCGCCGGGGAACGCGCAGCGGCTTTTGCGTTAAGATTTGCGGCAATCATTTATGGGGGCGGGGATAGGCATGCAGAAAATTCGGATTTGCATCGGCGGCGCCACATTAGCGATGGGGCCGGCGTGATTGCGCGCCCGGCAGCGACGCTGATTCTGGTGCGCGATGCCGACTCGGGCATGGAGGTGTTCATGATCCGGCGCACGCAGTCGGCCGTGTTCATGGGCGGTGCTCATGTGTTTCCCGGCGGCGGTGTCGATGCCGCCGATGCGGCCGAGGAATTGGCAGGCTATTGCGAAGGACTGGACGATGTCGAGGCGAGCCGTGTGCTCGGCGTGGAGCGGGGCGGCCTGGCCTATTGGGCCGCGGCCGTGCGCGAGTGCTTCGAGGAGGCGGGGCTACTGCTCGCGCACGATGCCGAAGGCCGCTATGCCGACTTGAACGACGCAAAGCACACACAGGCGTTCGAGCAATGGCGCGAATCGATTCGCGCCGGACGGGCGCGGCTCGCCGACCTGTGCCGCGAACGGGAGCTGCGTTTGGCCGCTGGGCGCCTCGCCTATTACAGCCACTGGATTACGCAGCCAGGGCGCCCGCGCCGTTACGACACGCGCTTTTTCGTGGCCGAGGCGCCCGCGGCGCAGACCGCTTCGCACGACAACAGCGAGACCGTGGACCATGTCTGGATCCGGCCGGGCGAAGCGCTGGAGCGGCACCGGCGCGGGGAAATGCAACTGGTGTTTCCGACGATCAAGACGCTGGAGAGCATTGCCGGTTTCGACAACGCCGCGGCGCTGATGGCGTTTGCGCGTTCGCCGCGCAAAATGCCCGCCATGGCCCCGCGCAGCGCGAAAACCCGCGAAGGCATGAAACTGCTGGTGCCCGGCGACTACGCTTACGCCGAGGTCGGCCGGCTCGATCCGGAGGGCAAAGGCACGGCCTCGGGAGAAATCGTGCCGGGCACGGTGGTGCACTTGTCCGCCAAGCTGCGGCGCATCACCGCCCCGAATCCGGGATACATGACCGGTCCCGGCACCAATACCTATCTACTCGGCGCGGGTGGAGACATTGCCGTAATCGATCCCGGCCCGGCCATCGATGCGCACATCGAGGCGCTACTCGCCGCCGCCGGCGGACGCATACGCTGGATCCTCGTGACGCATACCCACCTCGACCATTCGCCCGCGGCCGCATTGCTGCAGGCGAAGACCGGCGCCGAACTCGTGGGCATGCCGCCCCCGCCGTTCGAGCGCCAGGATCAGAGCTTTCACCCAGATCGCGTGCCCGCGCACGGCGAGCGCCTCGAACTGGGCGGTTGCGCGCTGCGCGTCATCCACGCGCCGGGACATGCTTCGAATCAGCTGTGCTATCTGCTCGAAGACGAGAAGCTGCTGTTTACCGGCGACCACGTCATGCAGGGCTCGACCGTGGTCATCAATCCGCCCGATGGCGACATGCGCGTCTATCTGGATTCGCTGCGCCAGCTCCAGGGGGAGGACATCGCCTGGTTCGCGCCCGGTCACGGGTTTCTGATGGACAAGACGCAGGAAGTGCTCGAACGCCTGCTGCTTCACCGGCTCGCGCGCGAGAACAAAGTACTCAGCGCGGTGCGCGAAGCCGGCTCGGCCACGCTGGAACAACTCGTCCCCTCGGTCTACGATGACGTATCGGCACGCCTGTATCCGGTGGCGAGCCGGTCCTTGCTGGCGCATCTGATCAAGCTCAAGGGCGAGGGCAGGCTGCAGGAGGTGCGGGACAGTTGGAGCGCTGCATGAGCGCAAGCACCGTTGGCGAAGTATCGGATCGTGCCGAACCGCCGCAGCCTGTTGCGGCGGTTCGGCAGACCTGCGAACCGGTGGCGTGCAGGTATTGCGGTATCTACAAGCTGTGTCTGCCGCTGGGGCTGGAGCGCGCCGACCTGACGCTGCTCGATAGCATCGTCCGGCGCAAGGCCGTGTTCAAGCGCGGCGAATTGTTTTTCCGGCAGGGGAAGCGCTTCGACTATATTTATGCCATCCGCAGCGGATCGGTAAAAAGCTATCTCTGCACCGAGGACGGCCGCACCCAGATCACCGGGTTCCATATCGCCGGCGATCTGCTCGGCCTTGGCGCGCTCGCGGCGCGCGAGTACACCTGCGAGGCGAGGGCGCTGGAAACGACGTCGGTGTGCATGATGGACGCAGCTCAGTTCGAGGAACTAGCTAAGGAAAATCCCTCGCTGCAGTATCAGATGCTCACCGTCATGAGCGAGCAGATTCGCCGCGACGAAGAACTGATGCTGCTGCTCGGCAAGCGAAGCGCCGAGGAGAAACTGGCTGCTTACCTGCTCGGGTTGTCCCGGCGCTACGCCAGCAGGGACTTTTCGCCCACGGAATTTCACCTGAGCATGTCGCGTAGCGATATCGGCAACTATCTGGGCATCGCCGAAGAGACCGTGTGCCGCGTGCTGACGCGTTTCCGCGAAGAAAAGCTGATTACGACGCAGCGCAGGCATACACGCCTGAATGACGTCAATCGGCTGAGCGCCATGGCGGAAGCATCTTGCGGCCGGCGCGGCGCTGTACCCGTTCCGGCTGCGCCCACTGCGCCTGTACCGCCGGCCGGCTGAGCGCACGCGCGGGAAGGCGCGCGCTGCGGCTGCAACCGGCGCCGAATAGCCTCGGCAGTACCGGGCTTGCGTTGCAAAAGTTGACGCACGTCAGGGTTTCCAAATCAAAATAACATTACTATCATAATGGCTATTAGGGGGCCCTTATGGCTCGCCGGATTCCGGGTACACGCGGAACCGGATGCGCCGGGGAAAAGGGCAGGTCTGATCCACGTCAAAGGATTGATCCAAAGCTGTTGCTACAGTGGGTTCCGCAGCGATTCGTACCGCCGCCGGGCTTTTGTCAATCGATTACAGCGAGATGCGCATGGACAAGACGAATACTTACAATTATACGGTGGTCAGGCAGTTTGCCTTGATGACGGTGGTGTGGGGGATAGTCAGCATGCTGGTGGGGGTGCTGATCGCCGCGCAGTTGCGCTTTCCGGAACTCAATTTCAATACCCCTTGGCTCACCTATGGGCGGCTGCGTCCGCTGCACACCAATGCCGCGATTTTTGCTTTCGGCGGCTCGGCGCTGTTCGCAACATCGTATTACGTGGTGCAGCGCACCTGCCACGCGCGGCTGTTCTCCGGCGGCTTGGCCGCCTTCACCTTCTGGGGCTGGCAGGCGGTGATTCTGCTCGCCGCGGTGACGCTGCCCCTGGGCATCACGACCGGCAAGGAATACGCCGAACTCGAGTGGCCGATCGACATTCTCATTGCGGTGGTGTGGATCGCCTACGCCATCGTGTTCTTCGGCACCATCGCCAAGCGCAGGACGCCGCACATCTACGTCGCGAACTGGTTCTACGGCGCTTTTATCATCGCGGTGGCGCTGCTGCACATAGTCAACAGCGCCGAGATCCCGGCGACGCTGTGGAAGTCCTACCCGGTCTACGCGGGGGTGCAGGATGCGATGGTGGAGTGGTGGTATGGGCACAATGCCGTCGGCTTTTTCCTGACCGCCGGTTTCCTCGGCATGATGTACTACTTCATACCCAAGCAGGCCGGCCGCCCGGTGTACTCCTATCGTCTTTCGGTGGTGCATTTCTGGGCGCTGATTTTCACCTACATGTGGGCCGGTCCCCATCATCTGCTCTACACCGCTTTGCCGGACTGGGTGCAGTCGCTCGGCATGGTGTTCTCGCTTATTTTGCTCGCGCCTTCCTGGGGCGGCATGATCAACGGCATGATGACGCTGTCCGGCGCGTGGCACAAACTGCGCCAGGATCCCATCCTCAAGTTCCTGGTCGTGTCGCTGTCCTTCTACGGCATGTCCACCTTCGAAGGGCCGATGCTGGCGATCAAGACGGTTAACGCGCTGTCGCACTATACCGACTGGACCATCGGGCATGTGCATTCGGGCACGCTCGGCTGGGTGGGGCTGGTGACGATCGGTTCAATCTACTACCTGATTCCGCGTCTCTGGGGGCGCAGCGAAATGTACAGCGTGCCGCTGATCAATCTGCATTTCTGGATGGCCACGATAGGCATCGTGCTCTATATCGCCTCGATGTGGATCGCCGGGGTGATGCAAGGTCTGATGTGGCGGGCGGTCAGCGCCGACGGCACGCTTACCTATACCTTCGTCGAAGGTGTCAAAGCGACTTATCCCTTCTACCTCATACGCTTGCTGGGCGGCATGACGTATGTTTCCGGCATGTTCGTGATGGCCTACAACGTGTGGAAAACGGTAGCCGGCCAAGTGGCGTTCAATGCACCCATTCCGGCGGTTGCCGGCGCGCCCGCCTGAACAGGGAGAAAAATAATGAACTTCAGTCACGACCTGATCGAGAGAAACAGCACCCTGATGATCGTCCTGATCGTCCTGGTGGTGGCGGTCGGCGGCCTGGTGGAAATCGTGCCGCTGTTCTTCCAGAAATCCACCACCCAGCCGGTAGCCGGATTGAAACCCTACACGCCGGCGCAGCTGGCCGGACGCGATATCTATATACGCGAAGGCTGCTACAACTGCCATTCGCAAATGATCCGCCCGTTTCGCGCCGAGACCGAACGCTATGGCCACTACTCGGTCGCAGGGGAGTTCGTCTACGACCACCCGTTCCAATGGGGCAGCAAGCGCACCGGGCCGGACCTGCAGCGCGTGGGCGGCAAGTACAGCGACGATTGGCACCGCATTCACCTCAACAATCCGCGTGATGTGGTGCCTGAGTCGAACATGCCGGCCTATCCTTGGCTGGCAAAAACCCCGGTGCGCAGCGACGACATCGAGGCCAAGATGCGCGCGCTGCGCGAGGTAGGCGTGCCCTACACCGACAAAGAAATCGCCGGCGCGCGCAAGCAACTCGCCGGCAAGACCGAGCAGGATGTGCTGATCGCTTATCTGCAGAATCTCGGCACCGCGCTCAAGGGTGTGAGGTAGACATGGACATCTATACGCTGCACTCGATAATCACAGTGGTCTCGTTCGCAATATTCATAGTCATCGTTTTATGGGCCTACAGTGACCGCAGAAAGACGGCCTTCGACCAGGCGGCGCGCCTGCCGTTCGACGAAGAGGATGGCGAACCCGGAAACGGAGAGCGCATATGAGCGATTTCACCAGCGGCTTCTGGAGCTTCTATATCAGTATCATCACGATTGCGAGCATCATCGCCTGCGGCGTGCTGCTGCAGGCGATGACCACGCGCAAGGTGTCGGGATCACAACAGCCGGAAACGACAGGGCATTCCTGGGACGAGGATCTGGTCGAGTACAACAACCCGCTGCCACGCTGGTGGATCTGGCTGTTCTACATCACCATTTTGTTCGCTTTGAGTTATCTCGTGCTGTATCCCGGTCTGGGGACCTATGCCGGCGTGTATCACTGGACGTCAAAAAAGCAATACAACGAAGAAGTGGCGCGGGCAGACGCATTGATGGCGCCGATTTTCGCAAAATATTCGAAAACCGGCTTGGAACAGCTGGCGACGGAACCGGACGCAATGGCGCTCGGCCAGAAGCTGTTCCTGAACAACTGCTCGCAATGCCATTCGTCGGACGCCCGTGGCGGCAGGGGGTTTCCTAACCTGACCGATGCGGTCTGGATCTACGGCGGCATGCCGAAAACGATCGAGCAGACCATCACCAACGGCCGGCAGGCCGTGATGCCTCCTTGGGGTGCGGTGCTGGGCAAGGAAGGCGTCAAGGATGTGGCCAACTACGTGATGTCGCTCAATGGAATGAACCATGATTCCGCGCGCGCGGCGCGGGGCAAGGTCACGTTCTCGACAATCTGTGCCGCTTGTCACGGGCCGGACGCCAAGGGCAATCCGGCCATAGGCGCGGAGAACCTGACGAACACTGCCTTGCTCTACGGCGCGGACGAAGCGACGCTGATCGATACCATCAGCGAGGGCCACACCAGCACCATGCCCGCGCAAAAGGAGCGCCTTGGCGAGGCCAGGGTGCACATACTCGCCGCCTACGTGTGGAGCCTCTCGCATTCGCGGGGCGCGGCCACGCCGTCGGTCAAGACGGGTGACCGATAAACAGCGCGCGGCATTTGCCCGGCGCCGCCGGGTATCGGTGCTTCTTGCGCTGAACGTAATCGCCCCCCGGTATTCGAGTGCAGCGGGCGGATCGCTTTCACTTGTCCCGGGGCAAGCATAGGTGAACGACTTGCCGAAAAATGCCAAGTTGACTACGGCCGAAGACGTGGTCGAGCAGCCTTTGTACGAACGTCGCAGGGAAATTTACGCGCGCGCGGTGAGCGGCCGATTCGCGCGCTGGCGCTGGGCGCTGGTGTTTTTCACACAACTGGTGTTCTACGGCGGACCGTGGCTGGTCTGGAACGGGCGCCAGGCTGTGCTGTTCGACCTGGCCGCGCGCAAATTCTACATCTTCGGCATGGTTTTCTGGCCGCAGGATTTCATTTATCTCACCGGGCTTCTAGTCGTCTCCGCGCTGTCGCTGTTCCTGTTCACAGCCGTGGCGGGACGCCTATGGTGCGGCTTTGCCTGTCCGCAGACGGTATATACCGAGATCTTCATGTGGATAGAACGCAAGGTCGAAGGCGATCGCTGGGCGCGCATGCGGTTCGACCAGCAAGCCGTGTCAGCACGCAAGCTAGGCCGCAAGGCGGTCAAGCACGGGCTCTGGGTTGCGCTGTCACTGTGGACCGGGTTCACTTTCGTCGGCTACTTCACACCGATTCATCTATTGGCGGCCGAGGTTGGCGGTCTATTTGTCGCAGCGCAGGGCGCTGCGCCCGCGCTGGGTGCGTGGGAAATATTCTGGATTCTGTTTTACGGCTTTGCCACCTATGGCAATGCGGGGTGGATGCGCGAACAGGTGTGCAAATACATGTGTCCGTACGCGCGTTTCCAGAGCGCCATGTTCGACCCGGATACCCTGGTCATTACCTACGATAGCGAGCGCGGCGAGCCGCGCGGGCCGCGCGCGCGCAATGCCGACGCGAAGTCCCTCGGTCTGGGGCACTGCACCGACTGCAACCTGTGCGTCCAGGTCTGTCCCACGGGTATCGACATCCGCGACGGCCTGCAATACGAATGCATAGGCTGCACAGCGTGCATCGATGGATGCGACCAGGTGATGGCGAGGATGGGTTACCCCAAGGGCTTGGTCCGCTATACCACCGAGAATGCGTTGCAGCAGCATCTGACTCGGAGCCAAATCCTGGCGCGGGCGCTGCGGCCGCGCGTGATGATCTATACCGCAATCCTCTCCGCCATCGTCCTGGCGATCGGAATCAGCCTTTACGCGCGCGACCCGCTCAAGGTGGATGTAATCCGCGACAGGACGATTATGTCGCGCGAGGTCGACGGACGCTGGGTGGAAAATGTCTATCAGTTGCAGATCATGAATACGCAGGAGACAGCGCACCGTTTTATCATCCACGCGAGCGGGGCGGCGACACTGCAGGTTGCAGATACGCAGGAGGTCGAGATCCCCGGCGCAACCACTCGCATGGTGCCGGTGCGGCTGCGTATCGCGAAGGGCGCGCTGCCGCTTGGATTGCATAAGATCGAATTCGAAGTAACCGCGGCCGACAATCCGGCCATTGTTGCGCGCGAGCGCTCGATCTTCCTGGTGAGATGAGGCATAGATGAACGCGAATGGCGTGCACGTGCAACCCTGGTATCGCGAACCCTGGCCCTGGATCCTGATGGCCGGCCCGGCGGTGGTCATAGTCGCATGCTTTATTACCCTCTGGCTCGCAGTGCGCAGCGACGACGGGCTGGTGGTCGACGACTATTACCAAGAGGGGCTGGCCATCAACACAGTGCTCAGGCGCAGCGAGGCAGCCGAGCGTCTCGGCATAAGCGCAGAGATCCGTTTAGCGGACGGCCGCGTGCGCGTGCTGTCAGGTGGCGCTGCTGCGAACGAGCCTCTGACACTGCATTTCGTGTATCCGACCCGTGCCGGCATGGATCAGGTCTTGCGACTGGATCTGGTCCGACCGGGTGTCTACGAGGGGCGGGTGCAAGCGTTGCGGGCGGGGCGCTGGCATGTGGTGTTGGAACAGCGCGGCTGGCGCTTGGCGGGCGACTGGACACTGCCTGCGGCGGGTGCGTTGAGACTCAACGGGCGCACGCCGTTACCGGTCGGCGAGGAGTATTCAAAGGGAGACGAGCGATGATGCAGAGATTGATGTGGATCCTGTGGCCGGCGTTTCTGGTGGCCGGAATTGCCGAAGGAGTTGCCTTCACCCTGTTCGACCCGCACGACATGCGCCTGTTCGGTGCGCCCTTGAATTTCGACCGGACAGCGGTCTATTCGGTCGGGTTTTTCGTGTTCTGGGCTTTCGCTGCTGCATCAAGCGCGTTAACCTGTCTCTTGCAGCGCTCGCCATTCGAAGTGAACCGCTGCCCGCTTCCTGAATCGGCGCGGCCACACGGTTGTCCGAAGCGTGGACAGGCGGGCGGATGCGGTTGATCAATTTCTCGAGGGAATACCATGTTCAAGAATATACTGATTCCAACGGACGGATCCAAGTTGTCGGTTAAATCGATCAAATCCGGAGTGGCTTTTGCCAAGAGCATCAAGGCCCAGATCACCGGTTGCCACGTGGTCGAGCCGTTCCAACCCTATTATTTCGGCGATTACATACCTCCGGACATGCCCACAGCAGAGGAATTCGATCGCCAAGCGCGCCAAGCCGGGGAAAAATACCTGGAGCAGATCGAAACCGAGGCGCTTGCCGCAGGGCTGAAGTATCACGGCTCGGTGGTGATGGCCGACACGCCTTACTCAGGCATCATAGACGCTGCGAAGAAGGCAAAATGCGACCTGATTTTCATGGCTTCGCACGGGCGCCGCGGCCTGTCCGGCATATTGCTGGGCAGCGAAACGCACAAGGTGCTGACCCACAGCAAGATTCCGGTGCTGGTATATCGCTAAAAGGCTGTCGAAAACCACTTCCCAAGCAGGGAGAACGCATCTGGTCTAGGGTGATCCAGCGGGGGGGCTTTCGGCGGCCCCGATAGCGGGCATTTAAAAGGGGCGTGCCCCTTTTTCAATATCCTGCTCTAACCCGGTTCCCGGCCGAGTACGCGTTTCAGACCCTCGCTGTCGAGAATGCGAATGTTTTTCTGTTGCACACCGATCACGCCGTCTTCCTGGAACTTGGAAAACGTGCGGCTGACGGTCTCCAGCTTCAGGCCGAGGTAGCTGCCGATCTCCTCGCGCGTCATGCGCAGGTTGAACTCCGACGCCGAATATCCGCGCGAGGTGAAGCGCTGCGCCAAATTGAGCAGAAATGCGGCCAGCCGCTCCTCGGCACGCATGCTGCCCAACAGCAGCATCACGCCGTGCTCGCGCACGATTTCGCGGCTCATTACCTTGTGAAAGTGCTGCTGCAGCACGTACAATTCGCGCGACAGTTCCTCCAGGCGGCCGTAAGGGATGACGCATACCTCACTGTCTTCCAGGGCGATCGCGTTGCAGGCGTGCTGGTCGGCACCGATGCCGTCCATGCCGAGCATGTCGCCGGCCATATGGAATCCGGTCACTTGGTCGCGGCCGTCTTCCATCACCAGCGTGGTTTTGAAGAAGCCGCTGCGTACGGCGTACAGAGACCCAAATTTCTCTTCGGAACGGTATACACTGTCGCCGCGCTTGACGCGTTTGCGCGTATAGACCATCTGGTCCAGCTTCTCGATTTCGTCTGCGTTTAGGCCGGTAGGAAGGCACATCTCACGCAGGCTGCAGTTGGAACATGCGTTCTTGAGGGCATTAATGTCGATCACCCTCGCAAGTTTGGGGGCATTCATCGTATTAGGTGCGCGCAAGGGAAAATTTTGATCCACATCAACATTACCATCGTGAAATTAGGCAGACTTCGGCGATGAACGCAAAAGTCTTACGCATGAACCCGTCCCAGAATAACTTGCAGATCGACGCCGACCTGCTGCGGAAATTCAATATCAGCGGCCCCCGCTATACCTCGTATCCGACCGCCGACCGCTTTGTCGAGGCCTTCAATGAGGCCGCTTACCGCAGCTGGCTCGCAAAGCGCAATGTGGGCGGCATGACCAGATCACTGGCATTATACGTCCACTTGCCTTTTTGCGACACCATTTGCTATTACTGCGGTTGCAACAAGATCGTCACCAAGGATCACGGCCGTTCGTCTAAGTATCTGAAATATTTGGGCCGGGAGATCCGCCTGCAAAGCGCCGAGTTGGGCGGCAGGCGGCGCGTGACGCAGATGCACTGGGGCGGGGGCACGCCCACCTTCCTGAGCGAGGCCGAACTCGGCGAACTGATGCAGATGATACGCGAGAGTTTCGAACTCGATCCGCACGGCGAGTATTCGATCGAAGTAGACCCGCGCAAAGTGGGAGCGGAAAAGGTTGCCCTGCTGGGTGCGCTGGGCATGAATCGCATCAGCGTCGGCGTGCAGGACTTCAACCCCGTGGTGCAGCGCGCGGTCAATCGCATACAGAGCGTGGAAGAAACCACGACCGTGATCGACGCGGCACGCAAGCACGGTTTCATATCGGTCAATATCGACCTGATATATGGTTTGCCGAAGCAGACCTTGAGCGGTTTCGCGGCGACGCTGGACCAGGTGATCGCCTGCTCGCCGGATCGCATCGCGCTCTACAACTACGCGCATTTGCCGGCCGTGTTCAAGCCGCAGCGGCGCATCCTGGATACCGACATACCGCAACCCGAGGTGAAGCTGCAACTCATGATCAGTGCGATCGAGACGCTGCTCGCCGCCGGTTATGTCTATATCGGCATGGACCATTTCTCCAAACCGGATGATGACCTGGCGGTGGCGCAGCGCCAGGGGCGCTTGTACCGCAATTTCCAGGGCTATTCGACCTACGGCGACTGCGATCTGATTGGGCTGGGCGTCTCGTCGATCGGCAAGATAGGCCCGACCTACAGTCAGAACGTGCGCACGCTGGAGGAATATTACGACCGGCTCGACAGCGGGATGCTGCCGGTAATGCGCGGCATCGAAGTCACCGCCGACGATCTGGTGCGGCGTGCGGTAATTCAGGCGCTGTCCTGCCACTTCGAACTGTCGATGGAGGCGATCGGGATCGCGCACCTGATCGATTTTCGCAGTTATTTCGCCACCGAACTGGCGCAGCTGCGCGAATACGCCAACGACGGACTGGTGGAATTTGACGGCGACTGGATCGTGGTCACTTCCCGGGGGCGCTTGCTGGTGCGCATCCTTTGCATGGTGTTCGACAAATACCTGCGCCAGGCAAGCCAGCGCGCGAGTTACTCAAAGGTCATCTAGCCCGTGGAGGCGGGGTTCGCGGCCGTCTTCCTGATCGGACTTCTGGGCGGCGTGCATTGCATCGCCATGTGCGGAGGAATCGTCGGCGCGCTGACGCTGCAGACGCCGCGCCGGTCGCGCGCCTGGAGCATGCATCTGGCCTATAGCGCGGGGCGCATCACGAGCTATGCCGCGGCCGGAGCGATCATGGGTCTAATCGGCGGAGCGGGACTCATGTTGGACCACATTCTCCCCGTGCAATTGCTGTTCTACGTGCTCGCCAATCTGGTGCTGATCGGCCTGGGGCTGTACCTCACCGGATTGAACAATTGGCTGGCTCGGGTGGAGTCGCTCGGTGCGTGGTTGTGGCACCGCGTTCAACCCTACAGCGTCAGGTTTCTGCCCGCCGATACTGCGGCGAAGGCATTCGCACTTGGCACGCTATGGGGCTGGCTTCCTTGCGGCTTGGTGTATAGCGTACTCGCAACCGCATTGCTGAGCGGAAGCGCCGCCCGTGGCGCCGGCGTGATGCTGGCATTTGGGCTCGGTACCCTGCCCAACCTGCTGCTCGCGGGAATGGCGTTCAAGCGCCTGCGCGAATTCACCGCCAGTCGGCGCCTCAGGCTGGCGGCCGGCGTGCTGGTGGCCGCTTTTGGCGTCGTCGGCCTCGCCAGGGCTGCCAATCTGGCGGAACATATCCGGCAAGGATTGCTATACGTCATTTGAGGGGAGAACAATATGGCCAAAATCCTGATTGCAGTCGATGGGTCGCCGCATTCGGCCAAGGTGGCGAAGGCAGCAATCCGGCAGGCGGCGGCGTACAAGCAGCCGCCCGAATTGCACCTGGTCTATGTGCATCTGCCGATTCCTACTCTGGGCGGGGTGATCAAGCCGGTCGGGCACGCGGCGCTGCAGCGCTATTATCGCGAAGAGGGCGAGGACGCCCTGCGCGTCGCAAAAAGGCTGTTCGATCGCGCGGGACTGGCGTTTGCCACGCACATCCTGGTGGGGCCGGTCGCGCAGAGCCTGGCGAGCAAGGCGAAAAAACTGAAATGTGACATGATTGTCATGGGTACGCACGGCATGGGCGCACTATCGGGAATGCTGCTCGGTTCGGTTGCCGCGAAAACCGTACACCTCGCCCCTTGCCCGGTGGTGCTGGTCAGGGAATGAATGCCCGCCCGCAGGGGCGAGCGATGCGCTGAGCAGAGCAGGAGAGACACGCATGCTCGACTGGATCAAGGAATTTGGCGGCAAATCCGATCATCCCTTGCGCAATGCGCAGGCCGCGCAGGAACTACTGGCCGAACTGCCCGAAGGCGTGTCTCTCGAAACCCTGGAGCAGATCTCGCACTGGGTCGCATCGGTCAAGGACACTCGCGGCTTCGCCTGCGATGACCGCCTGGCGGTGATGCGGCTGCTTGACCAGGCGGCCGCGGCGCAGGCCGGTCCTTTGTTCAGTCAGTTTTTTTCGAAAATTCATCAGCCGGATCGCGCGACACGCAACATCTGGGACGCGCTGTGCGAATACTGGGGCCGGCTGGCCGATGGCTACGGCCAATGCGTCGCCGATTTCGAGCATGGCGAGAAGGGCGCGAAAAACGTAGAGCAGGAAATGCCGATCGCAGCGGCGCGGGCGCTGCGCGCGGCGAGCCTGCGTTTCAAGCTGCGCTATTTGCGCTTCGTCGGCATCGAGGCAGCGGACTGGGCTCCGCTGTACCACCTGTGCGCATTCGCCGAGTTGAAGCAATTCGACATTTTGCCTATCGTCGCGTATGCGCGCGAAGTGCACACTACCGTGCGCGCCGAATTGCAGAAAATCTTGCTGCTCTACCTGGCCGAGCCGCATCAATTTCCGCCGGCGCAGCTTGAACTCGCGTTTCGCATTCTGGCCCGTTTTGCAATTTCCGCCGAATGGTCGCGGGAACAGCAAGCAGGGGCCAATTTCTTTTTTGACCTGGCTGCTGCCGGGCCACCCGCGCTCATGCCGGCCAGGGAAGCGCCCGGCGCGAGCAAACGCTTTATCGGCGGCGGTCAGGCGCTGACCAAACTGGCCGAACTCAGAGCATTGAGCGAGAAGAACATGCTGAGCGATGAGCTGCGCTTCGGCAAGGAGTTCTCGCCGGCGCAGATCATTACCGTGATCAAGCATCTGGAGGCATACCTTGGCACCACTCCGCCGCCGCCGCAGCGCTATGCGCGCGGCAAGACCACGGCCGAAGTGAGCGTGGTGCACGGCCTGAAGCCGATTTGCCAGCGCATGACCAAGATCGAACTGGGTTCGGGCACGGCACTGGGCGAAGATCTGGATCTGAAGGCGAAGGCCGCGAGCACGGTCAATCTGGTCGCCGAGGAAATCGAATCCGTCCCCGAAACCTGGACGCAACAGGACCAGACCGAATGGGGCCTGGGCGCAGATATTCCGCCGGATCTGGGCAAGTGGGCCGAACCGGGCAAGCTCTGCGGCATCCAACTGCAAGGTGAGAAGGTCTGGTGGGTCGGCATCATCCGCCGCATTGATGCGGACGCCGGCTTGCATTGCGGCATCCGCATCTTTTCCAAGCGTCCGGTTTCGGTATGGTTGCGGGTGCTCGGAGCCGGCGAGCACCAGGCCGACAACTGGGCGTCGTCGACCGGCTCATTCAGCTACGATTACATGCGAGCGATCATGCTGCCCGACGCGCTGAAATCGCACGACCATCCGGTGATGATCCTCGAGAACAAGAGCTACGTTCCCGGCCAAAGGTGCGAGGTGATGATGGGCGAGCACAGCCGCCTGATCAAACTGGTGGAGTTCCTCGAGGAAGGCGAAGATTACGTGCGCGCCGCATTCGAGTGGCAGCGGCCCGGCAAAGGCTGAGAGCGCCTGAGGGACTCGCCGTTGGGCGCCCGATTTAGTGAGGCAGGGGATGTCCCACTCGTATTGTCAGGTACTTCGAATCGCCCCGCTTAGGTATGGCCGGTGATTCTCCCGGCCCGATGGCGGTCGGACAGCCGCGCACGTATAATGACTGACTTCAACCCGATCAGGAAAGCAACATATCCATGAAATCCTTCGCAATATTGTTCGCCTTGGCTGCTTTTTCCGTCTCCGCTGCCGCCCAGCCGCTTCCTCCCGGCCATCCAAGCGTAAACGCGCCAATGGGAGGCAATGGCGCTCCCGCGGCCCAGTTGCCGCAAAAAGCCAAAGTCCTCAGCACCATCGCCGCGCCTCCTTATGTCTACATCGAGGTGAGCCAGAACAAGAAGACGATGTGGCTCGCTGCCAATGCGCTGCCGCTAAATAAGGGCGACGTGATCCGCTTCGATAACGGTATGGTCATGACCAATTTCCACAGCAGGACGCTGAATCGCACCTTCCCCAGCGTGTTGTTCGTCAACCGCGTGGTCGTCACCAAGGAAAAGGAATAAGGCCCGGCGGGTGTGTCTGACTGGAGGCATACGCGCCGCGCCGGGTGGTGTCAGGCGCTTACATGACAGCGGATAAGGCATCCCAGGTCTGGCAGTCCAGGCTCACCAAGCACGGCCTGGACGAGGTGCGGCGCCTGTCCGCGGCACAGCTGTTGCAGCCGCGCGCGCGGCGCTTCGTTTTCCTGCGCCATGGGGAAACCGAGGGCAACGCGCAGCGGGTCTATCAGCATCCTGAGATTCCCCTGAACCAGACCGGACTGGAGCAGGCGAAGCGTGCGGCCGAATATCTGCGCGAGCACGCAGTCGCGCGCATCCTCGCCAGCGACATGCGGCGTGCCTGGCAGACCGCGCAGGCGGCGGCAGAAGTCGTGCGTGCCCCGGTGATCGCGGAACCGCGTCTGCGGGAAAGATGGTTCGGCGATCTGACCGGCACGCCCTCGCACAACCTCGACTGGCGCAACGAGCCGCCCAACGGCGAGTCCTTGCGCGATTTCGTCGCGCGCATCCAGGCCGGATTGAAAGATGCATTGGACACCGAGGTGTCGACGCTGCTGGTCGCTCACGGCGGGCCGCTTTACGTCCTCGTATTCAGCCTTGGCGCGGAACTACTGGAACAGCACATTTCCAACGCCACCCCCCTGCTGTTCGAATACGAAGCGCAGGCGAGCCGCTGGCGCATCAGCAATATCGCACCGGAACGGGTCACCGCCGGCTATCGCAGCACGGCGGAGTGACGTTGCTGCCAAAACGTCGTGCGCGACTGTCATTCGACAGCGGACATGCCGCCGTCCACGGCTAATGCCGGTACAGGCCTAGCCACCTTTCCGCGAGTCGCGCCGCGGCTCTTTCTTCTCCGATGAAGCGAACAAACGTATGGCGGCACTTTCTGCACTTCGCCCAGGCGACGCCGGCTGTTCCTTCGGGCATCACGTAAGCTTCCCTCTTGATTACGCGGCGTTCCACGCCGCATAGGTGGCAGGCGATGTATTCCGGAAAAGGCAGATCCGGTGTTTCGTTGCCCGGGCCTGTTTCCGCGGTCGTCATTGACGCAGGGAAGCAAGCAGACGCAGCGGCTTGTCGAGCAGGTCGAGTGCGTCGACGATGTCCGGAATTACGATGTTTGCCGCCGTCATTGCCGCCACCGCTGCGCCTTCTCCGCCCATGACCGCAATGCCGAGCGCCGCAGACCGGAGCATCAGACGATCGTTGCGACCATTGCCGATGCAAACTACCTCCGCCGCGCCCAGCCGCCCGACATAAGCCTGTTTCGCCAGATTCTGTTGCGCCGGTTCCAGGACCGAAAGCGCGCAGTGCACTCCTGAGAGCGCGGCGCGGGATGTGCCGAAGGTATCGGCCGTCAGCACGTGCAGTGTCAAAACGCGTGACAAGCGCTCCAGCCTTTCCTTCACCCCGGGCAGCAGAGCGCCATCCACAGCAAGCGTGCCGTTGTAATCGAGCACCAGGTGCTTCAGTCGGAGGAGAGCAAATCCCGGAATGTCGATTTCCAGCACGGCGTTCACCCTTTCAAGCTCTGACCCTGCTGCAGCGGCCGCCGACGCCATTCCTCGGCCTCGTCGATGTGCACCGAAATCCTGAACGTCGCTCGCCACGTAGCGAAAGCGCATGTTTCACCGCACGAACGCCTTGTGCCCGGCATAGAGCGCCGACTCACCCAGAGTCTCCTCAATGCGCAGCAGCTGGTTGTATTTCTCCACGCGTTCGCCGCGACAGGGCGCGCCGGTTTTGAGGTGGCCGGTGCCCAGCGCCACCGTCAGATCGGCGATGAAGCTGTCCACCGTTTCCCCGCTGCGATGGGAAACCATCGCACCCCAATTCGCTTCATAGGCAAGGCGCACCGCCGCGACGGTCTCGGTCAGGCTGCCGATCTGGTTCAGCTTGATCAGCACGGCGTTGGCCACGTCCTCCTTGATGCCCCGCGCGATGCGTTCGACATTGGTGACGAACAGGTCGTCGCCCACCAGTTCGATCTTTTGGCCCAGTTCCCGGTTGAGCAGCTTCCAGCCTGCCCAGTCGTCCTCGGCCAGACCGTCTTCGAGCACCGCAATCGGGTATTTCGCCACCCAGTCGGCGTACATCGCTACCATCTCCTCGGCACCCACTTTGCGGCCTTCCGTGCGCAGCTGGTAGAGGCCGTCTTCAAAAAAGCCGCTGGATGCCGGGTCCAGCGCCAGCACCACGTCCTCGCCGGGGCGATAGCCGGCGCCTTCGATCGCCTTGAGGATCAGCTCCACCGCGTCTGCATTGCGCTTCAAGGCAGGAGCAAAGCCGCCTTCGTCGCCCACGCCGGTGGAATAGCCGCCGTCCTTGAGCACTTTTTTCAGCCGGTGGTAAATCTCCGATCCCCAGCGCAGCGCCTCGGCGAAGCTGGGTGCGCCCACCGGCGCGATCATGAATTCCTGCAGGTCGGTGCCCTGCCAGTTGGCGTGGACGCCACCATTCAGAATATTGAACATCGGCACCGGCAGACGGCAGGCTGCGGCGCCACCCAGGTAGCGGAACAGCGGCAGGCGGCTGGCGGCCGCAGCGGCGCGGGCCACCGCCAGGCTTACGCCGAGGATTGCGTTGGCGCCGAGTTTTCCCTTCTGCGGACTACCATCTAGGGCCAGCATCGCACGGTCCACGGCGCCCTGGTCCAAGGCATCCAGGTCCCGGATCGCGGGCGCAATATCGGCGTTGACGTTCTTGACCGCGTGCTGCACGCCTTTGCCGCCGTAGCGGCCCGCATCTCCGTCGCGCAGTTCCACGGCTTCATGCACGCCGGTGGAAGCACCCGAGGGCACTGCCGCCCGTCCAAGGGCTCCGCCGGACAGAGCCACATCGACTTCGACCGTGGGATTGCCGCGGGAATCTAGAATTTCGCGGGCGTGAACTGTTCGAATGAAGGTGTCCATGGATGTCTCCTAGTAGGATTGCTTGGACGGAACAACGCCGCGGACGCCGCCGCGCGGATTGGGGGTATCGCCCTTGTAGCGCGGAATCAAATGGACGTGAACGTGCATGACCGTTTGGCCCGAAATCTCGCCGACGTTGACGCCGATGTTGTAGCCGTCGGGAGCATACTGCCTGTCGAGAAGCAGTTTCATTTCGTCGACGAGATTCAGTAATTCCTGCCTTTCGGCCTGCGTCGTGTCGAAAAAGCTGGATACGTGCCGGCGCGGAATCACCAGCACGTGACCGGGGTTGACGGGGAATTTGTCGAAACGCGCGTAGGCAAGCTCGCCTTTGATGATCGCGTCGTCTTCCAAGCAAAACGGACAGTCGTTGAAATTGCTCATCCGACGTCACCCAAGCCCGATCAGCAGCGCCAGCAGCAATGCCAACAGCACGTAGCTGGCGTAGGCGTTGAGGCGTCCGTGGTGCATCGAGGCCAAGCCGCGCGCGAACCACAGCGTCGCCGATCTGACCGGCCGGAATACGAGATTATCCACGAGGTGAACGCGCTCCTTCTCGCGCCGGATGGCGTTGCGGAAATGCTCGGCCACCGTCTCGCGCGTGTCCTCCACCGTCGTCGGCCGGAACACCGCGTCGAAAATCACCCGCACCGGGTTGGAGAAACCCGTCGCCGTGTAGCTCATCTCCGGCAGCAGCCGCCTCAAGCCACCGTCCCAGCGCTCGCGCCGCGCGAGGCGCCGCGCGCGCGTCAGCCACAGCCGAACGACGATGTAGGTCAGAAGCAGCAGCCCCGCCAGCACCAGCAGCATGTACGACGTCGACATCGCAAAGACCACGGGGTTAGCCTCGCCGCCCCGGTGCAGCACCACCAGCCCGCGTCCTGGCAGGATGCTTTGCCCGACCTGCGCGCCAAGATCGTGGAACTCGCCTACAAACGGGGCCGGCAAGGTGTTGTGCGCCGGAGCCGAGGCAAAGAACGGCGGCACCAGTGCGTCGGATGCGCTTGTCCCCGCCAGCTGCGTCGTTGCCGGGTCGAGCATCGGGATCACGTAAGTCGGCAGGACGCCGAACGCGAGGCACAGCACCGCGAGTATTCCCATCGAGGCGAGCGCAGCGCGACCGGCTTCGCGCACGTGCCGACCTTGGTCCAGCCGGCGCATTCCCAGAAAACTCATCGCGAACACCTTCACGAAGCAGGTCACCGCGAGCGCAGCGGTCAACGCGAGGCCGGCGCCGGACAGGGCGAAAACGATCTTGGCGCCGGTCGAAGAGAGTTCCGCCGCCCGCAGCATGGTCTGCAGCGTGAGCCATTCGCTGACGAAGCCGTTGAACGGCGGCAGGCCGGCGATCGACAGCGCTCCCACGAGGAAGGCGAGGGCGGCGAGCGGCATCGCCTTGATCAGGCCGCCTAGCCGGTCCATGTCGCGCGTTCCGGTCTGCGTCTCCACCTCGCCGACGCCGATGAAAAGCAGCGTCTTGTAGAGCGAGTGGTTGATCAGATGGTAAAGCGCGGCGATGAAGGCGAGTGCGGCGAGCGCGGGGTGATGCGTGGCGTAAAAGACCATCCCGGCGCCGGCGCCCGCCACCACGATGCCGACATTCTCGATCGAACTGTGCGCGAGCATCGCCTTGAGATCGTTATCCGTGGTCGCATACAGGATGCCGATCAGCGCCGAAGCGGTCCCGACGACCAGCGCGACCAGACCCATGCCCGCGTGCGCCGCCGGCAGAAGATCAGCGTTCACCCGCAGGATGCCGTACAGGCCGAGATTCAGGGTCGCGCCGGCGAGCACGGGCGCGAACGCGCGCGGCGCGGCCGCGTAAGCCCGTTGCAGCCAGGAGTTCACCGGCACCAGGCCGGCTTTCACGCCGAAGCCGAAGAAGGTCAGGAGAAACACGCCCCAGCGCTCGCCCGTTCCCAGGCCCGCCGCGGCGGACTTGAGTGCGCCGAACTCCAGCGAGCTCGCGTTGAGCGCGAGAAGCAGGAAGCCGAGCGCGGCCGCGAGCGTTCCCGCCTCGCCCATCGCGAGCAGCAGATAGCCCGATGCGACCCGCTCGCCTGCGTCTCCGGCGGGGCCGCTCAGCACCAACAGATAGCACAGGATCGACATCAGCTCCCAGGCGAGGAGAAACAGCACCGCGTCGCCCGCGATCAGGATCAGGACGATGGCCGCATAAAGCGCGAGCAGCATCACCGTGAACGTGCGCTCGCGGCCGCGCAGCGATTCGCGCCTCAACTCACCGCCCGCGTAAATCGAGGCCGGGAAAAGAACGAGGCCCGTCACCAGCACGAATGCCGCCGAGAGCGGGTCGAAGTGCAGCGTGAGCGTCGTCAGTCCGGGCAATGTCCACAGTGCCAGGGTGAAACCGCTGCCGTTGAACAGCACTGCAGCGCCGGCCGCAACGGCCGCCGTCGCGACGATACAGCCGAACCATGCCAGCACGGTGCCTTGCCGCGCGGGGCGAACCGCGAGCGAGAGCAGGATGCCGCCGCCGCATGCCGCGAACAGCAGGACCGTGAGCGCGAGCGGCGTCATCGCCGCCCCGGTTCCGGGAACGTGGAAGCGAGCGCGACCGGCGGCTTGCGCCCGACCGCCACCAGCAGGCCGTGCAGGATCGCGAGCGGCGGCGGCGGATTTCCGGGCACCTCGACGTCCACAGGCAGCAGCTCGCCCACGCCCTTGGCGCAGGCGAAGCTGTCGGCGAACACCCCGCCCGAGAGCGCGCATGCACCCACGGCAACGACGCGTTTGGGCGTCGGCATCGCATCGTG